>CAZZNX010000008.1:33712-52541 GCA_964655795.1 uncultured Leifsonia sp. | reverse complement strand
CGAAGGGCATGAGCGTGCCTATCGAAGTGTTGCCGTCACGGCGATCGTCCCACCCGTGTTTGGTATAGAAATCTATCGGCTCGGCATCGATACCCGAGCCGTTGCCGTGAGCGTTCCGGCAAGCGTGGATGGCCCACACCTCATCTACAAGAACGACTACTTCGGCGCACCCATCCGCAACGACGCGGACACCGCATGGATGAAAGAGCGGCAAATCGAGGCCATGTATCGTGCGCGGTTCAACGAACGGCGACGTGCCACGGACGCTCTCGACGGCCTCTACAGAGAGTCCGCTGAGGAACACGACACCTCTACGCGGGCTTGGTTGATCGCCGCCGCGCATCCGCGCATTCCAGTGCTCGCCCGCCCAGACCGCGACGAGGCGCGGAAGGTCTTCGAACGCGCACGGAAAATCACGCTTACCTACTCGAACCAAAGTGGCATCCACCCGGTCGCGAACATCGACTATCTCAACCCACGCCCAGGCCTACGCCGCTGGACTGCTGTCAACACCGCGACTGGCAGCCAACAATGGCAGGAAGCATGGGCGAGTGTGCACCATGACGGCTCCGTGAGTTTGGCGTCCGCAGTCGGCGGACACAGGAAGAGCACTGACGGCTACTTTGACGGATGGCAGGTCGAGGGCCGCGGCATCGAAGGGGCGGTAGCCGACTTCATGGCTTTGATCCGCGCGACAGCGGATGCGCTCCACACTGACGAATACGAAGTGAGAGTCGGTGTCGAATGGGCTGGAAACGAACCGCTGTCCATACTCACAGTCGATGGCTCGAACTTCACCTACGACGGAGCCTCCACGCCGTTGCGGCGATTCGCCGCCGTCTCCTCGACGATCACTGCGACAGGATCCGATGCCTCCTTCCATCGGCAAGTCCATGCCCTGGCCGAAGACTGCGTGAATCAAGGCGGGATCACCTACTTGCATATGATTTCCGAGCCGCCCGAAGCAGATGGCTAGACCCCAACCAAAGACATCAAGATGGCTCGTATCGAGGAATTATTCGTGAGCGAGTGCGGCCCATCGCACGTTCGATGACGACGAGGGCCGCCGGGTGGGGCCGGACGGGCATGGGCCCAGGTCGCCCAGGTCGCCCAGGATCGCGACAAGCGAAAGGTCGATACCGCGCACCTTCACGGTGATCTCTCACCGCGAAGGAGCCTCCCGATGTCTGCACTCTCTGAACTCGTCCGTGACGAACGCATCGCTCGCATGGCTCTCTCGATCGTTGCAGCGCCGGATGACCCCGCGACCGGTCAGCTCCTGCGACGTGTTGGCGCTGCCGAGACACTGCGTCATGCTGAGTCGGACGGCCCTGTCCCCGGTATGGATCGTATTGAGGCTGGCGTCTGGCGGGATCGCATCCGCTCGAAGGGCTCTCCCGACCAGGTGGCCGCTCAGGTTGCACATCTCGAACGCAGCCACCTCGAGGTGCTGATTCCTGGCGACGCCGTTTGGCCGACAGCAGTCGACGACCTCGGGGATCGCGCACCTTATGTTCTGTGGGCTCGCGGAAGCGCAGAGCTTCTAAGCGGCGCCCTGTCGGACCGTGTCACGCTGACGGGCGCCCGGGCTGCCACTGCGTACGGTGAGCATGTTGCCGGTGAACTTGCGGGTGATCTCGCGTCGGCTGGACGCGTCATCGTTGCCGGTGGCGCCTATGGCATCGAGGGATCAGTGCACCGGGCAGCGTTGGCAAGCGGCGGCGGCACGATTGCCGTGCTCGCCAGCGGACTCGACCGGCTCTACCCGGCCGGTCATTCCTCTCTGCTGGAGCGCATCGGCGCCCAAGGGATCTTGGTATCCGAACAGCCGCCGGGCACCGCACCAACTCGCCAGCGTTTCCTCGATCGCGCACGCATCATTGCCGCCCTCTCGGCTGCGACCGTGATCGTGGAGGCCGGTGCTCGATCTGGTTGCCTGCGGGTGGCTGACGAAGCACTCCAGCTTGGCCGCACTATCGGCGCAGTACCTGGGCCCGTCACGAGTGCCGCGAGCGTAGGTCCGCATCTGCTTCTTCAAGATCAGCGCGCTCATGTGATCACGGCTGCCGCGGACATCATCCGGCTGCTGGACGATGAACCGACTTCACGCCGCGGCATTCGTGCACTGCAAACAGCTCCTGACCTTCCACTGACGCGCAGCGTCGAGTCACACGGTCGTTCGCTGTAACCCCAAGTGGTTCACGCGGATCTCGATGCAATGCATCTTGCCGCGGGAGACGCACGGGCCGTCAACGCGTGAGCCCGCGGGGGTCATGCGTGGGCGTCGGGGTAGGTGCGTCAGGTTGCTGCCGCTCAGGAGCGAGTGAACGCAGCGCCGCTTCGGCTCTTGCGCGGTCGATCCTCTGGACTACAGACTCGGGCGGCAAACCGAGCGCTGACGGGTCCGTGATGCGGTAACGGTCCCGATACGCCGCGATCACTAGTGCGGAACTCCGCCAGGCTGCGAGCTGTCTGGAATGGCTGGGAACCTCCTCCAGCTCCGCGATCCACGGTGCGTCTGTTGCAAGCGCGGTGTCGAGTACAGCGTCACCACGTCGCTCGATAAGGTCGCGTCGTTCGTCGAGCGCCCGGCGCATGCCGTTGCTCATAGACCCGGATGCTTCGGGGATAAGCCCAACGATGAGTCGCGGCGATCTGCGCGCCCTTCCCGATCCGGTGGGGTGAGCGGATGCTGCGGCGACCCGGTGGTGGAGGACAGCGGCAATATCGTCGGCATCCTTGAAGCCGCGGGCTCGAACCAGTCGCGGCAGCATCGCATCAACGTCATGATGGTTCGCCTCGGCGCGTCGCAGCTCGGCGGTGAGTGGCCCGAACGATTCGGAATCAATCGCCTCCACTGTCTCGGCTGCAGTGAGTCCCGATGAACTGATGAGCGCCGCCCAGCGGTCGCGCTGCGCTGCTGCGGCAATGGTCTCGTATTCGGCCGCGAGCTGGGCGATCGACCCCCAAGACTCCTGCTCGGAGACGATCGTTTCGTGAGCGGAGAGTTCTGCTCCGACATGGTGAAGCACGCCGTAGAGAACGCTACGACCGGTCGCTTCGTCGTTGTCGCCAGGGTGCGGCACTTCGTGAGTGGCGTCAAGCTTGTCAACGGCAACATACGCGACGTTCGCGTCCCTCCCCCGGGTCATCGCAACATACAGATTTTCCCGCGTCATTCCAGAGTCGACGAGAACATGTGCGGTGTCGGTTGTGATGCCTTGAGCGCGATACGACGTGACCGCGTACCCGAGATCGAGGTGCTCGGCGACGTAGTCGGCCGGTAACAGTACGGTGGCACCCCAAGTTCGTCCGGCACGCTGCAGCACCATCGAGCCATCGGTCCGCACATCAGCAACGATCCATCGGTCGCCGTTGCGGACCCAACCTCGCCTCGTCCTCAACCTCCGCTCGTTGCGGCGAGTGATGACGGTGTCGCCGGTCGCAGCCCGCGTGCCGTCGTGGAGCTCGGCTTCGCGAGGACCCACGACTGTGCCGTCGAGAATGAGGTCGGTACGTGCCCGGTTGTTCAGAGTCGTGACGGCGTCGTTCGATTCCGCTACGAGCACGGTCGCCTTCCCGGCGAGCTGGTCAATGTGCCAGCCGTCGTAGGCGGCGTCGAGCATCTCCTCGGTGCCGCCGTCGCGCACGCGGCCGTTAACGTCGTAGATGTCGATGACGTCCGTGTGGCCGTGGCGCAGGCCAAGAGAAGCGAGCTTCTCCCATTCGTGAGTGAAGCGGTGAACGTCGACGAGCTCGGCGACATCACCTCGGGTATGAACGAGCAGCCCGAACGCACCACCCGCGTCAACAGATTGGAGTTGCGCATAGTCACCGACGAGCAGCATTTTCGCCCCTGCATCGGCGGCGAGTCCCGCGATGCGGTCCAGTGAGAGAGTCCCAGCGAGGGATGCCTCATCAAGGATCACGAGTTGTCCCAAACTGAATGTCTCGCCGGTTGCCACGTGATTCTGCCACCATTTCGCGGTGTTCTCTGTTGTGATCCCGAGTTCATCGCCCAGCACCTGCGCGGCCCCCGCGGACGGCGCCATGCCCACCACACTGCCCGCGCCATGCTCGGCTTCCCATGCGCGTCGAAGCGCGTGCATCGCTGTTGTCTTGCCCGCTCCGGCAGGGCCGACGAGGACGTCGACGACAAGGCCCGAGACCGCGATCTGCGTCAGCGCTTCGGCCTGATCCTCCCCCAGCATCCGGCCCTCGCGATCTGGTTTCCGTGTGATCCGCTCGATGGTGGCCAACGTCAACGACGGGCCTGTAGTCGAGTTGGCGAGTTCGAGGAGCCGGTCTTCCGCGCCCAGCAGCTCGCCGGACGAGAACACGGTCGAGTGCTTCGGTCTGAATACTGACGACTCATCGCCGCGTCGAAATACCGCGGGGCTGGAAACCAGTTCAGGCGGCGTGAGGCGCAGCGAAACTGACTCGGCGGCGTCAACGACCATGCCAACAACGGCTTCTCGATCCTCTGCAGTGGCGAACCGATAACCCATTGTCTGGCGCGCAGATTCCGCGGTGAGGTTCCAACGACGCCACGTCGAACGCTTCTCACCAACCGCCGTGACGACGCTCTGCCCGAGCGATCGGATCACGTCCAGCGGAAGGTCATCGGCACGCAGCAGCAAAGGCGGGTCGTTCCCGACGACGGTGCGGACCCATTCCGTCGCGTCGGTTCCAAGGATGCGCCCCGCGCGTTGCCGCCACTCGGTAGTGAGATCAGCCAGGGAATGGACTTCCTTCTCCGGGCGCGTCGACAGTGTCGCTTTGGCTCGCAGTTTCATGATGGTCGCCGGAGATGGACGATGCCCATGCGCAGCGACGTACTCGTCGACGAGCCGGTCGGTCTCAACGTTGATATGACGGGCACGCGTCGAGAACTCTGCCATCAGCGTCTCCGGTACCCCGCTGATTGCCCAGGCAGGATTGCGGTCGCGGCCCATCTCGCGCGTCTCCCACCCAACCCCGAGCGCCCGCGTCAGGTGGTCCGCGAAGATCGCCTCGTGCAGCTCCGAGAGCGCAACGACCGCAGCATGCATCGGACCCCCATCCAGGCTTCGCCACTTGTCATCGAGGACGGTCTGAACCTTGTTGCTGATGACGACGTGAGTGTGCAGGTGCGGGTCGCCAGCGCGCGAGTCGTAGTGGTCGTAGGCGGTTGCGATGATCCCGCGCACGTCCACCTGGGCGACAGCGCCGTCGCCAGCGGCTGCACCGGTACGGGTGGCTGCAACCTCGCGCTCCATGAATGCAACCATCTCCGCAACCGCGGCATGATGCGCGTCAACGATTAGGGATTGCGTCCCCGCATCGGCAACCGCCCACAAGACCGATGCAGACTTTGGAATCGAGAACGTGAAATCGTACCCCGCGACCGCCCGGCGCGTACCGTGCTGAGCTTCTTCAGCTTCGATTGCCGCGATCGCTCTGCCTCGCTCCACCGGGCCAAGGGCGGGATCGAGTGCCGCTGTCCGTTCCTCGATGCGTTCGACAACCGTCGTGTAGACGGGGTAAGCGCGGCCAAGAGGTTCTCCCGTGATCGGGTCCCGGCCCATCCCCACGAGCAGTTGGAGCTGAGCTTCGCTGACCGTGTCACCCTCCGTGATCTGCCCTCCCCCGAGGCCGGGCAATCCACTGCCCATCCATCGTCCCGGTGGCGTGCCGTCGGCGTCGTAGTACCTCGTCAGTGGAGTCGAAAGTGATCGCTCACCGTCGCCAGCAGCGACTGTCTTCAGGAGGTACTTGTAGCCGTCGCCAGCCGACATCACGCGCATCGAGACCGTCATGGGCAGCCACCTCCCCTCGCTCATCGAGGAGGTGAGCGGCCGCCGCCGGAGGTGACGTCCTCGATCTGCAAGAGGCGTGGTGGCTCAGAAGCTGTACAAATTCAGGTGAAGATCTCTATATCGCGGTAGCGCGAACTGTATCGTGTGCCGAGTCGTTCCGCTGCACGGTCAATCGCCGCGTCTGGAATGCCCACGTGCGTCAAGATCACGAGAGTAAGCACGATCCAGTTGGCGTCCCGGATGCCGCGCAGCAAGACGCCATCTTCCCAGATGCCGCTAGAACCCGCGTGCGCAATGGTATTTCGAGCCTTGAGGAACTGCCTCGTCCATTCTTCAACGGACACCCGCGCTCGCTGCCAGACATCGTCATCGACCTGGCGGATGAGCTGCTCCACTTTCGAACGGAAGGTGGTTCTCCCAAGATCGCCCTTGAGCTGCGCCACCGCCTCCTTCTGCGCGTGGTCCAGGCCCGTCAACGATTCCAGAGCTTCGAGAATCGGCCTAGATTCGTCGGGACTTAGTCGCGGAACTTCGTGCTGTTGAAGCGCTGTAGCGACTGACTCAATTGCCGCAGAGCTGAGGATCACGTCTGCGTCGACATATCCAGGCTGGTACCGCAACCCCGCGAGGATCTGGAGGACCGGCTTCCACTCGCTGTATGCCGCCCACCACCGCTCGATCGTGTGCTGAATCCAGTCACCAGCAAATCTCAGCGAGTACTCAACCGGTGTGCGCGTCGAACGCTGAAACGGCGCGTACTTATCTCGCCCAAAGACGTTCACGGTCTGCCCGGACGCCTCAGTCGCTATTAGCGTGAGTTGCCCGCACGGCAGGTCAGCCGCGAATGTGAGCATCGTCTGAAAGACGGCGAGCTGAGTCTCAAAGTCCTCCAACGGAACCGGCTCCGGCGCAACTAACGTGATCGAGTTCTCTCCACTGCGTAGCGTCGCTTCCATCTGTGGCGCTCCGTCGACCTCGGGAAACAGCAGCGGCTGCGAGGGGCTTCGGGCTGCTCCGTCCTCGTGGCGGTAGGAACAGGCCGACGCCAGGTGTTCGAATGTCGCCGTCACGGTTGTGTATTGAGCATCATCCACGGCTGATCCGACCCTGAGCTCATCGACTCGCAACCCTAGGTCACCGTCGATCCCGAAGATTGTTCCACGTATGAGCGTCGGTGTCCCGTCAAGAGATGCCGTGAGGACTCGTACGCCAGGCTGCCCTGTCGCATACGAGAAGCTACGCGGTGACTTGAGGATCCACCGCCCGCCGCGTTCAACAACTTCGGCTGTGCCGTCGCGTGCGCCACCACCGATCGAATCGAATTCGACCGAGGTCGATGGCCACTGAAAGTGCTCCGAGAATAGCGCCACAGATCGACCTATGCGGTGACGAGCTGCATCAGCTCGGTGTAGTCAGTGACAACGTCGTAGGTGACGTCATGGCCGTTCTTCTCACTCAGCGAAGCAAAGAATTTGCGGGCGCACTCGATCTTGGCGTCCTCCATGCCCTTGAGCTGAAGGGTCGAAAGAGAGCCCTTGGTTTCAGCGACAAAGTAGACGTGCTTGACGCTGCCTTCTGTGAACGCGATCGCCCAGTCGGGATTGTAATCACCAACAGGGGTCGGGATGAAGAACCCGCGTGGAAGCTTCGCGTAGACAGCGACCTCGGTACTGGTGTCTAGCTCTGTGACGAACGCGCGCTCAATCTTCGAGTCGGTCACCACGAAGTCGTAGACGTGTTTCTTGAGTTTGTCACCCGCCTTACTGAAGTCCTGTGCGGTTTGATTCTCTGTGAAGATCGCTGAGTCGAACCGGTCCTCCAGCGTGTCGTACGCCAAGTGCTCAACGATGACAGTCGCCTTCTGCTCGTTGATCAACCGCGCCGCCTCGGTGATGAACTGCTCCGGATTGAGACGGAACTTACCGAACGTGCCAGGTGCAATACCGCGGAGGATAGCGGCAACCGTGCGACGGATGAGTTGGGTCTTCTCAGCGATCTCACCAAGCAAGTCGTACTTCACCTGTGATCCCGCACTCACGGTCTCGGTGTGAGTTTGCGTCGTCGACACAGCGAACCCCGAGCCGCTCGCGAGGTCGTCAGCCTCCAACTTCTCGCGCTGCTGCCCTGCCTGGACGACGTACTGCATCGCAGCCACGTTCAGGTGCTTGTCGACGTGTCCGACGGCCTTGTGGATAAGTTCGGCTGAGTCGAATTCAACCTGGTAAACAGCCTTGTGGTTGATGCGGCCCCAGAGTTCCTGGAACTCCTTCTTGGCGAAGTTGGCCTCATTGAGCGGGATCTTCTTCGGCTTGCGTGCGTCCTCGCCGATCATCGACACGTCAAGATAGAGCGCGTCTACGAGCGGCCAGCAGAAGTCGATGACGGCTCGCAGCACCTCGGAAGTAGGCTCTGCGAGCGTCCCAGACTCTTTGGCCTGCATGTATGCGTCCGAGACAGTGTCATCGTCGTTGAGGTAGTCGTTCTTGATCAGATACTTATAAAGCGCCTGAGCCACGGCTTCTTCAACGGCAGATTCACCGGACGGAGTCTGGATCGTCTTGCCGGTGAAGAACTTGACGCTCGCCTTACGCGGACGCGCAGCAAGAGACTCAGAAATTTCCTTCTGTAGCCCGGCGACGAAGTCGGTGTACGACTCATCGGTAACCACCGTCAGCTCGTTGATGTTGTGCACAGTGGCGGGGTTGTCCATGCGTTCGCCGCGCTGGTCGACGGCGAGGCGCAACCCGCGTCCGATCTCTTGACGACGGGAGACGGTGTTGTCGCTCTTCTTGAGCATGCCCATGACGAACACGTTGGGATTGTCCCAACCCTCACGCAGTGCGGAGTGAGAGAAAATGAACCGGACCGGCTCGGCGAATGAGAGCAGTCGCTCTTTGTCCTTCAGGATCAAGTCGTACGCATCGATATCGTTGGACTGGCCTTTGTCATCGCCGCGGCCGGAGACATTGCCGTCAACTTGATGCTTGGATTTCTTGTCGATCGAGAAGTATCCCTCGTGCACCCGACCAACTTCATCGCGTCGCAAGTACTGCTGAAACTCCTCGGTCGCGTCGTCGATGGCCAGCTCTCCGAGTACCTCGTCGCGGATCGCAGCGAACTCCTCCTCGAATGTTCGGGCGTAGTCACCGAGGGTGTCTTCACGGCTGTAGTCGCGGTATTTGGCAACCTCGTCGATGAAGAACAGTGAGAGCACCTTGACGCCCTGGCTAAACAGCTCACGCTCCTTGTCTAGATGCGCACGGATGACCTCCCGAATCTGGATGCGTCGCTTCGTCTCCTCGGTGACGTCGCGGTCGGCGAGTTGTCCGGCGATGACGACGTCGCCGTTACTCAGCTCGATTACGTCACGGTTCGCGTCGATCTCAGTGATGAAAAAGCCCTTGTAAGCCTCAATTCCGTTCGACACATCGTGCAGGTTCGCACCCACGTCGAGGCGCTTAACCTGACGTTTGATCCCAGTCTGAGTCTGCACTTCGATCTCGATTCGAGCACGCGGCTTCGTGCCCTTGGCGATCTCGATTGCGTCCAGATACAGGTAAGCGGTGGATCCAGCCAAGCCCTTTACGGTGATACCGCGCACCGCGATCTTCTTGACCAACTTCTGGTTGTACGCGTCCAAGGCGTCTAGGCGGTGCACCTTCGTGTGCTCCACCTTGTGCGTTGCCGAGTACCGCAACATCATCAGGCCGTGGAAGCGCGAAAGCGCATCGAGGGACTTCGCAGCACCAATCTTCTGCGGCTCATCAATGATCACGATAGGTCGGTTCGCTGCGATCACGTCAATTGGACGCCGCGACTGGAAGTCGTCGAGCACGTCGTAGATGCGACGGTTATCCTTGCCAGTCGCATTGAATGCCTGGATGTTGATGATCATCACCTGTACCCCGGCGTCGGAGCTGAAGCGCTCGATCTCGTGCAGCTGAGAAGAGTTGTAGATGAACGATCGCGGCTTGGTCCCGTAAAGCTGCTGGAAATGCTCGGAAGTGACGTCAAACGATTTCTTGATACCCTCACGGATCGCAACCGAGGGCACGACGACGATGTACTTCGACCAGCCATACCGCTTGTGAAGCTCCAATATCGTCTTGATGTAGACGTAGGTCTTTCCAGTTCCCGTCTCCATTTCAACGTCCAGGTTCGGAGCACCCGGAGCCGCCTTGCTATCGACAAGCGTCGTCGACAGCGGCAGGTTGCGAGACCGCTGGACCTTATGAACGTTCTCCAGCAGCTGAGTGGTGGAGAGCGCGATGTCGGCGTTCCGAAGCCCAGAGTCGGGCGTATCGTTCGTCTCGAACAACGTCGGGTTCGAGGCAGGCGTCACCTTACCTGGGTCGATTCGATACGAGATGCCGTCCCGCTTAGGCTGCCCCTCGAAGATCTCGACAACCGAGTCGACAGCATGGGTCTGGTACTGCTGGACCTTGAACTGTAGTTTCATCCCGATCAGATCGCCTTCACGTCGGTTGCCGGAGACATCTCGCGGAAGACCTGCTCTGCATTAATCCGCGCATCATCCGATGCGAAGCCGGAGTCGCGGAACACAGCGCGCAGCGGCTGACGCTTCGCGATCGAATGCACAACCGCTGGGCTGATGTGCTCGTCGAAGCAGGCGATCAGGGCACCATCCTCGACGACGAAGACTTCTTTGTCTTCGATTTGCTCAACGCTGATGGGCATCGCTAGTTCGAGCCCCCAGTCGAGCAACACCTGGAAGAGGATGTCTTCACTAGAGCGATCGCCCTTGACGCTGCCTTCAAGCTGGTTGAGCGCAAGCTGATCTGTTTCGTCCGGAGTGCGGAGCACATCAGCCATGTTTGTGGTGTCCACCTTCAGGGATCGAAAGCCAACGTCCAGCATGGCCGCCTTGTCAAGCACCTTCACACCAGCAAGGCGAAGCCGCTCCTTTGTGATCTCAGCAACGTTAGGGTTCCTGCCGCGCTTCGCAAGCATCTTGATGGCATTTGTCGTGATCTGTCTAGCCGCACCTTTGGCTGTCTTGAGGGACTCGGTAAGATCTTCTGCTACTTGGATCCCAACGAACCTAACGTCCGTTGTCTCGGCCAGGTTCAGTTCCCATGCCGCCTGCAGGGCTGAGCCCGATCCGGCGAACATGTCGAGGACGATGTCCCCACTACCGACGCCGACCGCGCGATAAATGTCACGGAGCAGCAGTTCATCTTTGGGATTCGTAAACACTTTCTCGCCGAAGAGAGACGCGAGCCTCTTCGACGCTGCGCGACCATCGACGTACCGAATACTCGTCAGACTCTGCGTCTCGGTGCTCGCGAGGTAGGTCTTGTTGTTTGGAACGGTGGTGTGATCCGAGCCAAAGTGGACGCGTCCTTCGCGCACTCGTTCAGTCATCGAGGATTCCGGATAACGCCACCCTGTCGATGGCATCTTGCACGGCAAACCTGTCACAGGGTGCACAAGGTCGTAGACATACTGTCCGTCGTTCGGGCCAGCGATATTATCAGGGAAGTAGATGCCTCGCCCATCCATCCAGGTGTAGTGCTTACTCCCGTACACAGGATCGGCCGCCGGGAATTGCTTGAACCACTGCTTCGCTGCGGCATGAATCGCGGCCCAATCGTCGCCGTATTCCTTCTTGAACCCATCGAACGCCGCGTAAATCTTGTCGAGGCCTTCCTTGCGTTCGACCCACTCACCCTTGTTTATGGTCTTGTTCTTGACGAAGAAGACGATGTACTCGTGCTGGATCGAGATATAGCTCTGGTCGTTCTTGCTGCTGTTCTTGAGGACGATCTCACCAACGAACGAGTCGGTGCCGAAGACTTCGGTGCCAAGGGCAACAAGGTTGGAGTGCTCGTTCTCGTCAATGGACACGATGAGAACACCGTCATCCGTGAGCAGGTTCCGTGCGAGCCGAAGTCGCGGGTACATCATGCTGAGCCAGTCGGAGTGGAACCGACCGTTTGCGCTGGAGTTGGAGACAAGCGGCACGCCTTCTTCGTCGACTTGTCCAGATCGCCGAAGTTCTTCGGCTCTGGTCGTCGCGAAGGTGTCGGCATAGACGAAGTCATTGCCGGTGTTATAAGGCGGATCGACGTAGATAAGTTTGATCTGGCCGAGGTAGGACTCCTGGAGCAGCTTGAGGGCCTCAAGGTTGTCGCCCTCGATGAAGAGATTCTTGGTGGTCTCGAAGTCGACGGACTCCTCACGGACCGGACGGAGGGTCTTTGCGATGGGGGCATTGGCAGCGAACGCAGCCGCACGCTTTCCGGGCCAGTCGAGCTGATAGCGCTCTTGTGGTCCTTCAACGACGTGGTCAGAGAGTTCTTGGCGCAACAGGTCGAAGTCAAGCGTCTTCTTCGGGTTGCCATCGGCATCTAGAGCCTCGGTAACAACACTAGGAAATAGTTCGGCGAGCTTCTCAATGTTGGCGTCGGTCAGGTCTGGCGACGTCATTCGTAGTTTCTCCACGGGTTACCTCTGCTGTTCGAGTTCTTGTTGTCTAGTCTTGAGGGAGCGGCGTAGCTCGATCTTGCGATTGAGCTGCGGCTCGGTGCGGAGCTTGCGCTCCAAAGCGGCGATCTCGCGTTCGAGTTTCCGCACAGCTGCCAGCCTGTCGGCAACCTCTGACATTTCCTCGCCGGGCCGTACCATCACCGGCGTCAGCGGCTCGAGGGTCGCCGCGTAGAGAGCGGACAGGCTGATCGCTGTAGGAAGCGGGTGCCGTTCTGCGTCAGCGCGGAGCCAATCAGTCGAGTAGTAGGCGCTGAGCTTCGGGGAACCCGAAGCGAGATGCTTGTGCGCTGCGACCATCCGAACCTGCGGTTCACCAGCCGTTGTTCGGGTGATCTCGAAGATGATCGGGTACTGGATGGCCTTGTCGATCGCAGCCAGCACCTGGTCGGCGACATCGCCGGTCTTGGTCTCGATACAAAAGACCTGGATCTCGGGCACGCTCGTGCTGCCGGGGAGGTTGATGGTGGATTCGGCAAGCTTGTAGGCCCAGGTAATGCGCTGGACCTCGGACACAAACTTCTCACGCACAGCGGTGCTGACATTGCCGTAGTCGTAGAATTTCTCCTTGGGCACACGGCTGCCGAACTTCGCTGCGACAGGCCATTTGTATAGCAGATCAACCATTGGTCTCAATCCCCGTGGAGGGGTCCACAATGGCGACGAATGCGATCAGCTCGAAGTCGTCGAGGCCTGCAATGGTCTGAGTCAGGGCGGTGGTTTGGCCTCCGGTGAAGAGGCTGTCGATGTCGCGCTCTTCTGTGACGTCGATCATCGAATGGATCGCATCTGTCAGGAGCCCGGAGTACTTGCCCATCTGCGCACCCTCATGCGTAGCTGCGTTGAACGCGTGCACGACCTCGGAGATTGGTTCGTCGTAGGGGCGGCATCCGGCGCGGAGCAGGTCGAGCAGATGCTTGGCCTCGGTGTGGTCGGCGATGACGTTGCCTTCGTCGTCCAGGTAGACAAGATAGTGCGGGTGGAGGCGGTTGCCACGGTTACCGCTCTTCCCGGTGAGCTGAGCATCGTCTGCGTTCACTCTGCGCAGCGCAAAGATCACCCCCGGCTTCAGGCCCTTCGCAGGGTCCGCAGGTACGACGGCGTGCAGGCCCTTGGGTACGCCTGCGAGATCTCCGTTGTCCTTGATGTAGCCGAGCAGATCCATCCGGAAGTCGTTGAGCCCGAGGTCAGTGATCGAGACACCGGTGCGCACGTCCTCAAGCTCAATGACCTCATCCTGGAGCTTACGGAGCTGTTCTTTGCGGAACGCCGCATCGGAGTTTTCCAGGGTGAGGACGTTGTCATCGGCGGTACCCGCCACGTCAGCGATGACCATGCGGTTCTCGACCCGCTCTTTGAGGTTGATGTACTCGTCGAGGGAAATGTCGGGCCAGAAGTTGACCAACTGTATCTGAGCATTGGTGGAGCCGATGCGGTCGATACGCCCAAACCGCTGGATGATCCGGACCGGGTTCCAGTGGATGTCGTAGTTGATCAGAAAGTCGCAGTCCTGGAGGTTTTGCCCCTCGCTTATGACATCAGTGCCAATGAGGACGTCCAGTTCGCGCGTCTCTTTCGGCATCGTGAGGTGCCGTTGCTTCGACTTGGGCGAGAACATGGCCATGACCTGCTGGAAGTCGAATCCGGTGCCGAGAGTGGCCTTGGCACCGTGGCTGCCGCCGGTAATGACGGCCGTCTCCAGTCCGGCATTGGCGAGCACAGGGGCGAGCTCACGGTAGAGGTAGTTCGCGGTGTCAGCGAACGCCGAAAAGACCAGCACCTTGCGGTTGTCAGGGTTGATCGGATGTGCGACCTTCTCGGTGATGAGTTGCTTGATTTTCTGGAGCTTCAGGTCGTGGGCCGGAGCGACCTTGCGCATCTCATCAAGCAGTTCTCGAAGCGTCTCGCGATCGTTCCATAGGTCCCGCTGCCAGGACTCGATGTCGATGTCGTCAAGGTCGATCTTGATCTTCTCGCCGAACGAAATGGCCTCGATGTTTGCGTCGTCCTCATCATCGAGATCGAAGTCAAGCCCCGTGAGGTCCGCGCTCAGATCGGCGAGCGCTCCTGCGTGAGAGTCGAGGCGCCGCAGGGTGCGGTCCACTGACTCCTCGATCTTGCTTACGGTCAGGCGGAAGGCTTCGACTGAACTCTCCAGTCGTTTGAGAAGGTTCACCGTCATGAGTTTCTTCAGACCTTGCTCGCGCCCGGCTTGGCCCAGGTTGGACCGGGCGCTGCCTGTTGTGACGTTATACAAATCCTCGTACTTGCTCATCCGGCTTGGAAATACGTAGGCCATCGGGGTGTAAACCGCGAGGGTAAGCGCTTGGAGTTGCTCGAAGATCTCGTTGAAGTCCGGCACATCCGCTAGGTCGGTGAGAGGTGCGCGGATCGAGAGCGGTGGGAGGCGTTCGGGAAAGGCTCCGATCTCGGTGGTGTCGTAGAACGCCTGGATGTGCTTGCGTGAGCGGGCAATCGTCACCGCGTCGAGTAGCTCGAAGAAGTCGAAGTCGAGCATCTTGAGGATGCGATCGGTGGTGCGATCCTGAGGGTCAAGTTTGGACCACTCATTGAAGACTCGCTGCGCGTCGCTGAAGACTTTCTCTACGGTGGTAGAGAGGTTCAGATGCTGGGCGAGGTTCTCCGATTCTCCCTCGTAGGCGAGTTGGAGCTGGTTCTTCAGGTCGTTGAAGCGGTTGTTTACCGGGGTTGCCGAGAGCATCAGCACCTTGGTCTTCACGCCTTCTCGGATAACCTTCCGCATGAGCCGCTGGTAGCGAGATTCTTTCTCCTCGGCGTAGTCGGCGTTGCGAAAATTGTGCGACTCATCGATGACAACCAGGTCGTAGTTGCCCCAGTTGATCCGATCCAGTCTCAGGCCGAGCGACTCGCCGCGTGTGCGAGAGAGGTCGGTGTGGGCGAGGACGTCGTAATTGAATCGATCAGACGCAAAAATGTTCGTCGTGAGATTCGCGTTGTAGTTTGTCCAGTTCTCGGAAAGCTTTTTCGGAGCCAGCACGAGCACCGATTTGTTGCGCAACTCGTAGTACTTGATTACTGCCAGTGCCGTGAAGGTTTTACCCAGACCGACGCTGTCGGCGAGAATACAGCCGTTATAGGTCTCCAACTTGTTGATGATCCCGGTTGCCGCATCGCGCTGGAAGTTGTAGAGGCTCTGCCAGACCTTCGTGTCTTGATAGCCAGTGCGATCGTTCGGCAGGACATCTTCGTTGATGTCGTCAAGAAACTCCGCGAACAGGTTGTACAGAACTAAGAAGTAGATGCGCGCTGGGGCATTCTCCGCATACACGCTGGCAATGTGGTCATGGACCGTTTGAGTGACGTCGTCGAGCTGAGCGGGATTGTGCCAGATTTGGTCAAACAGCTGGAGGTACTGGGACGTCATCGGCGCCTCATCAACGCGTTGCACCATGTTCGACACAGCATTGCCCCGCTCGTATCCAAGGTCGGCGGTGGTGAAGCCTTGCAGGGACGTGTAAGCAGCACTGTCGCCAACGACTGCGAACTGCTGCATTGGGTTGCTGGTTGCGTTCGAGCGGAACGTGACCTTACGGCGCACCCAGTCGGCACATTCCTTCGCGACTGCGCGCTGGGTGAGTTGGTTACGCAACCTAATCTCAAACTCCGACCCAGACAGGCTCGACTCGGCGTGCCCACCTGGGATGAAGAACTCGCGGCGCTCCTTGCGGAGCTTGTCCGTCATCTTCTCCGTCACGAACGCTGGCGTCGTGAAAATGAACTCCAGCTCAGAAACCTGCTCCAGCTCCTTGCGGAGCGCCTCGAACGCGAAGATCGAGAACGTCGATGCAGCGATACGGACTTTGGAACCCGGGGTGATCTCCGTCTTGAGATCATCTCCAAGGAGGTCTGTGACGTTATTGATGATGCGCAAGCTGTTAGCCCTCCACCCCGTCAGGCACGTTTCCGGCCGCGCCTCCGCCTCGAACCCAGTCATCGACCTCGCTGGCCTGGAACTTCCACAGGCGACCGATCTTGTGGGCGGGCATGCCCTTCTCAGCGATCCAGGTGTAGACGGTGTCCTTGGTGACGCCGAGATGAACAGCGATGTCGTCAGCTGACAGCCACGGCTCGGTCACATCAGTCCTCCATCTCGGCCCGTGCGGGTCGACGTTCCCGATGATACCGGAGTTGTACCTTTTGAGCCGGGTTTATGCGGGCGTGGTCGGGGGACCTCGCGCGACGAGACACTGCCTCAATTGCCTTCAGCGCTGACGTGCCGAGAGCCACGCGGTGACCGTAGATCGCCAGCGTTCGGGGTCGGAATTCCAGGACAGAGTGTGGCTAGCTGTGAAGGCTTCGAGGTTAACGAGGTCAGGGCGCAGGTCGCGAAGCTCTTGTGACACCCGAATCGGAGCGGAGTCGTCTCGGGTCCCGTGGATGATCAGTGTGGGAACAGCGAGTTCTGCTGAACGTGCGACCCAATCAAGATCTTGAAGCGAGATGGTCGTTGGCAGACCCATGATGCGAGACAGCGGGCGGAGCGCGAGCCACGGGATAGCAAGGAGGCCTGTTGCCGCGGGGAGCCCGCTCCGAACGCAATTCGCTTTGATCACCGCGACCCAGTTGAGCACCGGAGACTCCAGAACGACCCCCACGACTATGCCGTGGTAACGCGCACGGTCGGCGAGCTGCAGCGCAATCGCGGCACCCATCGACCACCCGAAGAGAATGATCCGTTGTACTCCGTTTTGCATCGCGTAACGCACTGCAGCTTCGGCATCCTCGACTTCCGTGACTCCAAGCGACGACCGGCCAGACCCCGCCTTCGGCCCTTCTCCATCGTTCCGATAGCTGATGACAAGCGATGTGTAGCCCAGATCCGCCGCGACCTGTACACCACGCAGCGTTCCCGCTCGGGGACTCCCTAAGCCATGTATGTGGATCGCCCAAGTTGAGGGGTTACCCTCACCCTCCACAAGCCAGGCGGGAGCACTTCCCGCGGCGGTGTCGAACACGACTTCTCGCGCGGAAAGGCCAGCATCAGCTGGGCTCGCGAAGTAGACCCCGCTCCATGAGGCGCGATCGCCAGCCGACGGGGAGAAACCGGGAGAAGCGCTGACTACGGGCCTCGCGATCCGGGTTGGCCCTCGATCTAGGACTTCGGCAGCGAGCTGAGCCCAGCCGCCATTCTCGAACCATAGGTTGTAGATACCAACTGCGACCGTCTGGGCCGTTCGATCCAAAACGATCAAGCGGCGATCGTCGTCGCGCTCCACGTCACGGATGACAAGGTCGAATTGCCTCGGACCTGCGGGTGCTGTCAACCGTCGAGCAATGGCCCAACCGAGCCCCAACCCGGATGCAGTGAGGAACGCCGCTCCCACGGCCAGCGCGCGTTTCATGTGGGCCCTCGTTCGGATCCTCGGCGAGTCGACGAGGAGGCGGCTGCCTGCGCCCCACGTTTGTCGTCGTGCCCCAGCAGGTGATCCTCAGCCCGCCCCAGCAGGGCGCGGTCGTGACTGGTCAGCTCAAACGAGACGCGGGGATCGATCATCGCATCTCGGATTTCGACGATCGCGCGATGCAGACGCGTCTCCTGGTCTTCGATGCTGGCGACCGAGGCATCCGTCTGGCTTAATCCAGGCCGAACGAGCGTCGCGCGACGCCACATCGGATCCAGCTGCGTCACCAGACCACGAGTTCTCACACCACGCGCACGGTCGCGACCAAAGCGAATCGCTGGCTGTCCGGCCAAACCGGCACACAGGAAGATAAACGCCAGCAAGTAGAGAGGCCCGTATGCCACGGCGACGGCATCCATCAAATCGAGGTTGCCAATGACGTGCGCGACATCCATGATCAAGACAACCACGCACAGCGCGACTCCAAGAGTCGATCCGACAAGCAGCAAGCCTGCTGGAATGCGCTGAGTCCCAATACTGCGGCGATACTGCCCTCCCGCGAGAATCATCATCGCTGCGACCACGATTCCGCAATACGTGAAGTCGATCATTGAGTAGGCGGCCGCCGCTGGCTGCGCTCCGAGGTCGCTCATGAAGGCTGTTGTCGTCGACCCTCGGTCGATGAGCAGGAAACAGACCGCGATCCCGACGAGTGCGAGGATGAGCGCCGGAAGCCCCAGAGCGATGCGTACCAGTCCGGGGCGATACTCTCCGGCCTTCATGATCCCTCGTCCGAGAAAGAAGAGCCCGATCATCAACGCGCCGTCCGCGAGAAGTGTTGCGATGTTTGTCGCCCCAAGGACCGCATCGACGACGATGTAGATTTCGTCCACGTTGAGGGTCATCGCGACAGAAATGATGAGTGCGGCATAAGTGATGCTGCGCTCCGTGCGCCTGCGCCGCAGGATGAGAAGGCTCGCCACGAGGAGCCACATGAGCACCGCGACAAGCGTCTGAATCACCCGAAGATCTCCGAATAGCGGGATTCCGCGAAAGCCGATCCTCGGATTCCTGCGGCGAGTCGATCTGCCACGGCCTCGGCAGCGATCTCGCTGTCGGAATCGAGATCCTGCCGTGCGA
>CAZZNX010000008.1:33197-33692 GCA_964655795.1 uncultured Leifsonia sp. | reverse complement strand
CCCCGTGTGTGCGCTGGGATGTCGGGGAGTAAGACGTCCTCGACCGAGCACTCGTCGCCCTGACCATGACCAAGGAGCATATGGGCGAACTCATGGAGGACGAACTGCTGACGATGCAGGACCGAATCGCTGTGGGCGTGGAGAACGAGATCCTCAGACTCAGTGATCAGCCACACCGCACAGATGCCGTCGTGGTCGCCGAGATCCGCGAGTTCCACAATGCGGAGCGTGCGCTGCCTACGAACTTGCACCGCTCCGACCAAGTCGTCGAACGTAAAAATGTTACCCAGCGCGAGGTCCGCTACCGCCGTCGAGACGATGTGTTCGATATTCACGATGTAGTCGCCCTCCTCCGGGAGCATGTGTCGATGTCCGCTCCGTGTAGAGCGGCACCGTTACTGCTCAGCTGTGTGCCATTTCCTCATCCAGGAACCTGCTAATCGCTTGGAGCGCCTTCGGCGAGATATCCCCCAGCGTGCGGGCCGCGTACGACTT
>CAZZNX010000008.1:10578-33162 GCA_964655795.1 uncultured Leifsonia sp. | reverse complement strand
CAGCTGCTCACTCACTCTGGCGGGAATAGCCGCACCGTCCTCCCCCACCAGGAAGGCCGCATCCACGTCGAAGAATGCTGCCAATCCTTCGAAGACCGCGGAATCCTGCACGTACCTGTGGCCATTCACCATGTACGTCCACCGCGACCTCGACAGATTAGTTCCACGCTGATCGAGGTAGGCCGCGATCTGCGAGTAGGTCGGTTCGGAGCCGGACTCAGCGATCACGACGTCCAGCAGGAGCCGCAGTCGCTTCGCGAGGTCCTGCGCCGCTGCTTTGTTCTCGTCTTCGGTCATCTTCGTGTGATCACCCTTCCCTTCGTGTGAGGTAAGGCACCGTCGTTGGGTTGCCCCCAACGGAGGGTGGAGAATGCGCAATATAGCCGTTGGGCATGCTCAAATCAAGGGTTGCGCATGCTCAATGTGGGTGTTAGAACGGAACCTTACAACAATTTGAGCATGCTCAACACGATCTCTCGAAGAGCGCGAACTGTTACGAGGCGTCGATGTCGCTGCGCTTCCAACCAGGAAGGCGAATGGTGCCCTACCCAAACTTGACCTCCGGCTGTGTGGTCCATGTCAGACACATCGACGGCCGGGTCATGGCGGTTGAGATGGTCTGGTCCTGTCGTCCGTCTCGACCTGTTGGGCATCCCGGCTCACCTCAACGGTGTATCGCCACGCACACCCATGCCGTGGCACCCCGAGGAGGACGGCCAACGATGGCATCGACGGAGGAAGGCCGAGCCGCGCAGGATGCGAAGCTTGATGCGCTGCACGCGAAATTGACGGACGCGGTCGAACAGCTGGTGTCTGGCGAGGATTGGGCGCGGGCCTTGGCGTTCGCGGCTCGGTTCCGATCGCGATCGTTCAACAACACGTTGCTGATCTGGATCCAACACGCCGCGGCTTTCGACGCCAACCTGGTGCCCTCGCCAATGCCGTCGTACGTCGCCGGGTACAATCAGTGGCAGCAGCTGGGCCGTCAGGTGCAGAAGGGGCAGCCGGGCTACCAGATCCTCGCGCCGGTGACCGGCCGGTTCGCATCTGCAAACCCGTCTGATCCGTCGTCGTGGCGGCGACTGAACAGATCCGAGAAGCCGAAGCCGGGCGAGGTTGCTCGGTCGAAGATGATCGGCGTGCGGCCCGCTTACGTATGGGACGCCTCCCAGACTGCGGGCGAGCCGCTCCCCTCCCCTCCGGCGCCGACTCTGCTCGAAGGTGAAGCCCCCGCCGGACTCTGGGAAGGACTCGCCGCCCAGGTGTATGCCTCAGGATTCGACCTGGTTCGCGTTCCAGACGAGGCATCCATCCATGGGGCGAACGGTATGACCGATTACGGCGCGAAGACAGTGTCGGTGCGGGAGAACATGGACCCCGCCGCCCAGGCAAAGACCCTCGCTCACGAACTTAGCCACGTGCTCATGCATGGACCTGATCAGCTCGAGGCCCGCCAGCATCGTGGGATCGGTGAAGTCGAAGCTGAGTCCGTGGCACTGATGATTGGCGCCGCCCACGGGATGGACACCGCGGGCTACACGATCCCCTACGTTGCAACGTGGGCAGCGCAGGTCGACGGGAAAGAACCCGTCGAGATCGTCAAAGCCACCGGCGAGCGCGTGCGAGCAGCGGCACTACGAATACTCGAGCAGCTCGACACCACGCAGATCGGCAACGGCACTCCCCTGGGCCTCGACCTTGACTCGGCGCAACGAGCGGCACCCGAACGCCGAGCCGTGACACCTCATGAGCCCACCCGTTCCGAATCGGCGCTCGCCCCCGTGAGGAGCCTCTGATGCCTGCCGAGCTCGGTGCATTTGTCGAAACGGCGCTACGTGCGGAGGCTCGATGGGCGCCCCGCGCGGCGGCCATGGCATACGCGGCAGCGGGCATTCCGGTCTTTCCCGTGGCGTCGAATGGAAAACGGCCACTCACCAAGCATGGCTTCCGAGATGCCACCACACGCCTTCGGCAGGTCGAAGAATGGTGGTCTCTGCTGCCCAGCTCGAACGTCGGAATCCCTACTGGCGTCGCCTCCGGTGTCGTCGTCGTTGACATCGACGTGCACGGCCCCGTGACCGGATACCCAGCGTTCGAACGAGCACAACGTGCAGGGCTCGTCGACGGCTGGGAGATTCTGGTGCGATCACCATCGGGCGGGATGCACGTGTACTTCCCGGCCGGTTCCGCCGGGGGCCATCGGTCGTGGCAGGCCGCGCGCGCGGGGATCGATTTCCGGGGTGACGGCGGGTACATTATCGTGCCTCCTTCACATCGCTCCATCCACGGGCGCCCTTCCGCCTACATTGTTGAGAAGGTGAACCCTGGCGCAACTGCGTTGTTGGATTCAGGTCGTCTGAGGGACTTTCTTGATCCCAAACCAGTCATGCCGTCCGGCGCCTGCACCGGTGCCGCGGCTCGGACGGTGGATGTCGGTCGACTCGCGGGTTGGGTCGCCCGCCGCCCGAAGGGCGAACGAAACCATGGGTTGTTCTGGGCCGCCTGCAAGATGGCCGAACACGACATCGCAGGCACCGATGCGCTTGATGTGCTGACTGGTGCGGGCATTCACGCGGGGCTCTCGGAACGCGAGGTTCTGACGACGGTGCGCTCCGCATATCGGACGGTTCATGGTGCTTCGATGAGAGCATCGACCGATAGTCCGACGACAGCGCCGTTCGATCGTCCCCCGCCCGCCGCCTCCCGTTCTCGGGCGCTGCGATGACCACCATGGATGGGCGACGGTGGGCCGTCGTCACTGCGGTTTCGGGCACCGTATTTATCGCGGCAGGTGCCTTCTGGCTATCCTTCACTTCACTTGCTGACCTCGCCCGCCGTTCCGGCATCGGGTCCGGGCAAGCATGGGCGTGGCCGCTGATTGTCGACGGGATTATCGTCGTTGCAACTGTCGCCGTGGTCGCTCTCGCGGGGAGTCGCGCAGCCTGGTACCCCTGGGCACTGCTCATTGGCGGAGCGATCGTCTCGGTCGGCGCCAACGCCATTCATGCTGTGGTCGCCGCCGATGCTGACGTACCTAGCGTCCTGGCTGCGTCGGTTGCGGCGGTGCCGCCGGTCGTACTGCTGGCTATCACCCATCTCACCGTCATCCTCACCCGGTCCGACCTCGCCTCCGAGACGCTGGCAACCGTCGTCACGAACGGCGACCTCGACCTGGTGGAAGGTGTCGAATTCGCCCCGGACCGTCGGACGCACGCCTCCGAGCTTCGTGATGACGGTTGGTCGAACAAGAAGATTGCCCGCGAGCTGCGCGTGCACCCGTCGACGGTGGGCCGATGGTTCGCAGCCGAGCACCTCACCAACGACACAACGGAAGTGGAGGACCACGCATGAAGACTGAGGAAGACGACGCTCGACGCTCCAATGCGCTGGGCGGTGACATTACCGGGGCAACTGGCACCCCGGATGCGATCGAAGCGTCGGTTACCAACAGGCAACGGCACCACCGAGCGGTTGATCCGGCTGCCCGATACGGGCGCGGGGTGGAGTGGGTGCGCCCCACCGACCTGCTCGTCCGCGGTGGCTCCCGAGTCGCTGGGGCGGGGATCGACTTGCAGGCGGAGCTCGCCCGACGTGCCCGCCAAGCTACTGCTTCGCGCACCCGTGCGATGTCGATGCGTGCGAAGAGACTGCCGCCCGTGTCGGCGTTCGGACATCAGAGCGGACGGCACAGTTTGGATCGGGGCGCGGTCGGGATATCCTGACCCGGTTTGGACCTGTCAGCAGATGATCCGCAGCCCACGATCGACCATCAGCTCCTCCTCCGGGGAGTGGGCGCGCACCTGCCCGCCAGGAGGTGCCACCACTATGACAACCACGACGAGGCGACCAGAAGCCGCCGAAGACTTCATGACCAGCGAGGGCCTGCGCGCAATCCTCAATCGACTCCACACCGCAGGCACGCGTTCGTGGGAATACGACCGCGCTGCCGCTGACCTCGTCGCATACGCGGCCGAAAAGTACGCAGCCCTCGCACGCAAACACGGTCTCGACCCGTGGGAGGCGGCGAGCGCCGCATTCGAGGTAATGCGTTCCGGGTCCACGCGAACCGCGAACGATCCATGGGCAGTAGTCACGCACGCGGTCCGGATCACTTGCATTGCCGAAGAGCGGGGCCAAGGGTTGCTCTGCTCGACGCATCAGGCGCGTCGTCCGCACGTGTCCGCTTTCCACGATCCCGAGCGCATCTCTGATCGCGAGACTCCCCTCTCGGACTATCACCCCGCATTCCAAGTCACCGACGAACGCGACATCGATGAACAGGAAACGGGCGCCGACGCGCCACGCACAGAGGTCTCGGCGCTCGCAGCAGTCGACGACTGCGTCGCGTTATTCACCGGCCTCGGGTGGCCGCCCGACACCGCACGTACCTCGATCGAGCACGTTTGCGCCGCGCTGGCGAAGGCCGGTTCCCGAGCATCCGCTTATGAGTTGCTTCGGCGCGACAAGCATGCGCGAGCGTTCCTTGATCTACCTGCCGACTCGTGGTCGACGCTGCTCAGGACCTTGCTCGGCAACCCGCACCCGGCGCTCCAAGCGACCGCAGCGGGCCGCGGCGTGCTGCTACGGCTGGTGATCGGCGAGTCAGTGCAGTCGATTCTGCGCGACGACGATCTGATTCTCTCCATCGTCGTGACCGCCCCGAGTGGAGGCGGTGCGTGATGGGCGGTGAACAAGGACACATCGAACTCGATCGTGCGGTCTCCTCCATCCAGATTGGAGTTCGCCACCGCACCGACCTCGGGGATATCGACGCGCTCGTAGCTTCCATCAAGCGCGACGGCCTCTTGCAACCAATCACCGTCACTCCCGACGGTGTGCTCGTCTGCGGGGCCCGCCGGTTAGCGGCGATCAAGAACCTCGGATGGATAACCGTCAAG
Source organism: uncultured Leifsonia sp. (assembly GCA_964655795.1). Taxonomy (GTDB): domain Bacteria; phylum Actinomycetota; class Actinomycetes; order Actinomycetales; family Microbacteriaceae; genus Microterricola. Next base: position 28,264 of record CAZZNX010000008.1, on the reverse strand, counting down.
GTGTGGGTGCGATCCGGCATCTCGGGGCAGCTCGCGCATCTCCTTGCCGAGCAGGACGACAACGTGCTCCACAAGCCGCTCACCCAATTGGAAAACGCCACGCTCTACCGCGAGATCAAGAAAGTCATGGCCGAAGACGCCGCCAGACGACAGGAAGCGACGCGATTCAGCAGCGAGCACCAGCCGGGCAACGACGGTCACGCAAATTTTGCGGTGCCGTCGTTGCAGCTTGGCGAAGCACGTAAGCAAGCAGCGACGATGATCCCCGGCGGCGCATCCCACACAACGCTGGAGAAGATCACCTGGCTCCAGGAAATTGCTGCCAACGCCATTCAGCCAGAGCCGGTTCGGGTGCAAGCTTCCATCGAGTTGGAACTGATCAAGGCGGGCGGCCCGGTGCATCCGGCATACGAACGGATGCGTGAACTGAGCAAGGCGATCGATGTGAACCGGGTGGATGCCATTGCGCGGCTTTCCGAAGAAGCACTCACGCGGGCCAAGGGCATGCAAAAGCGTTCAGCGAAACAGCATCGGCCCGCCGTGCGCACTGAGGAAGTATCACCGGAGCGATGGCGTCCCAGCGCGTTCTCCCGCACATGGCGGGAGTTCGCCGGATGGTGGGATCATTTCGACCCAGCCGAACTCGCGAAGCAACTCAGCGCTGCCGAGATCGAGGAATTTTTTGATGTCGTCGACGATGCCATCCGGTTTAGCGATCTGATTCGGGCCGTCCTAGAAGAATCGACTGCCACCGGCAACGAATCGAGCGACCAGGCTCCGAGGCTGCGACTGATCTGATGCGCGGCGGCCGGTGCGCACCTGGTGGGCATGAAGTCTTCGCTTGATCTCCGTGCTCACCGCCGACTCCTCGCGCTCATTGCTGCAGGTGCCCTCGTACTCATTATGGCCGTGGTCGGGATTTACGGCCTCACTACTGGACGCCAATACACTGCCACGCCGAAGCCGATCACGACCGGGGCCACAACTGCGCCCTCGACGTCCGTACCCTCCCCGGTTTCGACACCGCAATCGTCCGCGATTCCGCATAGTCGTGATCCCGAGAAGTTCGCACAGAGCATCGCCAATGCACTCTTCACTTGGGATGCCGGCAGCGGTTTCATGCCGCTGGATTACACCGCCGTCATCCTCGATGTCGGCGACCCATCGGGCACCGAGCAGGCCGGGCTCGCCTCCGACGTCGCGACCTACCTCCCCACCCGAGAGGCCTGGGTCAACCTGCGCCGGTACGCCACAACACAGTCCTTGGCCATCGAGAAAATGTATGTCCCCGACGCCTGGGCTGGCGCGGTTGCGCAGGCGCGGCGGGGGCAGCTGCCGCCGGGTGCCGCGGCGTACACGATCGAGGGCACTCGACACCGCGACGGTATCTGGAACGGCCAACCCACCAGCACAGACGCTGCCGTGTCGTTCACCGTGTTCATGGCATGCCCACCCGACGGACACCCCTGCTACTTGTTGCGGCTCTCTCAGCTTGACAACCCGCTGAAGTGACGAGGGGGAATCATCGTGTTGAAGAAGCTCGCGGTTCTCGCGCTCGCATGCCTCGCCCCGTCGCTGGGCCTCATCACAGTCGGACTCGTGATGAACCCCGCCGGGATCGCATACTGCACGACGTCTGGTGCGGGGATCTCGGTGAGCAACCTGCCGGAATCGCTCATCGTGACCACGGAGGCAGGTGAGACTTTCACGCTGAACACGCGGCAGCTCACGCACGCCGCGACGATCATCACTGAAGGATCAAGGATCGACGGCGTCACGCGTGACGCTATCCAGATCGCCCTCATGGCGGCACTTACCGAGTCGACACTGCGGCAGCTCGCCAACACCGGCACCTACCCGGAGTCCGGCAGCTTCCCGAACGACGGCAGCGGCGCAGATCACGACAGCCTCGGGCTCTTCCAGATGCGCCCGCAAGCAGGATGGGGCACGGTCGCCGAGCTGATGGACCCGAAGTACCAGGTCGCTGCATTCTTCGGAGGACCGACCGGACCGAACTACCCGTCGCCGCGCGGACTTCTCGACATTTCCGGATGGCAGACCCTGGGCAAGGGCGAAGCTGCCCAAGCCGTCGAGGTCAGCGGATTCCCTGACCGATACGACAACTACGCACCTGCGGCTGAGACGATTCTCGCAACGCTCACCGGCGGCTCTGGTTCTGGCGGCACGCAGCCGGTCACGATCACGGCTGAGAAGTCACGAGTCGTATTCCCGCTGCCAGAGGGCGTCTGGGTACAGTCAGATCATTTCGGGCCCAGGATCGACCCGATCAATGGCGAACATCGCTTCCACCACGGTATCGACCTCGCGGCACCAGACGGCACGCCAATCCTCGCGGCTGCCGACGGTGCCGTCACCGTGGCCGAGTACACCGATTCCGGCGGCGGAGCCATCGTTATCGAGCATCGTATTGACGGGCAGACTGTCGCGACCGCGTACATCCATATGTGGCAGTCCGGCATCCATGTAACTGTTGGCCAGAACGTCACCGCCGGGCAGCACATTGGCGATGTCGGCTCCTCCGGACACTCCACCGGCCCACATCTGCACTTCGAAGTCCGTCCCGGCGGGACCAGTTCTGACGCAATCGACCCGGCTGGATGGCTCAACGATCACGATGCAGCCAACCTCCCCGAGCCCGCCGGGGGCATCGCCAGCGGGTGCACCCCGTCGACTGACAAGGCGATGGCGGGAGCCGTGGGATGAATGTGTTCCCAGACTTCGGCGGCCTGGACGGCATAGGCGATCTCAAGGCAGTCATCGGTGCGGCCTTGACGCTCGTGCTGATCGTGGCGGTGCTCATGATCATCGTCAGCGCAATCATCTGGGCCGTCGCCACCTCGACCGGTAACCACGCTGTCGCGTCAAAGGCCCGCAGCGGCCTTCTCGTCGCGCTCGGCGCAGCGGCTCTCGCCGGTGCAGGCGTTGCGTGGGTGAACTGGCTCATTGAGCTCGGCGGACAGTTGTAGCTCAGGAATCAGCCTCCCGAGGAACCTGATCAGCATCAACCCGTTGAACTTCGCACTGGTCTAGCAATCGTGCCAAGTAGCTGTACGCAGCAAGGCGCTCCATCGCCTCCTGCTCTGAAAGCTCGATCCTTGTATGTGTCGTTACGTTCCGCACTGTCAGGTTGAGCCCCGTCGCCAGACCGTTCAGGGCCTTGCCCAACGGTTCGAGACCACCGCGCATACTCTTCGTCGTCTTGTCATCAGAATCACCAGGCCACACCAGCTTTGCCGCGCCCGGCTTCGGATCACCCGAGGCGAGCGTCTGCTGCCAGAACACCGTGTCATCCACGTCGTTGCGTCCTAGATTCTCTTTCCAGTGGACAGTGAGCCCCTCGGCAGCTTCTCTCACTGCGACACGGTATTGGTGGGTGGTCCAATGGGTGGCGGCGCCGGTCCAGACAACAGGGTGAAAGTGCGCGGGCGAGAACGTCGGCAGGTCGGAATTAGAGGCAGCATCCGCATCCGTGATCATCGCGTTGAGCCGACCTCGCACGTTCGCTGCAGTCATGCGAACATCTCGAGGCGCGATCGGCGCCTTGGGCGAAGACATAAAGGACCAATTAGCGACTGGGTCAATTGCACCGAGCCCCGCAATGAAAATGTAGGCGCCGGTAACAGCTACCGCCCGCGAGGCAATGCCAGCTGCCTCTGCGAGGTCTAGCTCTCGGATACGCACAACATTGGGATCTGCCTCTTCCTTCGCCCACACTGTCGGCAGTAGTCCGCGCGAGGACATGTGATTCCCCTCGACTTGCGTTTCCATCCACTCGTCAAACGCCTTCTCGAAGCGATCGACGGCATCAAGCAGTCTGTTCAAGTAGTCAACGCTGTACGCACTCAACTCGTTGTTACCAACCTTCCACGGCGAAGCTCTGACGGCGATCGCCCATTTGATGGCCATCGTATGTATAGCCACCGACATTGACGTTGGAGAAGAGCGGTGCACCTGGCTGGCGACCATGTTTTCACTTCCACCTGGACTCGGGTGGTCTTATGCCAAGGAGCACATCGTGTTCGATCTCATCTCAGCTCTCGCCCAGGTGCCAGCGCTTGTGCCCATGGACATCGACATCACCCCGAACGATTCGGGATTGCCGGGCATCGCTCAGCTGCGCACCATCGTCGGGGCGGTCATGACGATCGGACTGATCCTGTCCGTGCTCGCGCTGATCGTGTCAGCGATCGTGTGGGGTCTCGGGTCGAACTCCTCCAACCCACATCTCGCGAGTCGCGGCAAGCTCGGCGTGCTGATCTCCTGTGGTGCCTCGGTGATCTGTGGCGCATCGGTAACGCTTATTAACTTCTTCTGGAACGTCGGCCAGCAGGTCTGATTTCTATCCGTAGCTACCCGGAAGGGGGTTCGTGATGGGTGTCTGCGATATTCCCGTCATATCCAACGTCTGCGACACCGCAGGCGAGGCCGCCGCGACGCTCGTGTCTGCGCCGTTCGACTGGCTCGCCTCCACCATGGGGCAAGCCGCTGGGTGGCTGATCGAGACTATGTGGACCGTTTTCGACTCGACTACCCTCGTCGATGTCACCGCCGATGGCTACCTGGACGTCTACAACCTGCTGTTCGGTATCGGTGTATTCATCGTTTTGCTGTTCTTCTGCTTCCAGCTGATCCTCAGCCTCATCCGTCGCGAACCCTCTGCGCTCTCACGCGCCGCGTTGGGAGCGGCGAAAGCAGTACTTGGGTCGTTCGTTGTCATCACACTGACCGCGACCGCACTAGAAATTGTTGACCAGCTGTGTATCGGCATCGTCCAGGCTGCTGGCGAAACAACCGCGTCCATGGGTGACAAGATCACCCTGCTCACCGCTGGCCTCACGGCAATCAACATCTCGGCACCCGGAGTCGGCGCGATCGTGACGATCTTCCTTGCGGGGCTCATGATCTGCGCCGTCGCCATCGTCTGGTTCTCCTTGCTAATCCGCAAGGCGCTCTTGTTGGTCGCAATCGTGCTCGCCCCGCTCGCCTTCGCTGGCGCAGCTTGGGACGTCACCCGAGGGTGGATCGGGAAGTGGGCCGCGTTCGTCGTCGCCCTCATCATCTCCAAGCTCGTTCTGGTCGTTGTGTTCCTCATCGCAATCACCCAGGTTGCGACACCGATCGAGGCTGACCTCTCAGCAGTGACCGAACCGATCTCGGGCATTGTGCTGTTGTTCATTGCCGCGTTCGCGCCCTACATGGTGTACCGATTCATCTCCTTCCTCGGCTTCGACGTCTACCACGCCATGGGTAGCGAGCAGGAGGCCAAGAATGCAGTTAACCGCCCTGTCCCCGTCCCCTCGAAGCCACAGGGCGACGGAGTCAAAAAGGTTCTCGACAACGGCGGTGGAAACTCGGGCGGCGACGGCACACCGCCGCTGCGGAGCAACGCGCCCGCGGCATCTGGCGGGGCCGCAAGCTCGGGGGTTAGCAGCGGCGGAAGCGCCGCCTCGGGATCAACTGCCGGGGCTCCCGGCGCAGGCGCGGGTGCAGGTGCGGCTGCTGCGGGTCCGGCAGCAGCCGTCATTATCGGCGCGGAGGTTGTGAAGGCCGCCGCAACCGCAGGACCGAAACTTGGAGGGGTGGTGGGTGGACAGGCCGAGACCGCCGCTGACGGTAGTGGGCAGTCCGGCGCAGCCGAACCACAGCCAGCGCCTCAGCGGCGAGCGCCGTCGGCCGATCCGGCGCCACCGAGGCAGGCTCCGCCCGCACCGTCGGGCGGGAAAGGGTGACCGACAATGTCAGCTACGAAGAATGAACGTCAAGGCACGGAGTTGGTACCGGTTAAATTCTCCCGCCTCACCCGCCGCGGCATCCTCCTGGGACTTTCACTGTCTCAGCTGGTCACGCTCGGCGCGGGGATCGGCACTCTTGTGTGGGCGTTCTATGCAGGCGGCGGGATCCTCATCGCTTTCACCGCACCTGTCTGGCTCCTCGCCGCGGCGACCACATGGATTCCCATCGAGGGACGGCCAACGGTCGAATGGGTTCCCGTTGCATTCGGGTGGCTATGGAAGGCCACTGGGGGTCAGCTAGCCTACCGACGCCGCATCGTGAAGCCGCGTCCCGCCGGTACTCTTGCGCTGCCAGGCGACGTGGCGAGGTTGCGTGAGTACCACGACCCTACGACCGGGGCGGGGATGATTCACGACCCCGCCGCCTCAACCTTGACGGCGGTGCTGTCTGTGACGCATCCCGCATTCGTGCTCCTCGACCCTGGCGAACAAGAACGCCGCGTCACCGCATGGGGCCGTGTCCTCGCGACCGTTTGCCGGTCGGGGCATATCTCAATGCTTCAGGTACTGGAGCGGACGCTCCCGAATTCCGGAACCGGACTCGCCGAATGGTGGGCGTCGCACGGCATCCACGACGAGTCCTGGGCATCGACGACCTACCGAGAGCTGATCGACCGCGCGGGCCCCGCAGGTGAGCGCCACGCAACGACGCTTTCCCTGTCACTCGACATGCGAGCGGCGTCACGGCAAATCAGGATCGCTGGCGGCGAAGTCCGAGGTGCCGCAGCCGTGCTCCGTCAAGAGATGTCAACACTCGTTGCGGCACTGCGATCGGCCGATCTCGCGCCGTCGGAATGGCTGACGTGCGGACAGATTGCCGTGATTCTGCGCTCCGCATACGATCCAGCGGTTGCCGCGACCCTCGAACGACACGGTGAGCTCGGACAGTCGCTCGCCACCGCTGGCCCCGTCGCGGTCAATGAATCCTGGTCGAAGTTACGAACCGACTCCGCCCACCACGCCGTTCTCTGGATCAACGAGTGGCCGCGGTCGATGGTCTACCCGGGCTTCTTGGCACCCGTGCTCCTGTCGACCGGGATACAGCGGTCCTTCTCGCTGCTCTGCACACCGATGCGGTCCGACCAGGCAGCACGTGACATCCGGAAAAAGAAGACGGAGTACATCTCAGACGCAGCTCAGCGTCAGCGCATCGGCCAGATAGAGGATGCCTCGCAGACGGCTGAGTTTCAGGACGTTCTCCAGCAGGAAGCTGACCTCACGGCTGGGCACGGCGTCCTGCGCTACACCGGACTCATCTCGGTCTCAGCACGAACAGCCGACGACCTCGACTCAGCCGTCGCCGCAATCGAGCAAGCCGCCATTCAAGCGTCCTGCGAGACGCGACTCCTCGTCGGACAGCAGGCCCAAGCATTCACCGCCGCGGCCCTGCCGCTGTGTCGGATTGTGTGATGACGCCCAGGTTCAGGCGTAATGGCCTCGCTCTCGGGGCTTCCACCTAGGCTGCGTTGCTATGCCGCAGGGTTGGTGCCGCCCCCACCGATCTGAGCTTTCCCCCCGATGGCAGCGAGTGCCGTACCAGCGAGCGCTAATGCCGCAGTTGTGAGCATGCTTGTCACGATGAGCTGGAACTTCTTATTTTCACTATCCTTTGCTGCCTCGGCGTCAATCGCGTCCTTGAGCAGGCCGAGAATTGCAAAGCGGTCTTCAGATGTAATGTCTTCTCGTTCGAGCTCACGACTGAGTATCTCGCGATACTGCTCAAACGCTTTGTGTACCTTCTTCTGACTCTTCCAGTTGAAAGTGCGAGCCTGAGTGGCGTCTTCCTGCACCTTCTTGAACGTCTCGAGGACTAGGTCTTTGAAATTGGGAAACTGAGCGATGACCTTTAGTGCGACCTCTTTGTCCATGTTCGGCAGGTCCGAGACAAAGGTCATGAATTTGTCTTTTGACAGGTTCCTCCACGACTCGATGCCGAGTCGTTTCATCAACGTGACCTCGGCGGCATCACTCTGCGACTCGCTCATGCATTCCTCTCGGGCACCGTTGCCAGTTGGGCACTACCTCCAATTCTATCGTGCGTTCATTTAGGCGACCGGCGCTCGGGCCCGGAGCCGTCAAAGCAATCCTCTATGCGAATGGACGACATACGAGGCCGGATGCGCACCTCCTCAACACTCAAGTTCTTACCTCAACTATTGGGAGGCCACCATGCCCACGTTCTACGATCCCGGGGCAGATGCCGGGGAAGCATCCGAGGCGCTGCGCGGGCTCGCGCACGCAACACGCGCGTTTGAACGTCCGCAGGATTTGTACGGCGTTCTCGGTGACCTGCTTTCGGGCGTGCGATCGCTCAAGCAGGTTCTCGATCAGATCGCTGCCGCCCACGTCGAGAATCGCCCTCGCACGGTCGACGACCAAGGTGACCACGCCATCGGATCCAAGGATGCCCTGGCAGCCGCCGACGAACTTCACCAAGCCGCGACCCTGATCGACCAGGCAGAGGAACGGCTCGATGCCGCGGTGGACGCGGCGGGCCGCATCGCATGGCAAGAAGCTCCCGCTGACGCATCACAGACAGTATCGCGCTGGATCAACGTCGTCTTCATGCAAAGTCAGGAGGCGGACGAGGTGCTGGACATAATCGACGCCGACGGTGCTCTCGCTGGACTCAACCACTTGAAGAGCTGGGACTACGGCGACGAAACCACCAATGCAGCCATGGAGAACGGATACGTCTACGGCGTGCCGCCGAGTGGCCCGCTTGAGCAGGGGCTACGCGACGGTGACTACCACCTCGCCTACAGTCACTCCTTCACACACGTCGCGCTCTATCGACTCCACGGTATAGACACGCTAGATCAGCTGCCCGATGACGCTCGAAGTCTCATTGCTCCGTCAGTACCGAGCCGGGCTCGCGAGCCACAGCGATCATCTTGGTTTGAGCCCGCTAGCATCACGGCGATCAAGCAGCAGCGGGGCCTGGGACTATGAGCCACGAAGATTCCGAGCGCCTGCACACTGCGGTCCTTGTCGCTCCAGCATCCGAGAAACGGCGCATGCGTAAACAGCGCAGTCAGGCCGCTGCGAAGCTGCAGACCGATCAGCAGCGGGCAGAACATCAAGCGTCCCACACAAAGTACGCCGCCGATTTGGCTGAGCGCCGGGCAACCACATACCTTCCGGCAGCTGGCGAACCTGGACCAACGCAACTGCGTTCGCCCGGACGGCTTCGCCTGCCACGGCACCAAGACACGTCGGCAACCCTTGCTGGTGCGTACCCGTTCCTGGCTGAAGGCGGACTCGGCTCCGACGGCGTCTTTGTCGGTCAAGACCTGTACTCTGGCGGGTCTTTCGTCTATGACCCGTGGGTGCTCTACGGTCGCGGCCTCATCACCGCGCCGAACCTGGTGCTCGCGGGCATCGTCGGCTCCGGCAAGTCATCGCTCGCCAAGAGCCTCTACACGCGGTCGTTGCCGTTCGGTCGGCGCGTTTACGTGCCGGGTGATCCGAAGGGCGAGCACACTGCGGTTGCCGAAGCCGTCGGTGGTCGCGCGATCATCCTTGGGCACGGGCTCGCGACGCGGTTGAATCCGCTTGACGAGGGCTACCGCCCTTCGGGCATGAGCGATGAGACGTGGCACTCCACGGTTGCCTCCCGACGCCGAGATCTCATCGGAGCGCTGGCCGAGACGGTGCTGACCCGCCCGCTCTCGCCGCTTGAGCACACCGCAATCGATACGGCGCTCTCCGCGACAGTACGCGGGAACGACGTGCCAATCTTGCCCATGATCGTCGACCACGTCCTCAGCCCCGCGTCCGCCTCCGACCCAGATGGGCGACTCGCCGAGGATGGCCGCATGGTCGGTCACGCCCTACGGCGGCTCGTGGCTGGTGACCTTGCCGGGCTCTTCGATGGCCCCTCCACCGTGACGTTCGATCCGACGCTGCCGATGATCTCTCTGGACTTGTCACGAGTGGCCGAGAACTCAACGTTGATCTCGGTCCTCATGACCTGCTCCAGTGCATGGATGGAGTCAGCGCTACTGGACCCGAACGGCGGGCAACGCTGGTGTATTTACGACGAAGCCTGGCGACTGATGTCCCACCCAGCGCTACTGAAGCGGATGGATGCACATTGGCGGCTCGCCCGGCACTATGGCATCGCGAACATGCTCATCTTCCACAAGCTCACCGACCTGGAGAACGTCGGCGATCAAGGCTCCGCCATGCGATCGCTGGCGAACGGCCTCCTTGCGAACGCAGAGACCAGGATCATTTACCGGCAGGAATCGGACCAGCTCGGGGCCACGGCTCGGGCCCTCGGCCTGACCGGCACTGAGCAGAAGCTGTTGCCCGGCTTGGGTGTTGGCCAGGGGCTGTGGCGGATCAAGGATCGCTCCTTCGTCTGCCAGCATCAGCTTCACCCTGCCGAGCTGGCTCTCTTCGACACGACGACTCGAATGACCAGCTGAGGCCCCGGGCGGGCGGGCGCACCTCGATGGCATGAGCACCCATCACAGAAATGCCGCCCGTTCATCTGACACACCGATTTCTCTGCCGCTCGCCGTCGTTACCGTCGGTGAATTCGGAGCCATCACCGTCACAATCGATGGTTCTGAGTTCCCGTCGGAGTTGCCACGTGCCGCCTGGAGCCGAGCCCAGTTCGGCGATCTGCTCGACGCAATTACGCAGAAGCGCAGCCGTACGGTGCGAGTCGAAGTTCATGAGTTTGACGGACCTGTATTCACGGACATCATCCACGCCGAAACTACCGAGCGCGCCAAGTTCGAACAAGTTTCGGCGGTTCCAAGTCGGCGAGAACGCCGCCGTCAGGCATCCGAACTAGTTGAGGTACTGGGTGACGGATTCGTGCCCGGTGAAGACATCACCGTCGCGATTCCAGTCTCAACTTCCGAAGGCAAGGCTGATGGCAGTGCTCGGGCGCTCATCGACCTCAGCCACCTCGCAGACGATGTGACGGACGTGCTACTGGTTGGGCATGTGTCGGGTACCGTCATCGGACGGCGGCTCCGGTGAGCACCTCGCAGCACCAGCCTGGATCGCTAGGCGACGAGCTCACGAACATCCTGATGGCCGGGCTCATCGGTGTGTTCGGGCTCGGGCTTGTGCTCCGTGGAGCAGGGTCCGTGGCCGCACTGTTCACTGGAGCACCCCAGCCCGAAGCAGGGATCACCGCCGGAATTTCCGTAATATTCGACCCCGCGGACCCGGGTAGTGTGCTTCATTCCGCGGGGCTCAATTCCGCCGCGTACTGGGTGACCGTCGTCGTATTTCTGAGTGTGCTCGGTGCTACTGGCGCATGGGGGTGGACGCGATGGCGGCGCCACTCGCGGAAGGTCGAGACTGATCCGCACCGCCTCGCTGGTACCGCCACGAGCTATGAAGTCACGGCAGCTGCATCCGCACGCGCACTACTGCGTCGCGCAGCCACGCTTCGTCCATCGCTCGACAATCCGTCGCCTGAAGACGTCGGATACTTGCTCGGTCGATCACACGGAAAGGAAGTATGGGCGAGCGTCGAGGACTCGATCCTGCTTATCGGGCCACCTCGTTCTGGCAAGGGGTTGCACGTTGTGATTCCAGCGATCCTCGATGCGCCGGGCGCCGTCATCACCACATCGACCCGCCCTGACAACCTCACGACCACGCTCAATGCCCGGCAGAGCTCCGGGCCGGTCGCCGTGTTCGATCCGCAGCGCCTCGCCGACGGTGTTCCTGCAGGATTGCGGTGGTCACCGATTCGTGGATGCGAGGATCCACTCACTGCGATGATCCGTGCGACCGGCCTCGCCGCCGCGACGGGTCTCTCCCATGGTGGCGTTGAAGGCGGAGGATTCTGGGAAGGAAAAACCCGCACCGCGCTTCAGGCTCTCCTCCACGCTGCAGCCATCGATCATCGCAGCCCAACCGAGCTGTTCCGTTGGACGCTGGACCCGACGTCCGCGGCTGAGGCTGTCGCAATTCTCACCGGCTCACCCGACGCCGCTACCGGGTGGGCAGACTCGTTGGAGGCGATGATCGATGCCGATCCACGCACCCGCGACTCCATCTGGCAGGGTGTTTCCCTCGCTCTCGCCGCACTCGCCGATCCGCGGGTGCTCGACGCTGTCAGCCCCGCTCCGGGCGAAGACTTCGACCCCGAGAGCTTCATCCGCGAGTGTGGCACCCTGTACCTCCTCGCCACCGGCGCTGGGGCGGGCAATAGCGCAGCACTCGTCGCTGCATTTGTCGAGGATCTCGTCGAGACCGCCCGCCGCATGGCCGCACGCTCCCCCGGCGCGCGGCTCGACCCACCGCTTCTGCTCGCACTCGATGAGATCGGGAACCTCGCACCACTCCCCTCCTTGCCGACGCTGATGGCGGAAGGCGGCGGTACGGGCATCACCACGATGCCCGTGCTTCAGTCGCTCGCGCAGGCACGCGATAGGTGGAGCGAGAATCAAGCAGCGGCAATCTGGGACGCCTCCATCGTCAAGATCGTCCTGGGCGGTGCGTCCAATTCGAAGGACCTTCAAGACCTCTCCACGCTCATCGGGGATCGCGACGAGTACACCGACTCAGTCACGCTCGGAGACCGGGGTTCCCGCTCCAACCAACGCTCGGTGAGACGGGTACCGATCCTGCCGCCCGACCGCGTCCGAACCATGCCCTTCGGCACTGGCGTGATCCTGCTGCGCGCCGCCCCTCCGATCATCACCGACCTGCGACCCTGGCCACAGCGCGGCGATGCTGCCCAGCTTCGACGTGATCGCGCCGCGGTGGAACAACTCCTGGAGCGCCCCGCGCAGCAGTGACGCGCGGTGGGCGCCGACGCGCACCTGTCTGTCACAGCAGCCCCATCCATCCGGCTGCCCGATCAGAAACAGGAGCAATCATGCCCATCGACACTCGACAAGCCGTCGCGGGATTCATCGCGACGGAGCCGCGGCTGACGTACTCGGACGACGGCACTCCGCGGTTCTATGCCCGGATCGGAATCGAACATTCGCAGCAGCAACCCGACGGCAGCTTCGCGCAGCTTGAGCCGACCTTTCACGACATGAGCGCCTTCCGGCGCGCTGCTGAGGAGGGCGTCGCTCGCTTCCACAAGGGTGATAAGTTCATTGCCACCGGCCGGGTCCACGAGTACACATATGAGAAGGACGGGCAGACCGTCGAGACGGAGGAATTCGTCGTCTCCCGCTTCGGGCACGATCTCGCCCGCACGTGCTACGAGGTCGATCGTACGTTCCACCGCGATGGCACCGCACAGGACGCAGCCGCTCGGGACACCAAATCCTTCGAGGCGCCCAGCCGCGCCAACCATCAGACCGGGGTTGCCCCGGCTATGGGTATTTGAGCGCGGGAACCGTCATGAACGACTTCGTTCCCAAATCCGAGCCGCAGGACGATCGTGAGCCGACGAGCTACGACGATCCGCTCATCGCCGAACCGCCTCATCCCGTCAACTGGAACCTACTCACCGCTGACGACGCTGAAGCGGAATGGCTAGAGCTGAACCGGTGGATCGACTGGCTCCGCCGCACCTACGGTCTGCCTGCCGCGGTAATCCCTCCGTATTGGCACCGACATTCCGAGTTGGTGTGGGAGCTATCGGCGCTCCACCTGCATTGGCTTTGCGCTTACGACCCGGAGCAGAACGGATCTGCCCCGTTGGGGTGGCACCGTGACTTCGCCGATGCTCGTCAGCGATTGCGCGATTGGGTCGCATCCTCCGGAACTCGACTGGACCGGGACCGTCCGACACGTCAGACGGTGTGGCCAGGCGAGGAACCCGTCGACCCGGTGGAGGAGTCCTCCATCACCGATCGAGACGCCGACTTCGTCGCCTTCGTGATCGCGGATACGAAGCGACGCCGTGAGGCGGAAGATGAGTTCTACCGCAGCCTCGGCCGCAACGACGAGGCAGAACCATGAGTGAGATGCCAGATGCGCCTGCGGTGTCACCGCTGATGGACAGCCGCGAGGTCGCCACGTACCTCAAGGTGTCCGAGTCGACGCTTTCGCGGTGGCGCTCGGCTGGGACGGGGCCGCCGTTCATCAAGCTCGGAGGCATCGCCCGGTACCGGCTCAACGCCATTGACACCTGGCTGCGCGGACTGGAGCCCGAGCATGCCGCGCACGGCTGATCCCATGCCGCGCTCTGAGCCGCGGCCCGTCCCCCCGATCGGGGTGAACATCTCCACCGACATGGAGCGCCGGTCATATGGCATCCGTGCCAGGGCTCGCTGGACCGACCCCATATCCAAGCGCCGGGTGATCCGCACCGAGATCGTCACAGACGAGGCCGCAGCCCACGCGTTCTTCGATGACCTACGCAACTCGTCAGTGAAGGGCATGGACGTTTCCATGACGCTGCTCGAGTTCGTCACATCGATTGGTGACAAGTGGGCGCGAGGCTTGGACCCGACGTCGACGGCCGACACGTACGCCTTCGGTCTGAAGCTCCGAGTACTGCCCGCGCTCGGGCATCTACCCGTGTCGCAGATCACAGCGGGCATGATCGACCGCACCATCGACGAATGGGAGACGAGGTACGGGGCGTCCACGATCAAGAACACGATCGCTCCGATGGTAAGAGTTCTCGACGAGGCGGTACGCGACGGGCTCCTGACAATGAATCCAGCCAAGAACCGGGCCAAACGGAGCCTCAGCCGTAACGCCTTCCGAGAGCAACCTGCTGAGGGGGCATCGCCCAGGGCGCACGCGATCCCAGACCTGGCGACGCTGAACAAGGTCGCCGCTGCTTGCGCCCGAGTGCATCAGTCATATTCCGACTTCGTGATGCTCGCCGCGCTCCTCGCCGCTCGCTCCTCTGAGGTTTCTGGCTTGCAGGTCGGCGACGTGCTGTTCAACAAGAACATCATCGTGATTCGGCGCCAGATCTTCCCCGGCAAAGGCGGCCTGATCACCAAAGCTACTAAGAATCGCAAAGAGCGCCGGGTACCAATCCTCGACCCGCTGCGCCCGGTGCTTGAACGTCTCACCGCAGGCAAGGAACCCGGCGACCAGCTTCTGACTGGACCAAAGGGCGGCGTCCTCACGACCGCGACGGTGCGGGATGCGACGAACTGGGATCAGCTCGTCATCGACATTGGCCTGCCGGATCTGACGCGCCACGGTCTCCGGCACACCGGTGCGACCTGGCTTGCCGACGCTGGAGTTCCTCTGCACGTGCTCCAAGACATCCTCGGGCACGCGTCCATAGAAACCACCCGCGGCTACCTACACCCGGACGACCGGCATCTCGCCTCTGCCGCCGAACAGGCCAACGCGTTCCTCAGTAGGTCGGCTCGACCTACGTCGAGGTCGAAGGCGGCGCAGCAGCGCCAAGCGCGCGGTCTGTGACGGTCGAGATCGGCTGCAGAAGACGTTTTGGTCCCCTTTTGGTCCCCTTATCCACAGGACCGCAGTCTCGGCTAGCTGCGCCTCGCACCGTTTGCCCGCGCGGAAGCGTCCAGGGGGACCAGAGGGGGACCACAAAAATCGCATTTGAAAATCACAAAGCCCTGATGAGATTTAGCGTCTCATCAGGGCTTTTCTGTCGGGCTGACAGGATTTGAACCTGCGACCCCCTGACCCCCAGGCGTCCAAACGGCGCCGATCTCACCGAAAACCGCCTGATTCCGGGGCTCGGATCATGCAGAAGGCGTCATGAGATGCATGGATTGCATGATTCTGGTCCCCTTTTGGTCCCCCTCGTCGATACTGCGCACCGCCACACCTGCCCTATGCCTATCTCCAGGAGGATAGGAAGTATGGGTGGTCGCAGTGTGCCGTTGAATCCGATGCAGATCGAAGTATTGGCCTGGGTACGAGATAGGTGCGCCGCGGGTGTCTATGAGGACTGGTCTCACCGGATCTCGGCGCGCGCCCTGCACAACCGCGGGCTTGTCACCGTGAAGGGACGAGGCGACAGTTGGACCGCGTCCTTGACCGACGACGGGACCTACTATCTCGATCACAGTGACTATCCAAGTCCATCTGCGAATTCGCCGGTGACGGATGAGGAGTCTCCACCCACACCTGCAAAAGATGGGCCGACTCCGCCGCCACCTGCGCGTCCCGCTCCTCGCAGACGAGAGAAGTCCCAGCAGAAGGTGCGAAAACAGGGGCCTGTCGATCAGCTGATGGTGTCTCTGAGCGAGTCGGGAGAACATCAGATCCTGGTGCCATACGCGGACGAAGCTCGCTACCGTCAACTCGCTGGCTCGGCCAAGCGTTTCGGGCGAATCCCCGAAGGCATGCGGCTCTCGTTCGACCGTCAGCGGATCGATGGCGAGACGATGCTCCGGATCGCATTGGAGCCTCTACCTGCGTGGCAATCCGCAGTGCTCGACCCCGTTACTGTGGCTCGGCAGTTGCGCGACCCGAGCGATGTCGTCCGGGAGTTCTTCGATAGCGAGACGTTCCCTGTGGCAGATGAAGTTCGGAAGCGAGCGCTGCGAATCCTGGATGCGCTCGTGACTGGGGCGCGTGAGCGGGATATGACGGTCACGGCTCTACCGAATCAGCTGATCCGCCGGGACGGTTACGCGACCGGCGGACCGCGTCGTGACGAGGTCCAGTTCAGTGTCGGCGGGGATGATTTTCGGTTGTGGTTCACGCAGGCGACGTTGCAGAAGGCGC
This sequence comes from uncultured Leifsonia sp., assembly GCA_964655795.1. Lineage (GTDB taxonomy): Bacteria > Actinomycetota > Actinomycetes > Actinomycetales > Microbacteriaceae > Microterricola. The sequence goes on along the minus strand of CAZZNX010000008.1, from coordinate 11,840 downwards.
ATGAGCCGACGGAGCGCGAGATCGCTCGCGCTCGTCGCGGCCACCTGTTCCCGGATTTCGACGACATCCCCGATGAGCACCTTGGGATCACGTTGGAGGGGCACGGTCGCACATTCTGGGCAAGCTCGTGGAAGGACTCTGATGAGCACCTACTGGAAGATGATCTTGCTCAGATCCTTGAGGAGATCCGGCTACGCCACGGTGATCTGCTCCGGCAACGCGACGATGAGCGTGAACGACAGGATCAGCGGAAGCAGGAATGGGAAATTGCCCGCGAACGCGCCCTGGTCATGTACCAGCAGCAGTTCGTGGTCGACGCGATGCAATCGCAGGCCGCGAAGTGGGCAGAGGCAACTGGATTACGCAGATATGCCGAGGCGATCCGGGCGGTGGCAGTCCGCATGGAGGATGAGGATCAGGAGCGTGCCGTCGCCTGGGCAGCGCGGGTTGAGGAGCGGGCGGAAAGGCTCGACCCGTTGCCTGCGGCGGCATTGCTGCCGGAGATCCCGGCGCCGTCGCCTGAGCAGCTCAGTCCGTTCATGGGCTCGTGGAGTGCCTACGGGCCGCATCGTTAGTAGCCCCAGCGGCGGGGTGCCCGTTCGTAGCGAACAGGAATCTCGGAGGGTTTCAGCGGCCGGTCTACGACGGGACGGAAACTAGCGGGAGTGATCTTCTCGTCTTCGTAAGTGCGGACGAGGTGGTCAACCGCACGGGCGTGGCCGAGGCGTTTCAGTTCGTCGAACAGCCGTGTGATGAGCTCATCCAGTCGCCGGTTCTCTGCTTCGGCAGCACCGAGCCGTTCTTGCAGCGTTGCGGCACGCTGGCCGCACCATGAACGCAGTAGTTCGTGGAGGGGACGCCCGTATTCGAGATACATCTGGTACTCCCACTCCGGCGACGTCTTGTAGGAGCGCTTGTCATGGCTGACTGCCGGGCGGCCATGTTTGCTCTTCTCCCGGTACTCCTTCTCCTCCTCAAGGACCCAGTCGAGCACGGGCATCGGCTTACGCCTGCAGGCGCACTCGGCGATCATGAGCGTCGCTTCCGGTGAGACCATCAGATCACCGTCAAAGTCGAAGCCCTCAGCCTGAGCGAGCAGATCATCCGCCGTGATCCCGATCAGCTCTCGCAGCCCTTCCCTGTCGCGGATACGGGTCGCGTAGCGCACGGGCGACCACTCCCACTCCGCTATCTCTTCCGGGATCAGCAGATCAAATACCTGCCCGACAGCAGAGTCCTCGACATCAGTGAGCTGCACCCGG
>CAZZNX010000008.1:4014-10551 GCA_964655795.1 uncultured Leifsonia sp. | reverse complement strand
GTACGCATCGACCGCCGCCCACGGCCCTCGCAGTCGTCCAGCCGGGACGTTCTCCTGGGTGCCCGCTTTGTCCCCGTTCAGGAACTCGACCACATACCTTGGCGTCTTCTTGCGGGCGTCGATCTCCGCGACCCGGACGCGTTCGGACTCGGCATAATCACGCAGCCGGTAGATCAGCTCGTCCCCGATCTCAGGCATGCGGGAAGCTCCTCGTTGACAGGCTCATGCGCCTATTCTCCCTGAGGGTTAGCCTGGAATGCATGACCTCCAGTGCGCAGTGCTGCGTATGCGGCACGTTCTCCCTGGGGCGGCTTACGCTTGTGGCAACGGTGCATTCGTCACGGGCTCTGGCTAGTCGGTAAGTGAACCGAGGAGTGTTCCGCAAGATCGGAAACGACTACGCCTGGGCGCTCGTCAGGAGTCGGTCCCGAGCCGGCCCCCGCTACCGGCTACTTGGTGTCGACAGCGCGAACGCCACGCGCTCGTAGCCGATGTACTCCTGCTCGAGACGCAAGGATTCGCCCAACTCGCCGTGGATCAGCGCTTGATAAAGAAGTTGCTCGCTTTCGGTGAGGTGAACCAGTGCTCCTGCACGCTGGCGACCTTCACGACCCCAGTACGGCTTATGGGCTTCGAGGGTATCCAAATCCATAAGCACGCTCCGCACGTGAGGCGCGCGGGCCCGGACAGCGTCGAGGATGTGAAGCCCATGCGTGTCAAGGTCACCCCAGTAGGTCACGGCTACCCGATCGCGCCATTCCAGCGCGTGGAGGAGTTGGTCTGCTCCATAGCCTGCGCCCCACAGTATGAGTCGGCCTGGCTGGTGAGGCGTGGTGAGGAAGGAGATCTTGTTCTCCACGACGACGAGTTCACGCACTCCGACTGCGGGCGCGTCTAGGGCGGCCAGGGCCGTGACAGGCCAAGTGACGTCACCAAGCGAGTTGTCGGTGAGAAGAACGCCAAGTGTCGGATGCACCAGGGCAGGTCGGGCGGCAGGCGCAGCATCGGATTCTAGGTGCGACGTCGGCTCGGCTCCCTGTAATGGCAGGCCGAGCACAGCGCGGTCTCCACGAATCCGCACCGATCGGGCTTCGTTGATGAAGCCGAACCGGTGGGCGAAATCTGAGTGTCTGGGCGCGATGTCCGCTGCCGCCAGCACAGTATCGAGGAGCCTCGTCAGTATTGGTCTGTGTTGCTCGATGACCTTCGTGTGGAGACCGGGCACCGGTACTTGACGGACGTAGATGCCGGGCCGGGGGTTCTCGAGGAGCCACTGAGCGACTTTCACCAGGATGGGCCATTCGTCACCAGCCGCGAGGACGTCAAAGGGGCGTCGAAGTGCAATTTCTCGTGCGAGGCGATCGAGTACTTCAGTGGCAGCGAGTAGCTCGCGGTATGTACTGGCGTCAGCGGTTAGTGAGCGGCCGAGTAGGTTGAGAGCGACCGTCGGCGTGGAGATGATCGCAGCCGTGGGAATCGTCTGCATGCCGAGGACGCCTGCGCGGATACGTTTGGTCAACAGATCCCATTCGGCGTTCGCAGCGCTGTCGTTGAGTGTGCGTGACCAGGCTTGGGCATCCGCACGGTGCTCGACGAGGTCAGCTGCGGACGGCCCTGAAAGGCGCACGCGGTGCGGAAAAGACACCCACTCCTCGGGCGGCAGGTTGAGTTCGCGCAAAATGGCGCCGCGATCCCATAGTTTGCGAGCGGCCAAGGTGACGGTAGCCGAAGTCGACCAGCCTCGGGAGCCCGACGTTGAGTTGCTGCGAGCGAGTCGTGTGGATGTCATGACGCCCCCTCGTCGGGGCGGTCATGGCTGCTGTCGTTCTCAGCGGGAAGGTAGGGGTCGTTCCCCGACGCCCGGGCGCCGTGCCTTCTGCGCTTGGCGCGATATTCCTCGATTGGCATGCTGATCAGCTGACTGCGAGGGTCTATGGGTCTTACGTAGGCGAGAGCGTCCACATAGTTCTCGATCACCTGGATCTTCTGCAGCGGGGTGACGGTGAGCAGTTGCAGTCCTAGGCGGCTGAAGAGTTCGAGTCCGAACTTGGTAGATTCCTCGGACCCGCGTCCGAACGCTTCGTCGATCATCACGAAACGGAATGCGTTGGCTCGGCCGCCAGCAAGGCCGTATTGGTAGGACAAGGAAGCGGCGAGGACCGTGTAGGCGAGCTTCTCCTTCTGCCCGCCGGACTTACCGCCCGAGTCCTCGTAGTGTTCTATCTCGGCGTCGTCGAGACGGGCTCGTTCGGAGCCGGAGAACACGAACCAGTTGCGGACGTCAGTAACCTTTGCAGTCCAGGACTGGTCGGCGGTCGTAAAGCCTTCGCGTCCTGCGAAACGGTTGAGGAGCTCTTTGACGCGCAGGAATCGGATTTCGGCATAGGTTTCGTCATCACCGAGCATCGTGTCGCCGGTGATCGCTTCGAGCTGGTTGCGGAAGTCACGAACCATGGCGTCGGCAGTGGGGTCGGCAACGAGCTTGATGTAGGTGCCTGGTCGATAGTTGATGTCGTGCAACGCTTTGTTGATCACGTCGATGCGTTCGGCGATCTTGCGAGACTCCTGCTCGAGTCCGACACTGAACCGTGCCAGATGGTGGATGGCGTTAGTTTCGAGCTCGGTCCGGAAGTTGTCTTCATAGCGGGGTAGGTCGTCGAGTTCGAGTCGATCACGCATGTTGAGAAATTCGACGCGCGAGGATGGATCGGTCGTGATGATCTCACCGACTGCGAGAGGCCATTCCTTCGCGAAATCCTTCATATGGCCGACAAGACGCTGACCTGCGCGTTCGCGAGTGTTCCGCGCAGATTCGGCGCGGTTACTGAGGTGGGCGCTGACCTCCCGCTGCCAGCTCCCGATCTGGTCGAGGCCACCGGGGCCAGGTACTTCGGCGATAGCTTCGGTGAGCGCCTCGGTCGCGTTGTCATCGAGGTCGGGTTGAGAGAGATGTTCGAGGCGGGCTTGGACGCGGGTAACGGCGGCGACGTGCTCGGTTTTGGTTTGTTCGGCTGCACCGACTGCATTCTCCGCCAGTGAGCGGCGCTCGTCGAGATCCTTCATCTGACCTTCAAGCCGCGCCTTGACCTTCAGAAAGTGCGCGAGGTCGGCGTCGGAAGCGAACGAGGCGACCATCTCCTCGGACTGCTGGACTCGATCGTGTGCTGCACCGATGTCAACGGCAGTTAGGTCAGAGAACCGTTCACGGATCTGGCGCACCGCGTGGATTCGCTCACCGTGCTGATTCTGCCGAATGGCGGCAGCGTCGGCGACGCTCTTGGCATCAGTGGCTGCTTGTTCAAGGCCCGGTATGGCGGCCGCGATCGCCTCGCGACGGACTGCCGTGTCCCAGCCAAGCACGTAGTTGCTCCGACCGGCGAGATGGCGCCGGTCGTCCTTCACATGCCGCGAACCATCCTTCGTTTGCCCTGCTCTGGTGACCGCACGGCGGTGTCCGCGCATGTCGGGGGCAGCATCGACGCGGACGTGGTCATAGCGGCGTGCGATCTCCGAGGTCAGCCAGGCAGTCGCGAACGTGTCGGGTCGCACCTCGATACAGGAGGCCATTGTGCGAATGTCTACCGAGGCGGGAACCGGCGCACCGGCCGGCACGGGATGGTATTCAAGGCGCCCTCGCAAGTCATTCGCATCGACCCAGGTTGCAACGCGCTCGTAGTGTTGCGGTGGGACAAGCAGCGCCAGGGCAAAGGGCCGAAGAAGCCGCTCAGCAGCCAGTTCCCATTCCTGGGCGTCGGCAGCCACCGTTAGCAGCTCAGCCGCGTACGGCAAATCAGCGGCAGGGACGGAGAGTTCAGCAGAAATGCGATCACGCATCTGCCGCTGCTCTTGAGGAACGTTGCTGGCGGCCAGGCCTGCGGCCTGGTAGTCCTCGTGTGCACGTTTAAGGACTGAGTTTGCTTCACGGAAGGCTCTCTCCGTCTCGAACACCTGGTCGCGCATAGCGGACTCGCCACCGGTGAGCGCGATCGCCGCGTTGTCCACGTCGGAGGTGAAGCGAGGGTAGTCGGCGATTCCTGTCAGGGGTGCGACGTCGAGAGTGGCGGCTAGACGCTGCAGGTCAGCTGCCGTTGACGCAACGTTTTGCAAGTTCTCTTGAGCAAGCTCAAGTTCACGCTCGGCCTCTCGCAGAACTGCGCCGCCGTTCGTCGCAATGGCAACTTCGTTCTGTGTGAAGCGGGCGGCCGCCTGCCTGACCTGCTCCGCGAGCTGATCGCGGTTGGCACGCAGACCAGGCAGATTGCTCTCCACATGGGCGAGTGCTTCTTCCAGCATGGTGGCGCGCAGTTGCTCGGCCCGGTGCTGGACAGCCTGTTCGGCATCGCGGGAGGACTCTATGCGCGTGATGGCGCGGTCGTAGGCGTCAGCGTCGCGTCGCAGCGCTTCGAGCTTTTCGAGTTGCCGTCGGGCTTCCTGCACGAGTTCGTGTGCGCGAAGCAGATCAGCGTAGTGATCGAGGATCTTGGCGATCTCCGCGGGAGCAGTGGTCTCGTCGAGCATGTGTTCACGGACGAACCCAGTCAGATTCCCGACCTGCTTCATCGAGATGGTTTGCACGAGGAGCTTGAGCGCGTTGGAAGACAGATTGAGCTGTCGGCACAGGCTGCGTTGATAGCTGCGGTAGTTGTTTTCGAATAGCTCTGCGCCGGCGTCGCGAAGTGCGGTACGGACCGCCCGGTGATCTCGATGGCCGATCAGATCCTCGGTAATGTCGAGGTGGCTGGGGCAGGTGAAGTAGAGCTTGTTCGGGTTGAGACTGTTTTCAGGGAACCAGAACACGACACCAGCACTCAGCTGACCCGTCTGCGTCGGCGTGCGCAAGTCCACAGCCGCTGTGTCACTTGCTGCACGCGAAGGAAGGCCGGTGAAGCGTGCCAGCAAGACGCTGTAGGCGGTCTTGGCGGTGCGCAGGGTCTCAGCCTTATTGGTTCCCGTGTCTTCGTCACGCGTGCGTCCGTATGTTCCGAGAACGTAGGTGGCGAGGTTGCGTTCTCGTCGATCCGCGCCGGCAGCAAGATTGAAGGTCACTCGGCTGGTGTCAGCGAATAGCGTCGTGAGACCGTCGACGACGGTGGACTTGCCGGCTCCGATCTGACCGGTAAGAAGGGTGCTTCCGGAGAACATCTTCAGTCGCTGTACGGAACGGTCGAACGTACCCCAGTTAAGCATCTGAAATTGCTCGAGCCGGATGCCATCGCGCGATTGGATCGCGGCGGCCCCTGGGTCAGCATCCCCCGTGGTCGGCCCCGTGAACCCGTCCGAAGGCCCTTCGTTTGAAGCGGCGGAGGCGTTGAGCTTCGCCTGGTCACGAATTTCGGAAGGCTGCTCGTTGAATGCGTCAAAGCGCCGCTCAGTCGTCGTCATCGCTCCCCCGGATTGTCAGATTCTGAGCGTCCGAGCCTGAGAACTCGTCGGGGTTGGTAGCCGGATCACCGCCCGACGCGTGTACTAAGAGTCGATTGCCATATGCGGCTATCCAGTCGGACGTGACTATCGCCTTGACGATGCGGCGGATCTCGTAGGTATCATCGTGCCCACGCAAGCGGCGCAGGTAGCCGAGCCGCTCAACACCAAGAATGTCGCCGGAGATCCTCTCCGTGGTCGTGCCGTCAGGGTGGTAGAGCTGGAGCCACTCGACCATCTCAGCGGTGGTGACAACAGTCCGAGATGCTGTGGCGTCCGACTCCGCAGTAGTCAGATGCCGTCTCAGCAAGATCAACAGGATGGTGGCGCCAAACGTCAGCCTGTGACGACGAAACAGGCGCGGCATGCCTTCAGGCAGCTCATCGATGGTGCGTAAATAGGCGTAGCTCTCGACATCATCGATGAGAAGGCGCAGTCCGAACGGGGCAAGGTGGTCACGCAACTGTGCGGTCTTGGTGGACACAGTCGCCCACACGGCGGGCTGGTCCTCCGCGTATAAGACCCCGCCAAGCAGGTGGGCAAGCGCGACGGAGACTTCGGCGTTTTCCGTCACCGCCTGTTCCTCTCCTCGTGTATCTCATCCGACGAGTCAGCAGGGCGGTCGGTGAGGCCAAACAGGACAAGCGGGACTCGAGCCTCACGGTGCCGCCCACCCTGATCGATCCAGTCGACAAGCTCGTCACGGTCGGTAATGACGCGGGCATCAGTATCTGCGATCTGCAGGTACCCAACGAGCTCAGCAAGGCCATCATCGAGAGGATGGTCCTTGATCACCTGCCGCAGCGTAGCGGTCCCGCCGTGGGCCTCGCGTACCGATGAGATATGCACCCGGAGCGCTTCCATATCAATCCAAGAGAGATCGAGGAGATCGGCCAACTCGCCGAGATCGTCGGAGTCGGATTCGACATCGTCGGTGGTGGAATCAATGGCAACCGCTTCACGCAACGTATATAACGGGCGTTCAGTCGGCATCGAAAGGTCAGGACGAAGTTCTGCAACAACATGGCCAGGGCGAGTGGAGTCATCGCGCAGATCAAGCGCCAAGGAGAGGCTCGTGCGGATAGCCTCGTTGATTCTTCGCCCCTCGCTCCAAGT
>CAZZNX010000008.1:0-3939 GCA_964655795.1 uncultured Leifsonia sp. | reverse complement strand
TCAGCAGCGATCATGATGTCAATGCGAAGGAGGTCGTCAAGCTGCCCAGGACGAAAAACGTCATCACCCGTCAGCGCATCAATCGTGGGCAACAGAACGAGCAGTTCGCGCAGTTCCGCTTGCTGTCGCGCAGAGAGCAGATGCTCCCAAAACGCCTTCCACGAACGACCCTGATCGGACGCGCCGATCTCGGAAGTGGAACCAAAGACAGTGGCGAGGAACTCACCCCGCGGCCCGTCCCAGGTTGTCGCGCGGCGGCGAACATCGCGATCGAGGCTGCGGAAGTTCTCTTCAACCTCCCGGAGGTCGGTGAGTAGCTCACGGGCAGTACCAACGGCTTGGGCGTATCGTTCCCTGATCGCCGTGGGGTCCAGACTCGGCGCGTTGCCAGCGTCAATGTCAGCAATCTGCGCGTCTATCTCCGCACGTTGCCGGTGCAGCGCGGTGAGTCGAACTTCAGGGTCTGTAGCAGCACCAGCGGCGATCTGACGGAGCAGATCGCGCACCGTAAGAAGGCGACTGGCGGTGCCGAGAAATTCTCGTCGACCGAGGCTGCGCAGAAACTCCGACGCAGTTTCGACAGCGGAGGTCGGCTCATAGTGCGGGATGTCGGTGTCCACAGCATCGCGGGCACTCCCCGTCCCACGGGTTGGATACGTCCGGCGCAGCCACCCGGTTTGCGGATCGGCCCACTCGGCGAGATACGCCTCGGGTGCGCGCGGGTAGGTGGTGGCTCCGTCACCGTCGAGCTTGCGGAGTTCATGAAGATGGTCATCAAGCTTCTCGAGGAGAATCGGTCCGGGAAGTTGACGAACGTTTGGTTCGAGGAAAACCTGATCGCAGAAACCAAGGACGAGTCCGGCATTGTCTGCGGCCAGTAGCCGCCATGCGGGATGGTTGCGGCGCAGATTGAGGAGTTCATCGTGACGTTGCTGGATGGTCACTGGCACCCCTTCGTCGTCCGGTGGCGATCGGACACGCCCAGGTTCAAAGTCCAGTCTGCTGTAAGGCACCGACAATTCGGCCTAAGAATGGGCTTTAAGGACGGAGTGTCACGAGTTCGCCTGGCTGTGACGCGTGAAGAATGCGCACAACCGCGGAGGCGCGCGACTACTCCAGCCTTGTCGCGCCGACCGCAGCATTGATATGTCAGCCTTCGATACCGTCGAAAGTCAGGCGAGCGCAGCATTGATATGTCACCCTTCAATACCGTCGAAAGTCAGGCGAGCGCAGCGCGTGCAGCACCCACATCGACACCTGACAAAAGGCGGCCGCGATACTGAACTACTGATTCCACCGCTCAGCGCTCAGCCTGAACCTCGGCAAGTTTTTTACGGGCCGCGGCAGCCGCCTTCTCCGCCTTTTTCACTTCACGCTCCGCGCGCGCAATCTTTTCGTCGCGCCTGCGGTTCGCTTCCGCCATCCGCGCCGCAGCTTCGACCACCTTCTCCGACGTCACGACGCCTCGGGTGATCTCACACTCCGGGCACCACTGCGTGGAGAAGCTCGGCTCCCGGTTGGTGTGGTGGACGCTCTGCTCCACCTTGTGTCCACAGGTCAGCGTTCGAGCCCAGATATCGAGTTCTTCCTCCCGACGCTCGGAAACGGTGGCAAGGATGCGCTGGATACTCTCGGCCTGCTCGCGCGACATCGGGATCGGCGCGCAGCAGTAGCCACAATGCGTCGCACGCGAACCTGCCATGCTCCAGCGGTGTGCATCACAGTTCGGATGCATCTCGCGGTAGCGCTCCTGGTCCGCGTCGTGGATGACGCGCTGTTCGTCCGTGAGGTAGATCGTCCCGGGCCAACTGCCAAGGTTGTCGATGACTGGTAATCCGCAGCCAAGGCATACCTCACCCGCGGCTGCCTGCTCGCGGGTGAGGTACATCCCCTTCTCGCGCCATTCCTGTCGCCTCGCGTCGTTGCGGTGCGCACGTGCCTCTTCCTTGAGCGCGTTGGTCATGCGGCGCTTCTGCGCACGTTCAGCCTTCTGTTCCTCGGTGAGCGGCATACCATTTCTCCAGTCGCAATGTCGGAGGCCTAATGGAGAATGACCACATGCCTCAGCTCTACACAAAGAATGGCCGCCCATTGCAACGAGACGGTAACCGGCTGTTTGCCGAATCGGGAACCTACTTGGGAACGATCCAAGGCAGGTACGTCTTCGACACCTCCGGCCAGTACGCGGGCACGGTCGACGGCGACCGGGTGGTGTATCGAGCCGTTGACTCTGCCCGCATCTCGAGTCCAACGATCGCCGGACCCCGCGTCGGGCTCGCCGTGGTGAATGCAGTTCCTGCTGCGATCTTGGGCGATGAGCCCTCGTTTCCGAACTGATGTCACAACGACACGCCAGACCTGACTTGATGTGGTGATTCTTTCACTGTCCCGCTAGAGTGGGACTTACCACCGGCCGCGAGAGAGGAACCGTCATGGCGATTCACACCCCCAAGACCCGCGAGGATCTCGCGCGCCAACTATCCCCGATGCGTCTCCAGGCGACTGTGTTCGAGCGTGCAGTCTCGGTAGGCGCTGCGGAGAGTCGCACCTACTCGAAGGGTGCGCCGAAGTCTGCACCCAACATGACGCGCTGGTACCGCACCGTCGAGGTGATTCACGAGCAACTCATGCTGCTGCAGCTCGACTGGAAGCGCTCAGACCCGCAGAACCTGCCTTACTTCTCTCAGACTGACCTCAGCCTCGGACTGATCACTAGTAGCGGCGACGAGTTCACCGGTGTAGCCTGGGGCACCCCGAGTACCAAGAACCCGAAGGGCTCGGCCTTCGCGCGGCGCGTCGACGAGAACGGCCAGATGGCCATGTTCGGCCAGCCGACCAGCGACGGTGGCGAGATCGACGTCAAGTACCTCTGGATCCTGCTCTACAACGAGCGTGACGGCATGGTTTTCCTTGAGCTGTCCCGTCCGACCTCGATGGCCGGCAAGCAGATCGACAGCTGGTCGGAGCGGATCATCTTCCCGCCGTACGACCTGACGCTCGGTGCGTTCTCGTTCGAGGAAGACACCGAAGAAGAAGACGGCTTCGGCTTCACCGTCGCACGGCGCTAAGGCTCCAGGTTTCCGCGATGAGCACCACTTTCATTCCCGCACGCCTTGAGATGGCGCGCGCCATCCGACAGATGACCGCGACCGCGCTCGCCACGGAAGCGGGCACGACCGCGCCCTGGGTATCTCAAGCCGAGAACACCAAGAAGACGCCGAGTCCGGAGCTAGTCCGTGAATTCGCCCGCGTCCTCAATTTCCCGGTCGATTTCTTCTATCGCCCCGTCAATGCACTCCCGCCGTCGGATGCCTTCCACTTCCGGGCTACGTCGCGACTCGCCAAAAGGGACGAAGCGACAGCACGAAGCCTGTCAACACTGGCGATCGAACTGTCGGACTGGATCGAGGCGACATATAGGGCGCCGGCTCCCGAGATTCCAGAGCTCCAGGACCTCCTCGACTCCGACGACTCACTGCCACCCGAGCAAGCTGCCGAGGCACTGCGCGGCGCATGGGGCCTTGGCGTCGCGCCGATCAAGAACCTTCTGCAGCTTCTCGAATCGAAGGGCGCCAAGATCTACTCGGCCGGCGGGCCACTGCAAGCCATCGACGCTTTCTCGTTCCGACACGGGGCGACACCGGTGATCTTCCTGAACGTGCACAAGTCCGCCGAGCGCCTACGTTTCGACCTCGCCCACGAACTCGGGCACCTCGTCATGCACGGTGGCTCTTTGCACGTTGAGCCGGGAAAGGAAAAGGAGCAGGCAGCGAACGACTTTGCCAGTTCCTTCATGATGCCCCGCGCCGATGTCCTCGGCTCGATCCGCGGCAACTTGATGCTCGAGGACATCCTGATACTCAAGAGGCGCTGGCGCGTGAGTGCGATGGCACTCAATCTACGTGCGCATCGATTGGGCGTGATCTCAGACTGGACCTA
>CAZZNX010000007.1:39518-54041 GCA_964655795.1 uncultured Leifsonia sp. | reverse complement strand
GCCTCCTCGAGCGTCGGCGCGACCGAGGCGTTCAGCGTGAGGAACGACTGCGGAGCGGGGTGTCCATCACTCGGCTGGTACTCGCCGCGGTAGATGCGCATGGCCGCGTCGAGCCCCTCGCCGCTGAAGTGGTTCGCGAAGACATACGGCAGGCCGAGGCGCGCGGCGAGGCGTGCGGAGTACTCGCTCGAGCCGAGCAGCCAGATCGTCGGGGCACCGGATGCCGCCGGCGTCGCGTGCACCGTGTACTCCTGCCCGCTGGTGAGCGAGAAGGCGGCGCCGGTCGGTTGCAGCAGCGCCTGGATCTCGGTGATGTTCTCCGGGAAGCGCTCGACGTCGCTCGTCGATCCGCTCTGCCGCAGCAGCGCGGAGATCACCGGGTCGCTGCCCGGCGCACGGCCGATGCCGAGATCGATGCGGCCGGGCGCGATCGCCTCGAGCGCCGCGAACTGCTCGGCCACGATCAGCGGCGCGTGGTTCGGCAGCATCACGCCGCCGGAGCCGACGCGGATCCGCTCGGTACGACTGGCGATCGCGGCGATCAGAACGGGCGGCGCGGTCGACGCGACGGCCGGCATGTTGTGGTGCTCGGCCAGCCAGTAGCGCTCGTAGCCGAGCTCGTCGGCGGCCTGGGCGAGGGCGACGGATGCCGCGACGGCCTGCGCGCTGCTCTGCCCGGTGCGCACTGGCACCAGGTCGAGCACGGAGAGGCGGGGAGAGATCGGGGTGGTCGGGGTGGACTCGGGGGTGCCGGCTGCAGAAGTCATCACAGTTCGGAACCCGCGAAGCGGTGTGGCTATTCCGCGAGCATGAGCAGACGATGGCATTCGGCATTCGGCATTCGGCATTCGGCATCCGTCCGGCGCGCGTACAGCCAAGCCCAAGTTCGAGGTGCCAGACTCGACGAGGCCGTTCGCGGCACTCCGACTTGCACCCACACGGAATCGAGAACTTTCCAGCATGAAAATGACCACACCGTTGCGCCGCATGGCGCCGCTGGCGCTGCTTGCCGCGAGCGCCCTCATCCTCACGGGCTGCGCGGCTGGCAGCGATTCCGATTCCGAGGCGACCTCGAAGCCGGCGGCCGATGAGTGCACCACATACACCTCCGGCGACGAGAGCGAGTCGGTCAAGGTCAGCGGTGACTTCGGCAAGGAGGTCACGGCCGAGTTCACGACCCCGTTCGAGGCGACAGAGCTGCAGCGCACGATCGTCGACGAGGGCGACGGCGATGTGACCGCAGCTGGCGACAGTGTCGACCTGCGCATCAACGTCTTCAAGGGCACAACCGGCGAGCCGGCGATCGCCGAAGACGCCACCTTCACGGCCGGCGACCCGCAGATCTTCCCGGCGTTCCTGGCCGGAATCGACTGCGTGCCCGTCGGCTCGCGCGTCGTCACCACGATCCCCGCCGCTGATCTGTTCGGCGAGGCCGGCAGCGAGGGCCTCGGCATCGCAGCCAACGAGAGCGTCGTCGTCGTCACCGACGTCTCCAAGATCGTTCCGCCGCTCACCGCGGAGGAGTGGACGGAGAACCCGCCGACCGTCACGTTCAACGGCGATGAGCCGCCCGTGCTGACGCTGCCGGAGGGTGAGCCCCGCACCGAGCTCCTCGTCGACGTGATCGAGGAGGGCGACGGCGCCGTCATCAAGAAGGGTGACACCGTCACCACCAACTACCAGGGCACCAACTGGAACACCGGTGAGATCTTCGACCAGAGCTACGGCAAGGAACCGCTGGTCCTCCCGACGTCGAGCGTCGTCGAGGGCTTCGGCACCGCGCTCGTCGGCCAGAAGGTCGGAACCAAGCTCGTCGTCTCGATCCCGCCGGAGTACGGTTATGGCGTCGAGGGCAGCAGCGAGCACGAGCTGGCCGGCCAGACCCTCGTCTTCGTGATCGAGATCCTGGATGTCGAGTAACCACCCCATCGCGTAACGCGTCACAACAGAAGGCCCGCTCGAGAGAGCGGGCCTTCTGTGTTCAGGCGCTAGAAGTTCGGGCGCCGGAGGTTCAGGGACTAGAGCGCGGCGAGCTCGCTGAGCTTCGCGTGCAGCTCGGAGTCGCGCGGCTCCACCATGTGGGTGGCGTCCGGGAACACGATCACGGGGATGTTGGTGCGGCCGCTGATGGCCTTGGCGCGGTCTGCGCCCTCGATCTCGACCTCGAGGTCGACGTAGTCGTAGTCGACACCGAGGGTGTCGAGCAGCGACTTGGAGCGGCGGCAGTCGCTGCACCAGGTCGCGCCGAACATCGTGATGCGGTCAAAAGTCTCGGCGGATGCGGAAGCGTCAGTCATGTCACCCATGCTAAAGCTCGAGGCTGGGGGATACGCTGGAGGCGGGCCGCCGGTGCGGCCGACATCGAGGTCGAAGGCGAGTACGGCAGGGCATGATGGCACGTCGCAGGCGCAAGGGATTCACGCCGTTCGACGATGAGGCGATCCCCAAGCGCGATGAGGTCTCCCTCGACGAGCAGATCGAGGAGGGCGTGATGCTGGCGGAGTTCGGCGCCCGGATGGCGCTGAAGAACCAGATCATCATCGGCGTGCTGACCGAACCGGATGCGTTCGACGACGAGCGCGTGCGCGACGCCGCCAGGGCCGCGCTCTACGAAGAGGTGCAGCAGGAGGACGAGTCGGCCTCGATTGCCGAGGATGAGCGCGGCTCGGCCGCCAACCGCGAGGGAAAGGCACTGCACCACCACGACTACCGCACCGACGATGTCGCCAATCTGCGGCGCAGGGAGAAGGTGCACGCCGCCGTGGCCGAACGGCTCTGGCGCCTGCGCGAGGACCGCGAGTACATCGACGCATTCGTTGCCAGGGCCAGGGTCGATGCGTGGAGCGAGATCTCGGCCGTGATCGAGACGAAGCTCGACGACGTGTGGCCCCCGCTCGTGGTCGAAGACAAGTCGGGCGGCACACCGGAGAAGCGCGTGAAGCAGCTGCGCAAGGAGCTCCGCCGCGAGGTGCGTGCCGCCAACCGCCGCTGGTAGCGGGGCGGATGCCGCGGCATCCTGCCCGCCCACCGTGCCAGTCACCGCGCACACTGCCGGCTCGGCGACGTCGCCCGAGCGCTGCGCGCCAGTTACCGCGCTATGACACAGAAACTGCCGGCGCGTAACGCGGTAACTGGCGCAGAACGCGTGCCTGAGTCCGCACGGGCGCCGTGCCGGGACGGTCCGCCCGCTGAGGCTACGCGGCGACTGCCGAGGCGCCGCGCGCCTTCAACAGCGTCTTGGAGGTCCAGCCGAGCAGTATCGACACGACGCCGGCGCCGATCGCGAAGAGCGCGACGCCGAAGGAGATCACCGAGGTGAACAGGGAGGCCCGCAGGAACGAGGCGTTCATCACCGTCGCACGCATCGGGTCGTCCTGCTCGAGCTGCGCGTACGTCAGTCCGTCGGTCATGGCGAGGGCGTGGGTGTTGATGATGTCGGCCTGCGCGTAGGCGGTCAGCGGGCCGGCGACCTCCCAGCCCTCGAGGAACTGCGCACCCTCGCTCACGGTGATGCCCTCCGCGCGCAGCGTGACGCTCACCGCGATCCAGGCAACGATCCCCACGATGATGAAGATGACACCGAGCACGATGGCGCCGATGCTCGCGACGTGCGCGAGGCGCAGAGACTTGTCCAGATTGCTGCTGATCGTCTTGCTGCTGATCGTCGACATCGATCGTCCTCCCCCAAGCGAATGATGTTGTCAGCGTATCGGCATCGCCGGGCCGGGCGGCAAGACGGTCGTGATGGCGGCGTGGTGAACGTTACGGTGTTGGTCGCGCGCGCCGCGGCGGCCGGCGACGGTGTGGGAGATTGTCAGCCATGACCGACGCCACCGCAGACACCCGCCCCGCCCCGCTCGATGCACCGTTGACCGAGGCGCTCGCCGCGGCCATCGAC
Organism: uncultured Leifsonia sp.; assembly: GCA_964655795.1. Lineage (GTDB taxonomy): Bacteria > Actinomycetota > Actinomycetes > Actinomycetales > Microbacteriaceae > Microterricola. The sequence goes on along the minus strand of CAZZNX010000007.1, from coordinate 50,143 downwards.
CACCTCGTCTTCGCCGGGCCGGACCTCGCCGCGGCCGTCGAGCACATCGCCGAACGCACCGGCGTCACCGCCGCCCCCGGCGGGCGCCACGCCATCGGAACCGCCAACGCCCTCATCGCCTTCACGGTGGCCGGGGCCCGTGGCCCGCACTACCTCGAGATCATCGGTCCGGACCCGGAGGGGGAGCGCGCGGCATCCGAGATCGAGATCTTCGGCATCAACACGCTGCATGCACCCACTCTCAGCAGCTACGCGGTGCACCTCGGGCCGGCGAGCATCGAGGATGCCGCGGCGCGCGGCCGTGCCGCCGGGCTCGCGCTCGGCGGCGTCGCCGCGCAATCCCGCACGAAGCCGGACGGCTCGGTGCTGGCGTGGAGCTTCACGGCACCGCCCGGACACGTCTCGCCCATCGTGCCGTTCCTGATCGACTGGGGAACGACCGCCCACCCCGGACTCGGCGAGCTGCCGACGCTGGAACTCGTCGCGCTCCGCGGCGAGCACCCGCGCCCGGCCGAGCTGCGGGCTCAGCTGGCCGAACTCGGGGTGCCGCTCGACGTCGTGCAGGGCGAGACGCCTGCACTGATCGCGACCGTGCGCGGCGAGCTCGGCGAGGTCGAACTGCGCTAGCCGCGGAGGAGATGCCCGGTGGTTGAGCCTGTCGAAACCGGGCCGGGCACCCGCTCCGGACTCCGGCTTCCGGGCGCCGCGGCGTCGATAGGATTCGAAGGTGCGCCGTTGCGCGCGAGGTGAAGCGGCGAGGGGCGAATCAGCATGGAGGCAGGCGTCGGCGGCGTCGTGACCGCTCTCGCCGTCATCCTGTTGCCGATCCTGCTCGGTTACATCGTCGGGCGTACGACAGTGCTCGGCGAGCACGCACGCCCCGTGCTCAGCCGCCTCGTGTTCTTCGTGCTCTCGCCACTGCTGCTCTTCACCGTGCTCTCCGACGCCGACGTGCACACGCTGTTCTCCGCACTGCTCCCCGTCTCGGTGATCGCTGCAACGCTCATGGTGGTGCTCTTCGCCGTGCTGGCCCGGCTCTGGCGCCGTCCGCTCGCCGAGACGGTCATCGGCTCGCTGGCATCCGGCTACGTCAATGCCAACAACATGGGCATCCCGATCGCGCTCTACATGCTCGGCGATGCCGCATACGCCGCACCGCTCGTGCTGCTGCAACTGCTCGTCTTCACCCCGATCGCGCTCGCGATCCTCGACGCGAAGGTCACCGGCTCCACCTCGCTGCCGCGGATCCTCGGCCAGACCTTCCGCAACCCGATCATCATCGGCTCGCTCGCCGGCCTGCTCGTTGCGCTCGCGGGCATCACGCTGCCGCCCGTCATTCACGACCCGATCGCCAGGGTCGGCGAGGCCGCGATTCCGCTGATGCTGATCAGCTTCGGGCTCTCGCTCGCCGGCCAGCGGATGCTGAGCCCGGGGAGCGGGCGCAAGCTCGTGCTCGTGGCCTCGGCGCTCAAGCTGGTCGCGATGCCCGTTGTGGCCTGGCTGTTCGGCGCCTTCGTCTTCCACCTCGACCAGACGGCGCTCTACGCCGTCGTCGTGCTCGCCGCGTTGCCGACCGCCCAGAATGTGTTCAACTACGCGCAGCGCTACGACACCGGCGAGATCCTGGCGCGCGACACCGTCTTCGTCACGACGCTCGGCTGCGTGCCGGTGCTGCTCGGCATCGCGCTGCTCTTCTCGTAGCCTCACCCCACGGAACTCCGCGTCGCGCAGCTCCGCGGCGCAGTTCCGAGTCACGCAGCCTGAGCGCTAGGCGAGCTCGCGCCGCGGCCGAACCGCGATGTCGGTGTTGTGCACATCGGCGGGGGCGTCGACGACGAAGCGCACCGCGTCCGCCACCGAGCGGGGCCTGATGTACCGCTCCGGTTCGTACGGCTCGCCCGCGCTCTCAGTGCCGGAGCGCAGCATGGGCGTGTCGGTCTGCCCGGGCGCGACGGTCGCCACGCGCAGCCGCGCCGCCGACTCATCGATCCGCAGCACGTCGGCGACCGCCTTGAGGGCGTGCTTGCTCGCCGTGTACACCGCGCTGCCCGGAATCGCCCGTGTCCCCGCGCCGGAGCCGATGAAGACGACCGTCCCCTCTGCCGCGCGCAGCTGCGGCAGTAGCACCCGGGTGAGCTCAGCCGGTGCGATCACGTTGCTCCACAGCACGAGCTCCCAGTCGTCGACGGATGCCGCGGCCACCGTCAGCCGGGGCGCGATCGCAGCCGCGTGCACGAGCACGTCCACGCGGGGGAGCGCCGCGGCGACGCCGGCGAATGCGGCGAAGTCGGTGAGTTCGAGCAGCTGCGTGCGGCATCCCGTTTCCGCCGCCAGCGCGGCCAGTGCTGCGGCCGATCGCCCCACCGCGACGACGTCGTGGCTGCCGGAGAGCTCGATGACGATGGCCGTCCCCATGCCACCGGTCGCGCCGGTGACGACGGCGATCGGGCGATCGACGGCCGAGCGCGGCGCCGTGAGCCGGTCGGCGGTGGCTGCGGTGGGCATGGGTCTCCTCGCGTGGTTCCGTGCTGCGTGGTTTGGTTCGGCGTGGTTCGGTTCTGCTGGGGCTTCTGCACGGCTCACTTGTGGCGTGGGCCGGGCGATTTCATGCTGTCACGGAGGCCGGCGGCATCCGGGGCGATGACGATTTGCGTCGAGGCCTTGACGGCCGGCGCGACGCGGCGTACATTCTTGATCAACAAAACAGTTGATCAAGCAAGAGGTTGATTATGAGCGTTGAACTCCACGCCGATGGGCGTCTCGACCGGGCCTTCATGGCCTTGGCCGACCCCGTGCGGCGGGAGATCATCGCCAGGCTCAGCCGCGGACCGGCAACGGTCAACGAGCTCGCCGAACCGTTCGAGATCTCCAAGCAGGCGGTGTCCAAGCACATTCAGGTGCTCGAACATGCCGGGCTCGTCACGCGCAGTCGTGACGCCCAGCGCCGCCCGGTGCACCTCGATGCCGGCGCCCTCGAGCGGCTCACCGCCTGGATTGACGGCTATCGGCTCATCCACGAGGCGCAGTTCCGTCGGCTCGACACCCTGCTCGGATCACTGACGAACACCGACACCGGCGCGAAGGATGCCGGCGCCACCGAATCCAAGGAGAAAGAACAATGAGTACCACCACCAACGCTCTCACCGTCACTGCTCCGGAAGGCGTGCAGTACGTCGACTTCGTGCGGGAATTCGACGCCCCCGTCGCCGCGGTCTTCCGCGCCCACGCGGAGCCAGATCTGATCAAGCAGTGGCTCGGACCAGATGGCTACGACGTCGAGATTGAGCGCTTCAACTTCGTCACGGGCGGCGGCTACCGCTACATCCACCGCGCGCCAGACGGCGAGGAGTACGCCTTCAACGGTGTCTTCCACGTGGTCCGACCGAACGAGTTCGCCATCCAGACCTTCGAGTACGAGGGCTACCCGGATGTCGTCAGCGTCGAGTCCATGCGCTTCGAAGACCTCGGCGACGGGCGCACCCGCCTCGTCGGCCACTCCGTCTACCCGAGCCAGGAGGCACGCGACGGCATGATCTCCAGCGGCATGGAGCGCGGCATGGTCGAGGGCTACAACCGCCTCGACACCCTGCTGACCACGCTGTAAGCAGCGAGCCGAGCAGCGAACCGAGCAGTCAACCGAGCAGCGAAGCGCCGGGTTCGGATGCCGCGGGCGCCCGCCAGCGGCATCCGCCCGCACCAGCAACGCAGCACCAGGAGTCAGGAGAAGCACCATGGATTGGACCCTCGAAGTTATCGTTCTGCCGGTCAGCGACATCGACCGCTCGGTGGCGTTCTACCGCGATCAGGTGGGCTTCCACCTCGACCACGACACCCAGACCGAGCAGATGCACGTCGTGCAGCTCACCCCGCGGGGATCCGGCTGCTCGATCGTGATCGGCGATCTGCCGGCGCAGAGCGAGATGGCGCCGGGATCGATGCGCGGGCTGCAGCTCGTCGTCTCCGACGCCCAGGCGGCGCGCGAGGAGCTGCTCTCCCGCGGCGTCGAGGCGAGCGAGATCGTGACCTTCGACGCCAGGGACGGCGGCACCTTCTTCGGCTTCTCCGACCCGGATGGCAACAGCTGGGCCGTGCAGGAGCTGAGGGTGCGTGCCGAGAAGCCGCTCATCCCGCTTGAGGCGCGTGGCCGCTTCGGCGGCGACGACTGAGCCGAGCGCCTAGAGTTTTGAGATGCCGATTCTCAACAAGGACATGACCCTCTGCATCTCGCTCTCGGGCCGCCCGAGCAACATCGGCACGCGGTTCCACAACTACCTCTATGACGCGCTCGAGCTGAACTACATCTACAAGGCGTTCAGCACCGGCGACCTCCCCGCCGCCATCGCCGGCGTGCGCGGGCTCGGCATCCGCGGCTGCGCCGTGTCGATGCCGTTCAAGGAGGCGGTGATCCCGCTGGTCGACGAGCTCGACCCGTCGGCCGCCGCGATCGAGTCGGTCAACACGATCGTCAACACCGACGGGCACCTCACGGCATACAACACCGACTACCTGGCGATCCAGCGCCTCGTCGAGCGGCACGCGGTCGCGCCGTGCCCCGTGGTCGTGCGGGGCAGCGGCGGCATGGCCAAGGCGGTCGTCGCCGCGCTCCGCGACGCCGGCTTCACCGACGGCACCGTGCTCGCCCGCAACGAGGCGGCCGGCCGGGCGCTGGCCGAGCAGTACGGCTGGCGGGTTGCCGCGCAGGCGCCATCGTGCGCGGTGTCGGATGCCGGGGATGCGTCTGGCGGCGACGTCGCCGCGGAGCTGGGCGCGGGCCTCCTCGTCAACGTGACACCGATCGGCATGGCCGGCGGTGCCGAGAGCGCAGAGCAGTCATTCTCGGATGCCGCGATCGCCGCGGCATCCGTCGTCTGGGATGTCGTCGCGATGCCCAGCGAGACCCCGCTGATCCGCGCGGCGCGGGCAGCGGGCAAGCGCGTGATCACGGGCGCAGAGGTGATCGCGATTCAGGCCGAGGAGCAGTTCGTGCTCTACACCGGTGTGCGCCCGAGCCCGGAGCTCGTGGCCGAGGCCTCCGCCTTCTCCCTCCAGCAGTAACCGCCCGCACCCGGTGCCGAAACCGCAGGGCTAGGCGAGGGCGAGCATCCCGGCCGCGGTGACGGCCAAGGCGAGTCCGATCCACTGCACGGGGGCGATGCGTTCTTTGAGCACGAGTGCGGCGAGCAAGATCGTGCCAGCCGGGTACATCGCGACGAGCACGCTCATCACGCTGAGATCGCCGAGCCGCAGGCCGATCAGCATGAACACATTGGCGACGGCGTCAACGGCGCCGGCCGCGACGGCGAGCAGCAGCCCGGTGCGCACGGTTGTCGCCGAGGGGCGCAGTGCCCGCTTCGTGAATTCCACCGAGCCGGGGGATGCCGCATCCTCCGGCCCGGTGCCGGCCGACGCTCCGCTCACGCGCCGCGCCCCGATTCGCCAGAGCAGCAGCACGACGGCGAACATGATCGCGGCGTTCACAGCCCGGTTGAACAACAGCGGCACGATCCCGCTGTCCTCCGGAGTGAGATCGATCAGGATCATGAAGGTGCCGATCGCGACCCCACTGCCGATCGCCATCAGGATGCCGCGGAGGCTCGGCCGCACGGCACCCTGCTCCGGAACGAAGCCGACGAGCACGACCGCGAGCAGGGCGAGGCCGAGCGCCCAGTAGCCGATCGGGGAGAAAGCCTCGCCGCGCAGCAGGCCGACGGTCATCGGCACGATCGCAGAGACGACAGCGGTGAGCGGCGAGAGGATGCTCATCGGACCGATCGCCAGGCACGCGTAGAGCAGCGAGATGGCCACTGCGCCCGTCACGCCCGAGAGGGCACCCCAGCCGACGGCGGATGCCGACCACACCCCGCCGAGCCACGGCAGCGTGATGAGCAGCACCGCGAGCCCGGCAGCGGCCGTCACCGCCGTCGTCAGCACCGCACTGATGCGCTTGGCGGAGAGCCCGCCGAAGAAATCGGCGGCGCCGTAGACCAGTGCGCCGGTCAGGCCGAGGAAAGCGATGAGCATCAGGGCTCCAGACTAGACCGCGCCGGCACCTGCTCATATGAGCAGCGAAGGTAACAATCTGCTTAAGCGCAGGAGAAAAACAAGGGCACCCCCTTGGCAGTGTCGGTGCGGTTCCCTAGGCTGCGACTGACCCCCGCAGGGGGGTCGAACAGTCGCCCTGCTTGGCGCCATTCCGCGGTCACATCGCGGTCTTCGGCGTGCCAACAGGCGGGCACCACATCGACAGGAGATCTCGTGCACCAGCAACACAGCTCCCGCTCGCGGAGGCTCGCAGCGCTCGCCGTCACGACGACGGCCGCGCTCGCCTTCACGGCGTTCGGTTCCACACCGGCATTTGCAGAGGAGACCGTCGCAGCGGCCGCCACCCACACGATCGCCCAGATCCAGGGAACCGGAGCAGCCAGCCCGCTGCCGAACAATACCGCCGTCACCGTCGACGGCATCGTCACGGCCGATCACCGCGTCGGCGGATTCGGTGGCATCTTCGTGCAGACTCCCGGCGTCGGAGGCGACGTCGACCCGAGCCCCGGCGCCTCCGACGGCATCTTCGTGTTCCTCGGAGCCAATGCAGCAGCCGGCATCGCCATCGGCGACCAAGTCACCGTCAGCGGCCTCGCCAGTGAGCGCAATGGACAGACCCAGATCAACGCGAGCGCAGGAACGGTCGCGCTCGTCGCCGCGGGCGTCGGGCTGCCGGCCCCGGTCGCTCTGCCGGACACCCTGCGCGGAGACGCCCGCGAGCCCTTCGAGGGCATGCTCGTCGCCCCGAGCGGCAGCTACGCGCTCAGCTCCAGCCACAACCTCTTCTCCTTCGGTGAGCTCTGGCTGAACGCCGGTGAGACCGCAGCGGTCAAGAGCACCGAACTGGTCGGCCCCGGCGCAGAGGCCGACGCCATCACCGCGGCCAACAAGGCCGCGCGCGTGCTCGTGGACGACGGCTACAGCGTGCGCGTCACCGACGCGTCGCACACCGGCGATCAGCCCTACTTCACCAAGGACACCGTCGCACGCAACGGCGACACCGCCGTGTTCCCGGCAGCGGGCATGGTCCTCGGCTACGGATTCAACGAGTGGCGCCTGCAGCCGCAGCTGCCGGTGACGGATGCCAGCGACGCCGCCGGCAAGGTGAGCTTCACCCCCGTCAACCTCCGCGCCGACGCGCCGCCGGAGGTCGGCGGCGATGTGAAGCTCGCCTCCTTCAACGTCTACAACTACTTCACGACCCTCTCCAGCGTGAACTCCGCCGCCCGCGGCGCCGAGACGCAGGAGGAGTTCGACATCCAGAAGTCCAAGATCGTTGCGGCCATCAACGGGCTCGACGCCGACGTCGTCGCGCTGATGGAGATCGAGAACTCGGTCAAGCTCGGCACCCCCGCCGACATCGACGCCGCGCTGAACGACCTGGTCGCCGGGCTCAACGCCGCGGCCGGCTCTGAGGTCTGGGCGGCCGTGCCGACCCCGACCGCGCTGAACGACGCCGCGATCACCGACTTCATCACGAGCGCGATCATCTACAAGAAGGATGCCGTGACCCCGGTCGGCGCGAGCAAGACCGTGATCGACGAGACCGTGTGGGACATCGCGCGTGAGCCGATCGCACAGACCTTCACCTTCGAGGGCAAGACGATCACCGTCGTCGCCAACCACTTCAAGTCCAAGAGCTCGCCGGGTGGAACCCCGGCACCGGTGGAGCCGGCCGATGGGCAGGGCTTCTTCAACGCGGAGCGCACGGAGCAGGCGCAGTCCCTGCTCGCATTCAGCGAGCAGCTGCAGGCCGAGTCGGGCAGCGGCGACGTGTTCCTGATCGGTGACTTCAACGCCTACGCGCACGAAGACCCGATCAACGTGTTCACCGCAGCAGGATGGACGGATGTCGTGCCGACGCACGCCGCCGGCCAGTACACCTACACCTTCAACGGTGAGCTCGGCTCGCTCGACCACGTGCTCGCCTCACCGTCGGTGGCGCCGACCGTCACGGGGGCAGGCGTCTGGAACATCAACTCGCCGGAGTGGAGCGACCGCGGCTACGCGTACCCTGCAACGGAGGCCGGAACGCCGTTCCGCTCCAGCGACCACGACCCGATCGTCGTCGGCGTCTCGCAGGAGGTGCAGCCCGTCGACATCAACGTCGTCACGGTCAACGACTTCCACGGCCGGCTCGAGCAGGCGGCACCGTCCGGCGGGGCCGCTGTGCTCGCCGGGGCCGTCAAGCAGATCCGCGACGCGAACCCGAACACGGTGTTCGCCGCTGCCGGCGACCTGATCGGCGCATCCACCTTCACCTCCTTCATCCAGCAGGACAACCCCACGATCGACGCGCTGAACGCGGCCGGACTCGACGTCAGCTCCGTCGGCAACCACGAGTTCGACCAGGGCTGGGACGACCTGAGCGGGCGCGTGCTCGACCGGGCGAACTGGGAGTACCTCGCGGCCAACGTCTACGACAAGACGACGGGCAAACCCGCGCTGCCGGAGTACTTCACCGAGACGTTCGAGGGCGTCACGATCGGCTTCGTCGGCGCCGTCACCAACGAGCTGCCGTCGCTGGTCAGCCCGGACGGCATCGCCAACCTCGAGGTGCGAGACGTCACAACCGAGGTGAACCGGGTGGCCGACCAGCTGCGCGACGGTGACGCGGCCAACGGAGAGGCGGATGTCGTCATCCTGCTCGTCCACGAGGGAGCGGCAACAACGGCCATCGAGTCGGCGACCGACCAGAGCACGGCGTTCGGGAAGATCGTGAACGGCGTCGACTCCGACGTCAACGCGATCGTCTCGGGTCACACCCACCTCGCCTACAACCACGTGATCGCCGGTCGCCCGGTGATCTCGAGCGGCCAGTACGGCGAGAAGTTCGGGCTGATGGATCTGCAGGTGAACCCGCAGACCAAGGAGCTGGTCTCGATCAGCAACGAGACGCTGCCGTTGATGAGCGCGCCGATCCCGGCGACGCCGACGACGCCGGCTGTTCCGGCCAAGCCGCTCTACCCCGCTGTGCCGGAGGTGCAGGCGATCGTCGCCGACGCCGTCGCCGTCGCCGAGGTGCTCGGAGCGCAGAAGCTGGGCGACATCACGGCCCCGTTCAACCGGGCCAAGCTCTCCAACGGCACAACGGAGAACCGCGGTGGCGAGTCCACGCTCGGAAACTTCGTGGCCGACGTGCAGCTGTGGGCAACGCAGAGCGCCGGCGCACAGATCGCTTTCATGAATCCGGGCGGCCTGCGCACCGACATGCCGTTCGCCAGCTCGGGACCGAATGACCCGGATGGCAACGTCACCTACAAGGAGGCGGCCGTCGTGCAGCCATTCGCCAACACCCTCGTGGCGATGGACATCACCGGCACCCAGCTGAAGACACTGCTCGAGCAGCAGTGGCAGCCGGCGTCGTCGACCAGGCCGTTCCTGAAGCTCGGCGTCTCGGAGGGGCTGGAGTACAGCTACAACCCCGCCGCGGCTGCCGGTGAGCGCATCGGCGCCATCACCCTGGACGGTGAGGCGATCGATCCGGCCGCCAGCTACCGCATCGCGGTGAACTCCTTCCTGGCATCCGGCGGTGACAACTTCAGCGTCCTCGCCTCCGGCACCAACCGCGCCGACACCGGCAAGGTCGACCTGGCTGCGATGGTGGACTACCTCGCCGTCAACTCGCCGGCCTCGCCCGACTACGCGCAGCGGGCCGTCGGTGCGGTGCTGAGTGCCCCTGCGGATGCCGCAGGCTACGAGGCCGGTGAGTCTGTCACCGTCAACCTCAGCTCGCTGGCCTTCGGCGACAGCACGACGCCGGCTCCCGGCACGGTCGAGCTCTCGCTCGGCGGTGTCGCCGTGGCATCCGCCCCCGTCAGTGCGACGGTGACGGACGCCGTCTTCGATGAGACGGGAACGGCGACCGCGCAGTTCACGGTGCCGGACGGTCTCGATGGAGTGCAGCAGCTCGCGATCACCGTCGCCGCGACGGGGACCGCGGTCGAGGTGCCGATGACGGTCACGGGCGTCGTGGTGCCGGAGAAGATCGCCAGCGTGACACTCGGCGTGCCGAACAAGGTGCTGGCCAAGGCCGGTTCGGCCGTCAAGTACAGCGTCACCGTCGCGGCGGCATCTGGGCCGCGGGCCACGGGAACCGTCGAGGTTCGCGACGGCGACACCGTCATCGCGACGATCGAGCTGACGGCCGGAGACAAGGGCAAGGCCAGCGTCAAGCTGCCGAAGCTCAGCCCCGGCATTCACCTGCTGACGGCTCACTACCTCGGATCGGACACGGTCGAGGAATCGACCAGCCTGCCGGTGCCCCTGATCCTCTGGTAGCCGACGTCTGATCGACGGCCCTCCCGCCCCGGCGGGAGGGCCGTCGTGCTGGCGGCTGAGCCCCGCTGGTTGAGCTTGTCGAAACCCCTTGCCGGTCGAGTAGCGAGGAACGAGCGTATCGAGACCTCACGGGCCGGAGTTTTCGCGAGGCTTGATTTCGATACGGCCGTGGACGGCCTACTCAATCGGCGGGTGGGCGGCCCGCCGGTTGAGCTCCCCGCTGGTTGAGCCTGTCGAAACCGCTTGCCGGTCGAGTAGCGAGGAACGAGCGTATCGAGACCTCACGGGCCGGAGTTTTCGCG
>CAZZNX010000007.1:34854-39418 GCA_964655795.1 uncultured Leifsonia sp. | reverse complement strand
CGAAACCCCTTGCCGGTCGAGTAGCGAGGAACGAGCGTATCGAGACCTCACGGGCCGGAGTTTTCGCGAGGCTTGATTTCGATACGGCCGTGGACGGCCTACTCAATCGGCGGGTGGCCCCGTCGGTTGAGCTTGTCGAAACCTCGCGGCGGAAACTGGCTGCAGCAGCCGGGCGAGCATCGGTCGCTGTTCCTGAGGATGCCTGGCTTGGGGCTGCCGCCTTTCGCGACGCTGCGCGTCGCGCACTTAGACTGGTTGCATGACGAACTCACGCTGGGCGCGGTTCACGCGCGGGTGGGTCGTCGCCGCACTCTCGGTCTTCGTTGCGGCGCTCTCGCACAGCTTCGCCGGTGGGGCGACGCCGAGCTGGCTGGCCATCGCGCTGGCACTCGCCTTCGCCTCGATGTTCAGCATCGGGCTCAGCGGCGGTCGCACGGCATCCACTCGCCGCTCGGCGCCTGGCCGGGCCGCGCTGGCCGGCACCGTGATCTCGGTCGCGGGAAGCCAGCTGATGTTCCACGGACTCTTCAGCCTGCTGGGCGCGCAACCCGCGCTCGGCCACGCCGCGCTGCCGGCCGCATCGCTGGGCGCGCACGCCGGGCACCAGCTCAGCCCCGCGCAGATCGCGGGCCAGCTCGCGACCATCGCTCCGCAGGGCAGCACCCTGCTGCCGAGCGGCGCTCACCACGACGCCTGGATGCTGCTCGGCCACACGATCGCCGGTCTGCTCACGATCGCCGCCCTGCTCTACGGCGAGCAGGCGCTGCGTGGCCTCGCCAGGACTGCCGGGCTTGCGCTGCGCGGCCTCGCCGTTCGCCCGATCACGATCGTCGCGATCCCGGATGCCGCACACGCCCGCCCCCGGGCGCACGCCGTCTGGATTCCGCGCCCGCTCGACGTCGTGCACGCGGCGTTGCGCCACCGCGGCCCGCCGATGGCCGCGACCGCCTAGTCCGCGCATCGCGTCGACCCCGGCGACTCTCATCGCGCCATCCACGCACATCGCGTCGACCGCGCCCGCTCGTTTCGTCACTCATTCGCCGACCTCCGCTGCCCCGGGTTCAGACTCGCATCCCCAGTGCAACGACCGCATCGGCAACACACAAGGACTCTCATGACCACTCGCACCATCTCCGCCCGTACCCGCACGCTCACCGTCGCCGGCCTGGCCGCCGGCGCCCTGCTCGCCGTCGGCGCCCCGCTGGCGGCATCCGCGCACGTCACCGTCACCCCCAGTGACACGGCCGCCGGCTCGTACGCGTTGCTCACCTTCTCCACCTCGCACGGCTGCGAGGGATCGCCGACCACCACGATGACGATCGACATCCCCGAGAGCATCATCTCGGTCAGCCCGACGGTAAACCCGAACTGGACGATCGAGAAGATCAGCACCGGAGAGGGTGACGCGGCCCGCGTCTCGCAGGTCGTCTACACGGCCATCACCCCGTTGGAGGACGGCTTCCGCGACACCTTCGTGCTCTCGGCCAAGCTGCCGGATGACGCAGTGGGGGAGACCCTCGAGTTCCCCGTCCTGCAGAGCTGCGCCGTCGGCGAGACCAACTGGAACGAGACGAGCGTCGTCGGTGAGGACGAGCCGGATGCGCCTGCACCCTTCATCGTGCTGACCGAGGCCGCCGCCGACGGCGACGGACACGGCGGCCACGCTGCCGCAGACACGGATAACGACTCCGCCGAGAGCGAGGAGACCGCCGTCTCACCCGAGGCCCCGAGCTCCGACATGGTCGCTCGCATCCTCGGCGTCGGTGGACTCATCGTCGGTGCCGTCGGTGTCACGCTGGCCGTCGTCACCCGGCGCTCGGCCTCGGCCAAGGCCGCTGCCGGCACCGCGGGTTCCGACGACGCTGCCGGCAAGGCCGCGAAGTAGGCTGCCGACATGACGCGAATCGCACGGTCCACGGCCAGCGGTGTGCTGCGGCGCGCCGCGTGCGGTGCGGCCATCGCCGCACTGGTGCTCGGCACGGCGCTCTTCGGGGCTGCGGCACCGGCCTCGGCACACAACCAGGTGATCGACACGGTCCCTGCCGCCGACGCCGTCGTGACCGAGCAGCCCGGGACCTTCTCGGTGACGACCAGTGACGCCATCCTCGACGCCGAGACCGGCAACGCCATGGTCGTGAGCGGGCCGGCATCCGCCCCGCGCTACTACGGCGAGAACTGCGGCGTCGTGACCGGCCCCACCCTGGCGCTCGACGCGCAGCTCGGTGAGCCGGGAATCTACACCGTGACCTGGCGTGCCATCTCGGTCGACTCCCACGTGATCTCGGAGTCGTACGAGTTCGAATGGGCCCCGGATGCCGGCGTGCAGCTGGCCGAGGGAACGGTCGAGCCCCCGTGCGCGGCCGCGAGCGGCCAGAGCGGTGACGCGCCCGAGTCCGGCTCGGACGCCGGCACGGAGGGCGAGACGGCTCCGGCCGCCGAGCTCAGCAACCTGCTCTGGATCGGCGGCGCCCTCGGTGCCGCGCTGGTTGCAGTGCTCGTGACCGTGTTCGTGCTGCGCCGACGCCAGTAGCCCGATCGCCCGCTGGGCGCACAGAAACGGCTCGGGTTCAGCAGAACCCGAGCCGTTTCTCATTCAGTGCTCGGCCGTTCGGGCGGCCGGCACGCTCAGCTGGCCGGGAGCAGCACAGCGTCGATCAGGTACACGGTGGCGTTCGCCGTGTGCACACCGCCGCAGATGACGTTGGCGCCGTTGACCATGAGCTCGTCGCCGCTGCCGGTCACCTCGACGGTGCCGCCCTGCACGGTGGTCTGCGTGCCGACGATGGCGTCGGGCGCGATCTGGCCGGGCACCACGTGGTACGTCAGGATCGAGCTGAGCAGGGCTGGGTCGGTCTTGAGCGTCTCGATCGTGGCGGGGTCGATCGCCGCGAAGGCATCATCGACGGGGGCGAAGACGGTGAACTCCGAGCCGTTCAGCGTGTCGACGAGATTGACGTCGGGGTTCAGCTGCCCGGAGACCGCAGCGACGAGGGTCTTCAGGAGCGGGTTGTTCGACGCGGCCACGGCCACGGGGTCGGCCGACATTCCCACGATCGAACCGTCGCCGGAGGGGACGGCGTCTGCGTAGGCCGCGCATCCGGGGCCGACAAGGTCTGCGGCCGGGTCTGCGGTCATCGCCTCTGGGGTCGTGCTGGGCGCTGACTCGGCCGAGCTCGAGCTGGATTCGTCGGCGGCGGAGCCGGAACCCATCGAACAACCGCTCAGGGCGAGGGTGGCGATGGCGACGACGCCGAAGGCAGTGAGCGTGGTGCGGGTGAAGTGACGCATGGAAGTTCTCCTTCGATAGATCGGCTGGATGCCGTGGCCCACGCGCTGTGAGGGCTCAACAGGGCATTCGGCGGCATCCGCGAATCGGATTGGTCACGTCCGAAAAAAGTTCTCGACCAAACTCTCCGCCGCCCCGCACCGAACCCTCTGCAATCGCATCGAGAGGACATCGTGCTCACACTCGCTCTCATCGGCTTCGCCGGAGGCCTCATCACCGGCATCTCGCCGTGCATCCTGCCCGTGCTCCCCGTCATCTTCCTGTCCGGCGGCGTGCAGAGCGCACGCACAGCACCTCCCGGTTCGGGCGGTCTGCCGGAGCCGTCCCGCTGGCGCCCCTACCTCGTGATCCTCGGACTCGTGGTCAGCTTCAGCGTCTTCACGCTGATCGGATCGCTGCTGCTGGCCGTGCTCGGGCTGCCGCAGGACGTGCTGCGCTGGGCCGGCATCATCGTGCTGGTGTTGATCGGCATCGGCCTGATCGTTCCCCGCTTCGAGGCGATCCTCGAGAAGCCATTCGCGTGGATCCCGAAGAGGGATGTCGGCACCGAGCGCGGCGGCTTCGTGCTCGGCATCGCCCTCGGCGCCGTCTACGTGCCCTGCGCCGGGCCGGTGCTCGCCGCGATCACCGTGGCGGGCTCCACCGGCCGCATCGGCTGGGAGACGGTCGTGCTCACCGCAAGCTTCGCGATCGGGGCGGCGCTGCCGCTGCTCGTCTTCGCCCTGGCCGGGCGTCGCGTCGCCGAGCGGGTGCGCACCTTCCGCAAGCACCAGCGCGGCATCCGCATCACCGGCGGCATCGTCATGATCGCGCTCGCCATCGGGCTCGTCTTCAACGTGCCGCAGCTGCTGCAGCGTCTCGTTCCCGACTACACCAGCGCGCTGCAGGACCGGTTCGGCAACTCGGAGCAGATCAGCGAGGCGCTCGACCTCGGCGGCCTCGTGAACGAGCAGAACAAGGACCTCGACCAGTGCACGAACGGTGCCACCGAGCTGCAGAGCTGTGGGGTCGCACCCGACATCCGGGGTATCCAGGAGTGGTTCAACACACCAGGCAATGCCCCGATCGCGCTGGACGAGCTGCGCGGCCAGGTCGTGCTCGTGGACTTCTGGGCCTACTCCTGCATCAACTGCCAACGCTCGATCCCGCACGTCGTCGCCTGGGACAAGGCCTACCGTGACGCCGGCCTCACGGTGATCGGGGTGCACTCGCCCGAGTACGCCTTCGAGAAGGAACCGCGCAACGTGCGGGCGGGCGCCGAGGCGTTCGGCATCGACT
>CAZZNX010000007.1:28383-34844 GCA_964655795.1 uncultured Leifsonia sp. | reverse complement strand
GTCGCACTCGACAACAGCCTCGCCACCTGGACCAACTACCGCAACCGCTACTGGCCGGCGCACTACCTGATCGATGCGGACGGCGTCGTGCGGCACATCCGCTTCGGCGAGGGCGGCTATGCCGACACAGAGAAGCTCATCCGGGAGCTGCTCACGGCGGCCGACCCGTCCGTTCGGCTTCCGGATGCCACGGATGTCGTCGACGAGACTCCTCCGGGTGGTGCGACGACGCCGGAGAGCTACCTCGGCACGACGAAGCAGGTGAACTTCGCCGGAGCAGAGAAATACTCCGCCGCGACGAGCCGGTTCCGGCTGCCGGCCGAGCAGCCGGCAGACAGTTTCGCGCTCGGTGGGCAGTGGACGCTCGGCACCCAGTCGATCGAGGCGGCGCCCGGCTCCGACCCCGCCGAGATCCGGCTGAACTACACGGCCGCAGAGGTGCGGATGGTGCTCGCCGGCAGCGGGACGGTCACCGTGTCCGTCGACGGCCAGCCGAGGAGCATCGAGGTGAGCGGCGTGCCGCGCTCCTACGAACTGCTGAATGTGGATGCCGTGGCATCCGGGTCTCTCACCGTCACCCTGCCGCCTGGCGTGCAGGCGTTCTCCTTCACCTTCGGGTAGCGGCGGGGCTGTCAGGAGCCCCCGTTACACTCGACGGGTGACTGATTACGCGGAGCCGGCCTGGGCAGAACCTGTCTGGGACGGCGAGGATTTCCCGCCGCCGCCCGAGGATGACTGGGCCCCGCCGGAAGACCCCTACTTCGCCTCCGCTGCGCCGACCGGCGGCGGGGTTTCGCTGGGTGGGCCGCGCCCCCCGCTGATTGAGCCTGTCGACATCAAGCGAGCGGCATCCGCCAAGTTCGCCAGCGCGGCCGAGGCGCTGCACACGGTCTTCGGCTACGACGCCTTCCGCGGTGAGCAGGCGGCCATCATCGCGCAGGTCGCCGCCGGCGGCGACGCCGTCGTGCTCATGCCGACCGGTGGCGGCAAGAGCCTCTGCTACCAGATTCCCGCGCTGCTGCGCGAGGGAACCGGCGTCGTCGTCTCCCCGCTGATCGCCCTGATGCAGGACCAGGTCGACGCGCTGAACGCCGTCGGCGTGCGAGCCGCCTACCTCAACTCCACCCAGGACCCGGGCACCAGGGCGGCCGTCGAGCGCGCCTACCTCGGCGGCGAACTCGATCTGCTCTACATCGCCCCGGAGCGCCTCGGCACCGAGCAGGCCAAGCAGTTCCTCGCCCGCGGTCACATCGCGCTCTTCGCGATCGATGAGGCGCACTGTGTCTCGCAGTGGGGGCACGACTTCCGGCCCGACTACCTCGCACTCGGCGAGCTGGCCGAACGCTGGCCGGACGTGCCGCGCATCGCGCTCACCGCCACGGCGACCGATGCGACGCACAAGGAGATCACGTCCAGGCTGCACCTCGAGCGGGCCGAGCACTTCGTCTCCAGCTTCGACCGGCCGAACATCCAGTACCGCATCGTGGAGAAGAACGAGGTGCGCAAGCAGCTGCTCGACTTCATCCGCACCGAGCACGCCGGCGACGCCGGAATCGTCTACGCGCTCTCCCGCGCCACCACCGAGAAGACGGCGGCGTTCCTGCAGGCGAACGGCCTCAACGCGCTGCCGTACCACGCCGGACTCGACGCCGGTCTGCGCGCCCGCACCCAGTCTCGCTTCCTGCGCGAAGACGGCGTGATCGTGGTCGCGACGATCGCATTCGGCATGGGCATCGACAAGCCCGATGTGCGCTTCGTGGCCCACATCGACCTGCCGAAGTCCGTCGAGGGCTACTACCAGGAGACGGGTCGCGCCGGCCGCGACGGTGAGGCATCGACCGCCTGGCTCGCCTATGGTCTGCAGGACGTGGTGCAGCAGCGCCGCATGATCGACCAGTCACCCGGTGACATCGCGCACCGTCGCCGGATGTCGGCCCACCTCGACGCGATGCTCGCGCTCTGCGAGACGGTCGAATGCCGCCGGGTCAACCTGCTCAGCTACTTCGGCCAGCCCAGCCGGCCCTGCGGCAACTGCGACACCTGCCTGGCCCCTCCCGCCTCGTGGGACGGCACGGTACCGGCCCAGAAGCTGCTCTCGACGGTCGTCCGGCTGCGCCGCGAGCGCAACCAGAGCTTCGGCGCCGGCCAGATCATCGACATCCTCCGCGGCAAGCAGACGCCGCGCACCACGCAGCACAAGCACGAGACGCTCGCCACCTGGGGCATCGGGGGCGACCTCGGCGACCAGCAGTGGCGCGGCGTCGTACGCCAGCTGCTCGCGCAGGGCCTCATCGCCTCCACCGGCGACTACGGCACCCTGGCGATGACGGATGCCGGCGGCGAGGTGCTCTCGGGCGCCCGCATGGTGTCGCTGCGGCAGGAGCCGGAGCGCACGGCGTCCCGCAGCACCCGCTCGAGCAAGCAGACGGCCGCGCTCGCCGATCTGAGCCCGGCCGATGTCGAGCTGTTCGAGGCGCTCCGCGCCTGGCGCGGAGCGACGGCGAAGGAACTCGAGGTGCCCGCCTACATCGTGTTCGGGGACGCAACGCTGCGCGCCGTGGCCGCAGCCAAGCCGCGCTCGCTCGCCGAGCTCGACGGCATCAGCGGCATCGGCGCGAAGAAGCTGGAGTCCTACGGCGACGCCCTCGTCACGGTGGTCACGGCCTTCGGCTGAGTCGCCGAGTCGTAGGGCGCCCGTTGCCCGTGCCCGAGCGACGTCGTATGCGCTCTGTCGCGCGGCCGGGTTCACCCTCCGCGGGGAGGAAGACTTCGAATACCCGAAGGGCACAGCAATCCGCTCGAATGTGTGGGCCTATGACCTCGCCGCGCTCGCGCCAGGCCTGGCGCGATTCATCCCAGCTTCTTGCTCATGTTCACCGCGGCGATGCCGTAGCCGAGCGATTCGTAGAGCGCCTGCGCTCCCGAGTTGAAGCCGAAGACGTTGAGGCCGATCGACGCAGCCCCGAGAGCACGTGCCTCCGCCTCGCCGAGCAGCAGGGCCTGGCGGGCGTGACCCTTCCTCCGGTGCGCCTCGCCGATCTCGACGTCCCACACCCACCACTCGGTTGTGCTGTCGTTCTGTGGACCGATCCAGAGATAGCCGACAACGGTGTCGCCGCCCTGCTGCGCGTCCACGACGTCGAACACCTGGTGCAACGGCAGCGGAGCGCCGTCGGGGAAGAACTGGGCGTTCGAATCCGCCGCCCGTTTGGCGGCCAGCTCCGGCGCCTCCCCGGCGGCGATACGGGAGAGCCGATAGGCCTCGTTGGAGGAGACGATCCAGCTGGCGAGGCGGTCGGCGGGCATCGGGCGCAACGCGGTTGTCATGTCATCGATGATGCCACGCCGCTCGGGCCGTGTGCCTGTCGAAACCCCGCTGGTTGAGCTTGGCCTGCCCTGAGCCTGTCGAAGGGTCGAAACCCGCCGCTAGGGCTTGAGGATCTTGATGCGCGTCACGGCGTAGGCGCCGTAGCCGAAGAGGATCGTGATCGCCGAGATGATGAGGGCGTACACCGCAACCGAGGCGTAGCCGCTGGCGGGGTCGAGGAACGGGTACGGCACCCAGCCGTCGCTCGCCCCGCGGATCAGGATGACGCCGAGCCAGATGACCGGGTAGATCAGCATCACCCACAGGCGCGCGAATGGCAGCTTGATGCGATCGCCGAACAGCACCCAGTCGGCGACGGCATAGATCGGGATCCAGATGTGGAGAATGTCGTTGGACCACGGCACGTTGAATGAGCCATCGAGCCCGGCGTCGGCGAGCAGCGTGTTGTAGACGATGCCGACGATGGCCATGATGACCGTGGCGAGGGCCCGCAGATACGAGAGCCACCTCGGCTGTGCGCGCTTGCCGAAGATGAAGATCGCCGACAGGGCGAATGCCACAGCGGCGATGATGTTGCCCTGGATCGTGAAGTACCCGAAGAAGTTGAAGGGATTGATCTCCGTCCCCGACGCGGTGCTCATGAATTGCGCGCCGATCGCGACCACGATCGCGGCGGCGGCGATGGAACGGAGGCTGGCAAACAGTATCTTCACGGATCCACTTCCTGGTGCGCGGTGCGCCCGTCGCGCACCCACGAGCTTGAGCGTAGCGAACCGCGGCGTCGGAGCGAGGTGCCGTGCGCGTGTCGGCGGCTCGCTCTGTTGCGTGACTGCGCCTCAGCACTACGCTGAGCGCAGCGGGAGCAACCCGCACAGAATGGGTGAGGGAGCAACGCATGAACAGCACATCCTTGAATCGTCGCCCGGGCGGAGTCACGCTCGTCGCAGTGCTCGCCTGGATCTCGGGTGCACTCGACATCGTCGGCGGGGTGCTCCTGCTCTTCATGCAGAACGACCCCGAGATGCAGCGCGCCTTCGGCGGCTCGACCGGGCTCCTCACCACGGCCATCGTCGGAATCCTGTTCGGCGTCATCGTCGTGGCAGTGGCGAACGGCCTGTTGCGAGGCCGGAACATCGCCCGCCTGATCGTCACGGTCGTGCAGGTGCTCTCCATCACCGCCGGCATCTTCACATCGATCGCCGCACCGACACTGATCTCTACAGAGCTCGTCGGCGTGATCATCGCCGTGATCGTGCTGATCCTGCTCTGGACGCGATCCGCAAGCGCGTACTTCCAGCCGCTGACCAGCCGCTGACCGCAGGGATCGCTGCGTCGCCACGCCACCCGGCGTGACGGCGCAGCGCAGTCGTGGCACTCAGTGCGCTCCCTGACGCACGGTGTGTTCGCAGGGTGGTCCTTGTCGATGACCTCCGGATGACGCGGGCTGCTCTTGTGGGATTAACACAGTGCCGCGGCATCCGCCCGCAGGGTTCTTTGTAGGCCGGGGACGCAGCATTTCATTGCCGTGCCTCGTGCTCGTAGCGTGAAGTCAGACCTGTTTCACAGCCCTGTTTCACAGCGAAGAATGAGGACCAACGATGGTTGACACCGCTCGCAGCACCGACGGCACCGCCGCAGACACCACGGCGACACACAGCACCGCCGTTCCGATCGAAGCGCCAACAGACGCCGCGACGGTGCGCGTCGACACCGAGGCGCTCGGCCGGCAGCTGCTCGGCACCTGGGCCGACGCTCGCCTGGCCTCGCGAAAGCTGGCCGGACGACCGGAGATGCAGCGCATCGAGGGGCAGAGCAAGGAGGAGCACCGCGAGCGCGTGTTCGGCCAGCTCAAGTTGCTCGTCGAGAACGGCCAGGTGCTGCGCGCCTTCCCGTCCGCCCTGGGCGGCAAGGATGACCACGGCGGTAACATCGCCGGGTTCGAGGAGCTCGTCTCGGCCGACCCGAGCCTGCAGATCAAGTCCGGCGTGCAGTGGGGGCTCTTCGCCGCAGCGATCCTGCACCTCGGCACCGAGTACCACCACACGGCGTTCCTGCCCGGGGCGATGAACCTCGACGTGCCTGGCGCCTTCGCCATGACCGAGATCGGCCACGGCTCCGATGTCGCGAGTGTCGCGACCACCGCGACGTACGACGAGGCGACGCAGGAGTTCGTCATCAACACCCCGTTCCGCGCCGCCTGGAAGGAATTCCTCGGCAACGCCGCCGTGCACGGAACTGCCGCAACGGTCTTCGCCCAGCTAATCACCAAGGGCGTCAACCACGGTGTCCACGCGCTCTACGTGCCGATCCGCGATGAGAACGGTGAGTTCCTTCCCGGTGTCGGCGGTGAGGATGACGGCCTCAAGGGCGGCCTGAACGGCATCGACAACGGCCGCCTGCACTTCAGCAACGTGCGCGTTCCCCGGGTCAACCTGCTCAACCGCTACGGCGACGTCGCAGAGGACGGCACGTACAGCAGCCCGATCGCCAGCCCCGGCCGCCGCTTCTTCACCATGCTCGGCACGCTGGTGCAGGGTCGGGTCTCCCTCGACGGCGCCGCCACCGCGGCATCCGCCATGGGCCTCGCCATCGCCATCACCTACGGCAGCCAGCGCCGCCAGTTCACCGCGGGCAGCGACACCGACGAAGAGGTCATCCTCGACTACCAGCGGCACCAGCGCCGACTGCTGCCCCTGCTCGCAACGACGTACGCCGCGACGTTCGCCCACGACGAGTTCCTCGTCAAGTTCGACTCCGTCTTCAGCGGCAAGGCCGACAGCGACGCCGACCGCGAAGACCTCGAAACCCTGGCGGCCGCGCTCAAGCCGCTGAGCACCTGGCACGCGCTCGACACCCTGCAGGAGGCCCGTGAGGCCTGCGGTGGCGCCGGATTCATGGCCAGTAACCGCCTCGTGGGGTTGCGCGCAGACCTCGACGTCTTCGTCACCTTCGAGGGCGACAACAACGTGCTGCTGCAGCTCGTGGCCAAGCGCCTGCTCACCGACTACTCGAAGAAGTTCGCCAAGGCCGACACCGCCGCACTGGCCCGCCTCGTCGCCTCGCAGGCAGCCGACCGCGCGTATCACGGCAGCGGGCTGCGGAGCCTGGCCCAGACCGTCGCCGACTTCGGGTC
>CAZZNX010000007.1:0-28373 GCA_964655795.1 uncultured Leifsonia sp. | reverse complement strand
GACCGCGCGCTCCGTCGACCACCTCCGGGACGAGAACTCGCAGCGCGAGCTGCTCACCGACCGGGTCGAGACGATGATCGCCGGAGTCGCCGGCGCCCTCCGCGAGGCGCGTCACATGAGCAAGGCGGATGCCGCCGCCGCATTCAACGCACAGCAGAACGAGCTGATCGAGGCCGCCCGAGCCCATGGTGAGCTCCTGCAGTGGGAGGCATTCACGCGAGCGCTCTCCGCGTGGGACGAGACCACCGATCCCGGCACCACCCAGGTTCTCACCTGGCTGCGTGATCTGTTCGGCCTCGGCCTGATCGAGAAGCACGCCGCCTGGTACCTCATCAACGGGCGCCTCTCGCCGCAGCGTGCGCAGTCGCTCACCTCCTACATCGACCGCCTGCTCACCCGCATCCGCCCGCACGCCGTCGACCTCGTCGACGCCTTCGGCTACGGTCCGGAGCACCTGCGTGCCCCGATCGCCAGCGGCATTGAGCAGGAACGTCAGGATGAGGCGCGCGCCTACTACGCCGAGCAGCGTTCGTCGGGCACGGCGCCGCTCGACGAGAAGGTGCTGGCCAAGCAGGCGGCGAAGGCGGCGAAGGCCGCGGCCGCGGCATCCGCAACCGCGAAGAAGCAGCAGGGCAAGCCGCGCGCGAAGCCCAGCCGCCCGACCGCGACCGCGGCAGCGAAGTAGGCTGCGGCCATGCGATTCGGTTACAACATCGGCTACTGGCGACAGGGCCCACCCGCCGGCGCGCTCGAGGCGGTGCAGGAGGCGGAACGCCTCGGCTTCGACTCGGTGTGGACCAGCGAGGCCTACGGCTCGGATGCGCTGACCCCGCTGGCCTGGTGGGGTGCGCAGACCGAGCGGCTGCAGCTCGGCACCGCGATCATGCAGATATCGGCCCGTGCGGCGACGGCGACGGCGATGGCCGCCATCACGATGGACCACCTGAGCAACGGGCGTTTCATCCTCGGCCTCGGCGCCTCAGGCCCCCAGGTGGTGGAGGGCTGGTACGGGCAGCCGTACCCGAAGCCGCTGGCCCGCACACGCGAGTACATCGACATCGTGCGCCAGGTGCTCGAACGCTCGGCACCCGTCACGAGCGACGGCCCGTTCTACCCGCTGCCCTACCCGGGCGACGACGGCACCGGACTCGGCAAGCCGCTCATGTCGACCGTGCACCCGCTCCGCCGCGAGCTGCCGATCTACCTTGCAGCCGAGGGGCCCAAGAACGTGGCGCTCTCCGCCGAGATCGCCGACGGCTGGCTGCCGTTCCTGTTCTCGCCCCGGCAGAACGCAGAGTTCGCGGCCCAACTGGCCGAGGGCTTTGCGCGCAGGGCCGACGAGCGCTCGCCGCAGTCCGACTTCGAGGTCGCCGTGACGGTTCCCGTCGTTGTGAACGACGACGTCGAGAAGGCGGCGGATGCCGTACGCCCCATGATCGCGCTGTACGTGGGCGGCATGGGGGCCAAGGGCGCGAACTTCCACCGTGACGTCGTTGCCCGTCTCGGCTACGAGGCGGAGTGCGATCTGATTCAGGAGCTCTACCTCGGCGGGCGCAAGGAGGAGGCGATCGCCGCAGTGCCGACCCGGCTGGTCGAAGAGATCGCGCTCATCGGGCCGGCCGCCAAGATCCGCGACGAGCTCGCGCGCTGGGAGGAATCGGTCGTGACGACGATCCTGGTGCAGGGGGACGTGCGCACGGTGCGTGCCGTCGCCGAACTCATCGGCTGATGTGAGGATGCCGCTGGTCGAGTAGGCCCGCCAGGGCCGTATCGAGACCCTGACAATCGCGAAAAGCAGCGGCCCGCGAGGTTTCGATACGCTCCTTCGTCGCTACTCAACCATCGAAGTGTGTCGAAACCCCGCTACCCCTTCGCGGCTTTTGCGGCGGCCTTCGCCGCCTTCTTCGCCTCGCGCACGAGGGCGAGCGAATCGGCATCCGTGATGTCGGCAACCGAACGGAAGGAACCCTCCTCGCCGTACGGCGCCGAGGCCTCGCGCCAGCCCGCCGCGTCCAGCCCGCGCTGCTTGCCGAGCAGTGCCAGGAAGATGCGCGCCTTCTGCTCGCCGAAGCCGGGCAGCTGCTTCAGCCGGCGCAGCACCTCCGCACCGCTCGGGGCCGATCCGTCGCTGCCCGGACGCGTCCAGATCGCCGCGGCATCGCCACCCCAGTCGCGCTCGATGATCGCGCAGAGCTCCTGCAGCCTGGCCGCCATCGACCCAGGGAAACGGTGCACGGCCGGGCTCTGCCGGCAGATCTCGACGAAGGCCTCCGGCTCGGTGTGCGCGATCGTCGCGGCATCGAGTGTTCCGAGGCGCTCGCGCAGCTTCTCCGGCCCGGCGAAGGCGGTCTCCATCGTCACCTGCTGGTCGAGCAGCATGCCGAGCAGCAGTGCGAGCGGGCTGTCATCCAGGAGCGCGTCGCTGGCGGCATCCCCGGTCAGATAGGTGGTCATGTCTCTCCTGTTCATATGCGCCGAGACTGCAAGTTCGGTTGAAATGGGGCCTCATAAGCACCGAACTTGCAGTCTCGGCGAAGGGTGGGTGGGCGAGGGCGTCAGAGGAGGCCGAGGGATCGGACCGCGTCGCGCTCGGAGACGAGCTCGTCAATGGAGGCGTCGATGCGGCCGCGGGAGAACTCGTCGATGGAGAGTCCCTGCACGATGCGCAGCTGCCCATCGACCGACTCGACAGGGAAGGAGCTGATGAGCCCCTCCGGTACCCCGTATGAGCCATCGGACGGCAGCGCAACCGATGTCCAGCCGCCGGTCTGTGGCGAAGCGGCCCCGACCCAGTCGCGCACGTGATCGATCGCGGCGGAGGCTGCCGACGCCACAGACGACGAGCCGCGCACCTCGATGATCTCGGCGCCGCGCTTGGCCACGCGTGGGATGAACTGTTCGCTGAGCCAGTGTGATGCGGCCTCCGCGCCGCCGAAGCGCTCGGCGAGCAGCTCAGGCACGGAGCTGCCGTCGAGGGTCGCGTGGGAGACGTCGGGGTACTGCGTCGCCGAGTGGTTGCCCCAGATCGTCACATTGCGGATGCCGCCGACCGGCGCATCCAGGACGGCGGCCAGCTGGCCGAGCGCCCGGTTGTGGTCGAGTCTGGTGAGCGCGGTGAACCGCGCCGCCGGCACATCGGGCGCATGCGCGCTGGCGATCAGAGCATTCGTGTTGGCCGGATTGCCGACGACGACCACGCGCACATCGTCGGCGGCGCCGGCGTTGATGGCCGCGCCCTGCGGTCCGAAGATGCCGCCGTTGGCCGCGAGCAGATCGGCGCGCTCCATGCCGGGGCCACGCGGGCGGGCGCCGACGAGCATGGCCACGTTCACGCCGTCGAAGGCGGCTATCGCGTCGTCGGTCACGTCGACGCCGCGGAGCAGGGGGAACGCGGCATCCTGCAGTTCGAGTGCGGCACCCTCTGCGGCCCTTATGCCCTGAGGGATCTCGAGCAGCCGCAGTCGCACGGGAACATCGGCGCCGAGCATCTGCCCGGATGCGATGCGGAAGAGCAGGGCGTAACCGATCTGGCCTCCCGCGCCGGTGATCGTGACGGTGACGGGGTTCTGTGAATGCGCCATAGTTCAGCCTAACCACGCCGGGCTGTACCGGTGCGGGGAAGTCGCACAACATCTACGCTCGATGCATGCGCGAGTTCTACCCCGAAATCCAGCCGTACGAGACCGGTCTGCTCGATGTCGGAGACGGCCAGCAGATCTACTGGGAGGTTTCGGGCAACCCCGACGGCAAGCCGGCGGTCTACGTGCACGGCGGGCCGGGTGCAGGCAGCGGCCCGGCGCAGCGGCGGGTCTTCGACCCGGAGAAGTACCGGATCGTGCTCTTCGACCAGCGCGGATGCGGGCGGAGCCAACCCCACGCGAGCGATCCGGCCGCCGAGCTCACGGCGAACACAAGCTGGCACCTGGTCGCCGACATGGAGAAGTTGCGCACCCACCTTGGCATCGAGAAGTGGCTCGTCTGTGGCGGTTCCTGGGGCAGCGCCCTCGCGCTCGCATACGCCCAGACCCATCCGGCCAGCGTCAGCGAACTCGTGCTGCGCGGCATCTTCACCTTGCGCCGGACGGAGCTCGACTGGTTCTACCAGGGCGGTGCGAGCGCCCTGTTCCCCGACCTGTGGGAAGGCTTCGTCGAGCCGGTGCCCGCCGACGAGCGGGGCAACATGATCCGCGCGTACAACCGGCTGCTGAACGACCCGGATCCGGCCGTGCACGGACCGGCCGCTGTCGCCTGGGCGCTCTGGGAGTCCTCGACGATCACGCTGCTTCCGCAGAAGCACACGATCGACCACTTCACGGAGGAGCGTTTCGCGGTCGCATTCGCCCGCATCGAGAACCACTACTTCATGAATGGCGGGTGGTGGGAGGACGGGCAGCTCATCCGCGATGCCGTGAAGCTCCGCGACATCCCCGCCGTGATCGTGCAGGGGCGCTACGACGCATGCACCCCGGCGATGACGGCCTGGGACCTGCACAAGGCCTGGCCCGAGGCGGAGTTCCACATGATCCCGGATGCCGGCCACGCCTTCGACGAGCCCGGAATCCTCGACGCGCTCATCACGGCGACGGACCGCTTCGCGGCGTAGCGTGCTCTCATGACGTTCAACGACAACGCGGACATCTCGAGAGGCAAGGTCTCCAAGCGTGGACGCAACACCGGCATCGCCGTCGGTGGCGGCGTCGGCGTGATCGTGCTGTTCGTGCTCTCGCAGCTGCTGGGCGTCGACCTCACCGGCCTGGCCGGGGGTGAGCAGGCCGGCCAGTCGCAGAGCGAGGAGGGTGACAGCCTCGAGGCCTGCCTGACCGGTGCGGATGCCAACACCGACGTCGAGTGTCGGATGAAGGGTGCGGCGGCATCGCTCGAGGCGTATTGGAGCGTGGAGTATCCGCTGCTCGGTGGCACCTACGTCTCGCCCAACGACATGCAGCTCTTCGTCGCATCGACCCAGACCGGCTGCGGTGCCGCGTCGAGTGCGACCGGGCCGTTCTATTGCCCGCCGGAGCAGACGATCTACCTGGACACGAGCTTCTACGACGAGCTCCGCAACCGCTTCGGATCGAGCGGTGGGCCGCTCGCCGAGATGTACGTGGTCGCACACGAGTGGGGCCACCACATTCAGAACATCGCAGGGATCCTGGAGCAGGCGCAGGACGGCCAGACCGGTCCCGACTCCAACGGAGTGCGCGTCGAGCTGCAGGCGGACTGCTTCGCCGGTGCGTGGACGGCCGCGGCATCCGATGTCGAGGACTCGGCCGGCGTCGCGTTCCTCAAGCCGGTCACGCAGGCTCAGATCAGCGATGCCCTGAGCGCCGCGGCCGCTGTCGGTGACGACCGCATCCAGGAGGCGGTATCTGGGCAGGTCAACCCGGAGGGTTGGACGCACGGCTCGAGTGAGCAGCGCCAGCGCTGGTTCTTGATCGGATTCGAGAATGGTGCCGAGTACTGCAACACCTTCGATGTGAGCGGCTCGGAGCTCTGACCGGCGCTCGCCGAACAGAAGGGAACCCTTGGGTTCGAGCGCGGTCACGCTCTATGCTGAGCGGAACTCGACGAGCAAAGGATTCGTGATGCCCTGGCTGGTGAGGCGCGATCAGATACTGCTCAGCCTCCAGGGTGGGCTCGGCAACCAGCTCTTCGAATGGGCCTTCGCCAAGGCCCTCAGCGATGCGGGCCGGGACGTGCTCATCGACCACGTGCGCTGCCGCGGTGACCGGCCGTTGGCGGTCGGCCCGCTGATCCCGCCGGCTCAGCGCCTCAGCCGGCCGAGCGGGCTGGCGCTCGCACTCGCGCACAAGGCCGGCCTGATCAACGACTCGTCGTCGTTGCGCCTGGTGAAACAGCGGGTGTCCGGCTTCGACCCCTCCGTCGCCGAACGCCTGGGCGGCACCAGCTACCTGCTCGGCTACTTCCAATCGCCGCACTACTTCGAGGGCGCGGCGGGCGCGGTTCGCTCCGAGGTCACCGGGCTGCTCCGCACCATGCTGAGCCCGAGCGGTCTCGAGCTGGCGCACCGGCTGGAGAACGACGAGCGCAGCGTTGCCATCCACGTGCGGCGTGGCGACTACGTCTCGGACCCGGATGCCGCGGTGCGACACGGGGTGCTGGGCGGCGACTACTACGACCGCGCGCTCGCCCACCTCGAGGCCACCGGCGCGCGCACGAAGGTCTGGTTCGGCGACGATCCGGAATGGATCCGAGACAACCTGGCCGGTGACGGCGACCTGATCTGCCCGGCTGACGCGGCAATCGCCGACGGCGGGGAGATCGCGCTGATGGCGGCGTGCGCCTCGCGGGTGATCGCGAACAGCAGTTTCAGCTGGTGGGCGGGTTGGCTGGGCCGGCCGAGCACCGCGGAGCACCCGGTGATCGCGCCGCTGATCTGGTTCGCCGACGGTCACAGCGATGCGAGTGACCTCGTTCCCGCCGACTGGCTGCGCCTCTGAGCACCCGTCGACAACACGTCGGGGAACGACAGAGGGGCCCTGCTGGTGCAGGGCCCCTCTGTCGTTCCGGGTCAGTCACCCAGGGAACTGCCTACTTGGCGTCGTAGTTCCACATGCGCACGTAGTCGACCTGGTAGTCCAGGTTCTGCGTCCACTCCTTGTGGGCCGGGTCCGGGATTCCCCAGTACTGCGCCGACGGTCCGACGTGCAGGTTGAGGCGCACGTGCAGCGGGCTGCCGAAGTACTGCTCATTCCACAGGTTCGGGTGGGTTGCCGGCGTCGCCGTCGCGAGGGTCTTGCCGTCGGCGATGATCTTCGCGTACGTCGGGGTCAGCTCGAAGGCGAAGGTGTGGAAACCGTCGTACACCGTGTTGGAGCCGCCGAAGTCGGCGTGCGTCCAGTAGTACTTCTCGTTGCCACCGGCAGAGGTCTGGGTGTGGATCGTCGTCGTTGCGCTACCGATCCGCTGACCGCCAACGCCGGCCTTCTCGTTGAAGCCCCACGACTCCATGATGTCGATCTCACCGGAGTTCGAGTTACGCAGCCAGAAGGCGGCGAGGGATCCGTAGGTCTGCGGTCCGGTCGGAACCTTGGCGCGGATCTCCCAACGACCGTAGCGCTGCTCGTACGACATGTTGCCCGCCTTCTGAGCGCGCTGGTCCATGTATCCGGTCTTGTGCCAGAGTTCCTTGGGGCCGGCCTGGCCGTCGGGGCGGATGACCGGGGTGTCGAGCCAATCGGCCTTGAGGTGCAGGATGCCGCTGGAGTCAACGGTCACCTGGTCGCGGCTGGGCACCGCGGCGTCAGGCAGCAGGCCGAGGTCGGTGCGGTCGCGCACGTTCCACTTGGTCGGGTCGACGGCCGGCTTGCCGGTGGTCGGGCTGACGAAGGTGAACTCATCGCGCCAGGTCGGGGCGCCCCAGCCGTCGACTGCGCCGGTGCCGGCGTCGGGAGCAACAGGAGTCTCGGTGGTCGGCGGGACGACCGGGGGAGTCGTCTCGGTGGACGTCGCAGCCATCGTGAGCTTCGCGTCGAAGCTGATGTTGGTGGTTGCACGCCAGTTGGACTGGACCTGCACCGAGACCAGGTTCTCGCCCTGCTTGAGCGCAGAAGCCGGAACCGTTGCGGTGAACATCGCGGCGCGGGCAGTCGAGGACGACGGCGCCTTGGTGGCGTAGCTGGAATCCGTGATCGTGCCGGTCGGCATGTTCTTGCGGGTGACTTCCTTGCCGTTGACGTAGACGATGATGCCGTCATCCGCCCACGTGGTCAGGGTCATGCCCGCTGCGGGAACGCTGCTGAGCGAGAACGTCTTCTGGAAGTAGCTCGCGAGCGGCTTCTTCGTGAAGTCGTTCGGCAGCTTCGTACCGAGCGTGCCCGTGTTGGTGCCGAAGCCGAGTGGCGCAGCGCCGGTCTTCCAGGCGGCCTTGGTGGTCTTCCAGGTGCTGGCGGGGGCGGTGGTGGCGCGGTAGTAGGACCAGGCCTTGTCACTGAAGCCGACAACCGTGGTCACCTGCTCCGTCGCAGTGCGCACACTGCTCGTGGATGGGGCCGCGCTTGCCGGCGCGGCGGGGATGAGGATCGCCGCCGAGAGGGCGGCGACCACCAATGAGGAAAGAACAGTTTTTTTACGCACGAAGAAAGAATGCCTAACGAATACTTGAATGGGGGACAATGCCGTTATAACAAAACGCCCCCAAAACAGGGGGGCGGGAGGACTCGTCAACGGTATACGGCATATTCTGGCAAAACCCTGAATCGTGCTCAGTTCTGACATCTGGTGACATGATTACTGAAAGGAAGTCGGAGTTTCGCTATTCAGGGATCACTGAAGTGAACTGGAGGCTCGATGGCCGAGGTATTCTCGCTCGAAGATCTAGCGCGCAGCATCACGCGTCAGTGGCGTCTTCTGCTCGTCATCATCGTCGTCGCGCTCGCCGCAGGATTCGCTGCCAACGAGCTCTGGCCAGAGCGTTATGAGTCGACTGCGGTGATCACGGTCGAGCCGATTTCCGTCTCCTCCACCGGCCAGGCGAGCGAACCGGCCAACATGGACACGGAGCGGGTCGTGGCGTCGTCGACGGAGGTCCTCACGATCGCCGCAAAGGAGCTCGATGGGCCGACGCCGACAGAGCTCAGGGACAGCCTCGTCGTGATGGTCCCCAAGGGGGCAGAGGTGCTCTCGTTCAGTTTCACCGCCGGTACCGCTGCAGACGCGGCCGCTGCCGCCAACGCGATCGCTGCGGCGTATCAGGAGAACCGCGTGACGACGGCCCGCCGTGTCGTCGACGAGGCGTCAGCCGGCCTCACCGCCGGGATCGCCGAGATCACGGCTGAAGCCGCGGCCCTGCCGGCCGACAGTCCGGTGCGGGCGACGCTTGAGACGCAGATCCAGGCGCTGCAGGAGCGCCAGGCGATCCTGCGATCGGCATCGTTCAACGCGGGCTCGATTGTGAGCCCGGCGGTCGCCCCGGCGGATTCCACCAAGCCGTCGATGGCCATCCTGCTTGCGGGGGCGGCATTCGTCGGCATCTTCGTGGGCTGTTTCGTCGCCATGATCCGTGCCCGCTTCCAGCGGAGCCGCTCCGAGGCGGATGCCGGCGAGGCCAAGGCGGGTGCCCGACGTCAGCGTCCGGCGAAGATCGGCACAGAGAACGCCGCCTGAATCGTCGCCCGAGCCGACGACCGAGCCCGCTGGCTCAGCTGGTCACGGGGCTGAGCGCCGCAACCGGCTCGCCCCAGATCTGCTCCACGAGCTGCACGGTGCCGCGGATGTGGCTGGCCGTTGACGCGCCGAACACGATCGCCGGATCGGCAGGCAGGGAGTGCAACCATTCCAACGCCTCTCGTGGCGGGATGGCACCCGAGGCGTACACCGACATCGCGATCGGCCGGAACCGCCGCTCGGTGAGCGCCAGCTCGTAGGCGTCGATGCCGCCAGACACCCGGAAGCCGAGCTTGTTGATATTGGAGCAGACGATCGGGTTCTCCTCGCCGACCCGGTCGAGCGCATCGAGCAGCATCGGCAGGTTCATCGTGATGAAACCGGGTTCGGCGTTGTAGCGGGAGCGCACGTGGGCGCTGAAGATCGAGAAGGCCTCATCGAAGCCGAGCCCGAGCAGCAGGTCGACGACCACGTTCTGCAGGAAGATCACCGGCGTCGAGAGCCCGGCGAACATCTTCATCTCCGCGTCGACGAGCAGGGTGACGATGCCCTCGATGTCCTTGGAGGCCAGTGCCTTGCCGCCGCGCAGCGCTGCATTCATGAATCCGTCGTCCGGCATGAACTGCCGCAGGGCTCCCAGCATCCCCTGCTCGGTCACGGCGTTCGCGTACTTGTGCGCGTAGGGCATGCACGGGTAGAAGGTGAAGCCCTCGTAGCGCTCCGGGTGGGAGCGCACGTGCTCGCACACCTCGGCGATGCGTTCGTGCGTCGTGCACATGAAGGTGCGGATGCCGGCGTCGTACGCGGTGTCGAGCACCTCGATGATCGCCTCGACAGCGTGGAATTGGATGGCCTGCGCGCGTGCTTTCTCTTCTGACATGTGGTTCACGCCGAAGAACTGGTTGTCGCCGAAGAGCAGCCGATCCATCTGCCAACCCCTTTCAAGCCGCGCTCAGCGCGCGGCGGTCTTCGTGCTTCGTCCACCGAACAGTGTCTTGCGTGGCTTGGATGTCGTTGGCGCCGTCGTCGTGGCGCGTGCCGGGGTCTCCTCGGCCGACGCCGAGACGAGCACCATCTCGATCATCCGGTCCGTTGCCGCCGCGCTCGCGAAATCGTTCTGTGTCGAGCCGCGGGTCTCGGGTCGAGCGAGCACCGAGCGCACGAAGTGGTCGATCTGCGCGCTGTACTCCTCGCCGCGGAGGTAGAACCACACCGGCGGCGTGAGGGTCGTGGTGTAGCGCGAGTTCCAGCCGTGGTGGTAGCCGGGTGGCGGCTGCGCCGTGTCGCGCAGGTAGACCTGACACTCCTGGCGATCGACGACGATCTTCCCGGCAGAACCCCAGATCGAGAGCTTGGTCGTCATCTTCCGTTGCGACTCATCCGACCAGTCGACCGAGAGTTGTGCGCTGACGGCGTCCGGGAAACGGAGGGTGCTGTAGACCTGATCGTCGGTCTCGGCCGAGAAGACCTGGCTGATCACCGTGCCACCTGCCGAGACGGCCTCACCGAAGTACCAGCTGAGCAGGTCGAGTGGGTGGGCGGCGTAGTCGTAGAGGCAGCCGCCGCCCGATACCCGCTTGCTCCGCCAGGTTCCCCCCTTCGGCTTCAGCACGACCGGCCCGTATGACTCGGCCAGGGCGTGGCTGACCGTGCCGATCGCGCCGGCGTCGAGGAGGCGCTTGACCTCCTGGAAGGCTCCGACGAAACGGTTGTGGTAGCCGACCTGGGTGACGAGTCCCTTCGCTGCCGCGACAGCGGCAAGCTCGGCCGACTCGTCGGCGGAGAGCGTCAGCGGTTTCTCGCAGAAGACGTGCAACCCTCGGCCGAGCGCCTCACGGATGAGTTGGACGTGGGAGGCGGACGGGGTCGCGATGACGACGGCGTCCGGCTTCACCGTGTCGAGCATCGTCGTGAAATCGGTGAAGGTGGTGAGGCCCGTGTACTTCGACAGAACGTCGAGCACGTAGCCGATGGAGTCGCAGACGCCGACCACCTCGACATCGGGATGGGCGCGCACCATGGCGAGATGGGACAGGCCCATTTTGCCGATTCCGACCATTGCAACTGTGACCATGACACTCCCGAGGACTCTTCGGAAATAGCGCTCTGTTGCGGCGTTTGTTCATGCTAGCGGAAGCATGTGCCACGACGGTAGGCTCGGGCTGCCCTCACACCTTGGGAGGAAATCGTGACTGCACCCGCCGTCAGCGCTGTCGTTCCGACGCATAACCGCCCGGACATGATGCGCCGAGCGGTGCAGAGCATCCTCGACCAGGGTTACCCGGGGCACGTCGAGGTGATCGTCGTCTTCGACGCCTGCGAGCCGGTGCTTCCCGACGTCGTCGTGCCGGGCAATCGCGAGCTGAAGGCACTCGTGAATGAGCGCAGCCGCGGCCTCGCCGGTGGACGGAACACCGGAATCCTCGCCGCAGAGCACGACTACGTCGCGTTTCTCGATGACGATGACTACTGGATGCCGCACAAACTGGAACGCCAGATGGCGATGTTCCTCGAGCGCCCGGATTCCCTCCTCGTCGGCACGGCGATGATCGTCGACGATGGCGAGCGCACCCACGAACGCCTCGTTCCCTCGGAGTCGATCAGCCATCGCGACTTCCTGCACGACCGTCTCGCCGGCCTGCACTCGAGCAGCTTCGTCTTCCGGCGTGCCGCGCTGCTCGGACCGATCGGCCTGATCGATGAGGAGCTCCCGCGCAGCTACGGGGAGGACTACGACATCCTGCTGCGCACCTCGGCGATCACCGACGTCGTCGTCGTCAACGAGGCGCTGGTCTCGGTCACCTGGCAGGGCCAGTCCTACTTCTTCGGCCAGTGGGCGGCGTACGCGGAGGCCCTGCAGTACCTGCTCGAGAAGCACCCGGACTTCGCCAGCAGTGGGCAGGCCATCGGCCGCATCGAATCGCAGATCGCATTCGCGCTCGCGGCGAGCGGCCAGCGGAGCGAGGGTGCGCGATGGGCGCGGCGGGCGATCGCACATTCCGGGCGCCAGACCAAGGCCTATCTCGCGTTGGCCATCGCCATGCGACTGACCACTGCGAATGCCGTCGCGCGCACGGCTGCCCGCTTCGGCAAGGGGATCTAGCGCCATGAAGATCCTCATCGTCTGCTCCTCTGGCGGCCATCTCACCCAGGCGCTCGCGCTGAAGGAGTGGTGGGGTGGGCACGAGCGTTCCTGGGTGACGCTTCCCACGGAGGACGCGCGCTCCCGACTCGTCGGCGAGAGGGTCGTCGAGGCGCACTACCCAACGGTGCGCAACCTGCCGAATCTGCTGCGGAACGTCGGGCTGGCCCGACGGGTTCTCCGCGCAGAACGCCCGGACCTCGTGTTCAGCACGGGTGCAGCCATCGCACTCCCCTTCTTCGTGCAAGCCCGCTTCTTCGGTGCGCGGACCGCGTTCTTGGAACCCGTCGACCGAATCACCTCGGCCTCGTTGAGCGGCCGACTGGTCTACCCCTTCTCCGACAGCTTCCTCGTGCAGTGGGACGCGCTCGCGGCGATGTACCCGGGGTCCGAGAACATCGGGGTCGTGCTGTGACGCGCCCGTCGGTCATCGTCAGCGCCGGAACCTACCACCTGCCGTTCAACAGGCTCACCGAGCGGATGGAGCCGTGGACGAAAGCGCATCCAGAGGTGCACGTCGTCATGCAGCACGGCCCTGGCAAGCCACTGGGGGGCGCAGAGAACCACGATGTGTTGCCATACGCACAACTGCTCACCCTGTGTTCCGACGCGGACGCTGTTGTGCTCCAGGGCGGGGCGGGAGGGGTCATGGACATGCGCGCTCTGCGACGGATCCCCATCGTCGTGCCGCGCGTCCCCATCGACGACGAGGTGGTCGACGACCACCAACTGATCTTCACGGAGCGAGCGGCAGAGCTCGGCATCATCCGACGGGTTCTGACGAAGGAACAGCTCTGGAGCGCCATCGATTCCGAGCTGGCCGGCTCTCGGATGAGTCAGGCCGTGCCGGTGCCGACGCCGGGAGTCGCGAATCTCGCGGCGCGGCTGGCGGAGTTGCCGCCGCCGCTGCGGCTTGGCGAACGCGCCAGGCGGCTCATGCGCGTGGTCGGGGGCCTCGGCTCCTGACGGATCGCCGCGGTCGCCAGCGCCACGGGTGCCGGCTACTTGTGCCGGCCCAGCGGATGTGTCGACTCGTCTGTTCGGCTGTCGCCGGCCGGAGCCTCGAGCGCGCGATCGGGCGCCGGCGCGGCGTAACGGCGCATCACCGGAATCTCCCGCCAGAGCGCGACGATCCCGAGCCGGCCACGGAGGAACCAGAGCACCACCAGGTAGATCGCTCCGAAGACGAGGAGCCCGCCGATGAGTGCGGGCAACGTGGCGCCGAAGATGAGTCGCACGATCACGCCACCGACTCCGAAGACCGCGAGCGGGATCGCCATAGAGAGCAGCAGCTTCCGCGGCTCGAGCAGCATCCCCATGCGTCTGTGCACCTGCCAGGACGCGATCGCGGTGTCGATGATCACGCACGCCGTCCAGGTCAGCGCAGCGCCGAGGATTCCCAGCACAGGAACGAGCAACAGGTTGAGGCCGACGCTGAGTGCGAGGGCGAAGGCCTTGTTGTACATCTGCCAGCTGCTCTTGCCGCCCTGCAGCAACACGCTCTGCAGCATCCCGGCGCTGGTCGCGATCATCATCGCACCGGCGAGGATCGTGAGCACGATCGACCCGGCCACGAACTCCGGGCCGAAGATGCTGAGCACTGCGGGACCCATCGTGGCGAGGGTCAGGTAGAAGGGCCAACTCGTGAGGATCATCGCGCGCGCAACCTTGGTGTGCAAGGTGCGGGCGCCGAGCAGGTCACCGCGCGCGAGCAGTCGAGAGATCGCAGGGCTCACCGCCAGCCGCATCGCCTGATCGACGACCTGCCCCGCGCGTACTGCACGGGTGGCGATCGCGTACACGCCGGCAGCCGATGGCGATGCGAGTGCGGCCACGATCAGCACATCCGACCATTCGAGCGTTGTCTCGAGTGCGCCGCCAACGGCACGGGTTCCGCTGAACGCCCAGAAGCGACGAGCCGCGACGCCGGCTGGCTCTGTTGCGGCCCTGCGCGCTCGCCAGTCCGTGACGAAGGGCCTCACCATCACCGCGACGGTCACGACCAGCCAGAGCGGGAGCGCAGCCATCCACGCGCGCACCGCGCCCAGTGCATCGGCGGCCCAGACGATCGCGAGGGCGACGAGCAGTACCCGGCTGAGGGGCAGCAGGATGTTCTGCAACAGGGTGAATGCCACGATGCCGCGCATCATGCGCGTCGCCGTGAGAAGCACGGCGAGAACAGCCGACGGCACGACATACGGCGCGATGTCCCGAAGCAGCTGTTCCAGCTCTCGGGTCTCACCCGCACCGCTCAGCCATGCCGCCAACGGTTCTGCCGAGACGTAGATCCCGATGGCGACAAGCACGGAGAGCACGGCAACCGGGACGACCGCGATCAGGACCGTGCGCCAGCTCTCCCCGGTGCGCGCGAACGCGTGCTGCTCGGAGATCGTGCGCACGATGCTGCTGTTGGTGCCGAGCCGCAGGATCTGGCTGACGATGGTGAAGAAGCCGATCGCTTGGAAGAACACACCCGTTCCGTGCGCCCCGAGCCCGTTTCCTATCAGCACGGCGAGCACGAGAGCGGCCAGCGCTGCGAAGCCTGAACCGATCAAACTGTACGAGCCGCTCCTGGCCAGTCGTTCAGGCCGCATGGGTGCTGATCTCCGTGCGTGGATTCGCGTTCCAGAAACGAGACGACGGGGCGTAACGCTCTCTGAGCATCACCCCGAGGACGAGGCAGATCGTGAGGATGTGCCGGTCGAGCCCGTAGAAGATGCTGAGCGCGCACGCCGACACGATCGACGAGTGAAGCCAGAGGGCGGAGACGTTCGGAGCCGACCACGTGCGGGCGAGCCCGCCGAGCATGAAGAGGGCGAAGAGTGCGAGGCCGACGAAGCCGAAGCAGAACATGGCGTCCCAGATCATCCCCTGTGTGCCGACCGTGATCTCGCTGGTGAAGGACGGGCGGGGCGCGCCGTAGCCGAATATCGGCGACGCAAGTGCCCGCACGAAAGTCTCCTCATACAACGATCCGCGCCCCTCGGAGGTGTCGGCGGCATCCTGTCTCTCGGCGATGCCGTTGAGGGCGCCGGTCAGGGTGAGCAGCACGACGAGAATCGTTCCGAGTGAGCCCACCCAGAGGAAGGGCACCCATTTGCCACGGGCGAGGAGCCGGAGGAGCACGTAGCTGACGGCCGCAATCAGCCCGACGAAGAGGCCGCGATTCGTTGTCGCGATGGCCGGAGGGATCGCAGCGGCGATCCCGAGCATCAGCCAGACCGTCGCCGCGGCAGTCCTCCGCTCGAGCGCCGTTGCGACGGCGATCGGAGTCAGGATCGCGATCGCGGCGCCCCAGCCGTTCGTGTACGGGAATGGCGCGGACGGGCGTTCGAAAGGTTGCTCCGCCCCCCACGGGGTCTGCACCTCGGCGAACGACGGGAAGACGAGGTCGCGCACGTACTCGTTCTCGAGGATCGAGGCCGGCAGCAGCTGGCCGATCGTCATGGTGAGCGTGGTCTCGGGCCAGAGCATTCCGAGATATCCGCCCGCGATCACGAACACCCAGGTGAACGTCAGACCCGACATCACGCGGCGCACCGTGAGCGCGTGCCTGGCGTTGACGACGTATACGAGTGCGACGGCGACCGCGGCGAACTGAGAGAACCGCATCGAGAATCCGACCATGCGGCCGAAGGAGTCGAGCATGAGCGCACAGGGGAGCATCCAGACGACGAAGGCGACGAACGGCAGCATGCCGGGTACGAGCTTCACCCGAGAGCGTTGCGAGAGGAAGGCGATCATCGGGACGGCGACGATGATGGCGATGAACGGCAGCATGCCGAGTGCCCACCAGGCCGGCATGCCCCAGAGCAGCACGAGCACCGGCCAGCCGGGCAGCTCGCGCTGGGCGGGGTCGAGCGCCGCCGTGCGCGAGCGGTTCTGAGCCCTGCGCTGAAGTCCGATGCTCATGGGTTCAGCCTCCCGCGGATGCCGGGGCCGGGCGGGTCTGCGCCGCCAACATGCGGTACTTGCGTCGCAGCGAGAGGGCGGCCACCCCGAGAGTGAAGACGAAGAGCGCCAGGTAGAGCGAGGCGAACAACATCGGGAACGGCAACGCCAGCACTGTCAGGTACACCGTGCCGACGTCGTACGGTGCCTTGACGAACGACATCCATGCCGGCGCGTCGGGCGCGTCTGGACCCCGCTCGCCGAGCTTCTCCGCCAGCGTCTGCGCGAAGAACCACACCGAGCTCAGCAACATGTACCCGAGCGCCGCGGCCACCAGCCAGAACGAGTCGCCCCAGCGGAAGAAATGGACGGCGATCGCGAGGTGGAACAACGGAAGCCGCGCCGCATCCACCACATGGTCGAGCCACTCGCCGGCCAGGCTGCCCGTGCCGGTCAACCGGGCGAGTTGGCCATCGGCCGAGTCCAGGGCGTAGCCGGCGAGGAGCAGCGCGGTCGCACCGAGCGCGACCGCGATCGTCGGCGGGAGCAACGTGATCAACAGGAGGGCGGCGAGCGAGCAGAGCCCGCTCAACAGTGTGACGGCGTTGGGGGAGAGCCCGAGCACGGATGCGGCAGCCGCCGCGCGGCGGCCGAGCGGGCGGTTGACCCAGCGGAGGTAGGCGGGCTGGCCGGCGCCGGACTTCTGCGCCGATGCCAGCCGCGCCACCGCGGTCCGATAGCTGCTCTGGACCACTTTTCCTCCGTCTAGTTCGGGTGCACCGTCTGCCTCCGCATCCGCCGCATCGATCGACATGTCACCGCGTGCCATTCAACGAGAGATCGAAACTCGCGTTCGCCGAACTCCGGTAGTTGAGGTGGGTAGAGGCGGCAATCGTGTTCGTCCCGGCGACCAGCAGATTCACCGGTACGTCGACCACGATCCTGTTCGCTGCTGCCGTCGTCGAGCTCGGAGCAGCCGTTGCGTAACTGTTCTGAGTGAGCGTTCCCGTCGGCATGTTGGCCCGGGCGATCTCGGTGCCGTTGAGGTACACAACGACACCGTCATCGGCGATCACACTGAGTCTCGCGGTGAGGATCGTTCCGGGATCTGCGACGGTGAACGATGAGCGGAACTGTGCGCTCAGCGGCCGTGGCGTCGGCACGCCGACCGAGATGTCGGTCTGCTGCCCCGCATTGAATCCGAGCACCGCGGAACCGGACGCCCATGCCGAATCATCGAACGCCGTTGCATTCCAGCCGGAAGGCAGGGCCGTCGACGTGTACTGCCACTTCCACGTCGACCCGTTCGCGATGAACGCCACGTTCGGGTCAACCGGCCCGGCCGGTGTCGTCACGTTCGCGGTTCCCGGGGCCGAGAGCTGCCCGAAACTGTTGACCGCGACGACCGAGTACGCGTAACTCGTCTCCGGCGTGAGGCCAGTCTCTGTGAACGTGAGGCCCGGGGCCGCGACCACACCGACCTGGTTGCCGTCACGCGACACCCGGTACTCGGTGACCGCGGAACCCGCCGGCTGGGTCCACGACAGCTGCGCCGTCGTGGAGTCGCTCGCGCTTCCGGTCACCACTGGGGCGGCCGGGGCAACGGGCGGCTGGCCGACCTTGGCCGTGAACCGCAGGTCGAAGCTCAGATCCGGCGTCGTCCTGTAGTTCGCGTGGATGGAGACGGCCACGACGTTCGTGCCCGCGACCAGGAGTGAACTCGGAACGCTGTACTCCACCCGTGCAGCCGCAGCCGGGCCGGACCGCGGGGCGGCCGTCGCGTAGCTGTTCTGGGTGAGGGTCCCGGTCGGGAGGTTGGTCCGGCCGACCTCGGTTCCGTTCACGTAGACAACGACGCCGTCATCCGCGATCACGCTGATCTTCCCATCGACGACTGTCAGCGGGTTCGAGACTGTGAACGCCCGGCGGAACTGCGCGCTCAGCGGACGCGGGCTTTGTGCACCGACTCCGATGTCCGTTCCGAGGCCCGTCGTACCCAGCCCGAGGACTGCGTTGCCGCTGGCCCATGCCGAGTCGTTGAACGCCGTCGTGCGCCAGTCGGCCGGCCATGCGGCCGAGTCGAAACGCCACTTCCAGTTCGCGTTCGAGCTGATGAAGGTGAGATCCGATGCACTCGGCGGTGCCACCAGGTAGACGGCCGTTGTCGCCGAGCGGTTGCCCGTCGCGTCGACCGCCCGCACGAAGTAGCGCGTCGGTGTGGCCTCTGTCGGAACGTCGAAACTCGTCGACGCGGTCGACACCACGACCTTGTTGTCTCGGATCACCTCGTAGCTGACGGCGCCCCGGTTATCGGTCGAGCCTCCCCAGCTGAGGTGCGTCGTGCCGGCGCCGATCGGAGAACCACTCAGGGCACCCGGTTTGCTCGGCGCGACGGTGTCGCGAGGGGCGAAGCGGATGAATCCGCCCGACCACTGGTTGATCTCGCCTGCACGTGTGGAGTAGGCGTAGTCACCGCCCGTCCAAAGATTGCCGTTCGAGTCGGTGAAGAACGCCCAGGCGCCGAAGCCGCGTCGTGCCTGCACGATCGGGTTGAACTCGGCCAGGTATGCGCCCGTGGTTGCATCCCACGCGCCCAACAGGTTGATGCTGTCGCCCTGCGTCCAGTTCGTTCCGACGTTCGGCCAACTGTATGCATCCGAGTAGTTGAAGTCACCGCAGTGGCACCCGCCGAAGATGGTGTTGCCCGCCGCTTCGACGGCCTGGAAGTCACCACCATTCTTGGTGACGCTTCCGGCCTTTGACGCGAAGGTGGTGCGGTCGTACTGGATCAGGCTGTGCTCTGAACCGCCGATGAAGACGTTGCCACTGGCCTCTGCGATTCCGAGTTGCCAGGTTCCGTGCGCCGTG
Source organism: uncultured Leifsonia sp. (assembly GCA_964655795.1). Classification (GTDB taxonomy): domain Bacteria; phylum Actinomycetota; class Actinomycetes; order Actinomycetales; family Microbacteriaceae; genus Microterricola. The sequence goes on along the minus strand of CAZZNX010000007.1, from coordinate 9,346 downwards.
CCACCGGTGAAGATCGGGGTGAGCAGCGGCTGCACCTGGTCTGCACCCGGCGTTGACTGCAGCGCCACAGCGTTCCTGGCGACGTTGTCTCCGGTCTGCTGGAAGTAGCCGGAGTAGTACGCGCGGTCACCCGCCGTTGCCGCCTCGACGCCGACGCTCGTTCCGTTGAGGTTGGGGTTCCAGTTCGTGTCCGCCGCGCCCGTCGTGACGTTGATCCTGGCGCCGTTCCACGTGCTCGCGGTCGGGCCGCTGGACGGCACGAGGTGGGTGAAGTTGCCGGAGATGTAGAGCCATTGACCGTACATCGAGAAGCCGCGCACCTGGCCGGTTCCTCCGGTGTTGCGGTTCTCCGCCTGTGCCTGCCAGCCGGATGCCTTGGCTCCCGTCTGTGCGTTCAGCACCACGAAGCTCTGCTGGGTCGAACCATCGACCTGGCTGAAGTCACCGCCGACGGCCAGTCGGCCGTCCGGCAGTCCGATGATCGCCTTCACCTGCCCGTTCAGGTTGGGCTGGAAGGTGGGGATGAACTCACCGGTGTTGACGTCGAATGCGGCCAGGAACTTCCGTTCGATCTTGTTCGCGCCCGTCGCGTTGAGCGTCCGCTGCACGTACTGGAAGTTGCCTCCGACGTACACGGTGTTGCCGACCTGGCCGAACGCGGCCACCTCGGTGTTCAGCTCGCCGTCGATGCCGTTCGCCTGTCCCGTAACGCCCCACCGGGTCGTGATGGCGTTGCTTTCCGGCATCTCGCGCAGCGTCTGCGCCGGCGCTCCGGCATCCGGAATGGTCCCGAAGTTCATGTCGGCGATCTTCAGCTTCGGCCGGATGAAGACCTGGGTGAATGGTCGTGCACCGCCCAGACCGTTCGTGTTCGACCAGAGATAGGAGGTCGCGCTGTTCGTGCCGGTCACACCGCTGCCGAAGGAGAAGCCGCCGACCCAGCCCTGTGCGGAGGAGATCCCTTGATCGACCCTCCTGTACGCGGTGTTGTTGCCGAAGCTGGCCGTCTGCCCGCCGGAGCCTGAGCCGACCGCGGCGACCGGGCTGCCCGTGAAGGCGTAGGCACCGACGGGGTGTTCACCCCGGAAGGTCCACACCCAGCGGCCGCGCTTCGGCATTGTGAAGCGCACCTCCTGGAATGTCGTGCCGGTCGTGTTGGTCGCCCTCTTCAGCCGGACGCCATCGGCGAGGTCCTTGACGGCCGTGCCGTTCAGGAGCCCGTCGACCGTCTGAGCCGCCAGCTGCGCGGTCAGGAACGCTCCGGTGCCGTTCGGCGTCGTGGCCACATTGGCGGCGCGCAGCCCGTTGTAGTTGTTCTTCCAACCCTCACGGCCGCGCCCGACGAGCGCCCAGCCTCCGCCGTCAGTCGTCATGTCGCAGTAGACCTGAGTCGGTGCCTTCAACGTCGGCGTGACGACCCAGTAGACGCCATCGACCGACGACGGATAATTCTGCTTGGCCTCCCAACACGAACCGGCCGCGGTCGGCGAGGTGAGCCCGTCGGGCAAAGCCGTCGCTGCCGTTGCCGTCTCAGCAGGGGAGACGACGCTCAGGAGCGGAACGGTTATCGCCATCGCGGCAGCCCAGACGAGCATTGGCCGGAGCCACGAACGCCGGTCACGGCGTGCGGTGTGTTGAGTGACGTTCATGGGAGTGTCCTTTTGTCACGCGCAGGGTGCGCTGTCGGGGATTTCGTGTGTCGCGATCTTCCAGAGCCCGTCGATGTACTGGGCTCCGTATACGTGCAAGACAGGGCCGCCCGGGTTGTACATGCGGTCCTTGAGTGAATTTCCGTTCTCGTCGACGACGTCGATGTCAGACGCGTCGATGCAGACATCGAGGATGACGGTGGGGGGAGTCGCGGTCAGGTCGATCTCCCGCGTCGTGACGCTGGTGATCGTGGCTTCGCCGATCTGCTTGTAGCCGAGTTGTTCACGTTCTTCGGCCATGGCCTGCAGCTCGCCCTGGACGAATCCGGTGGCGATGAGCTCGATGCCCTCTGTGTCGCCGTCTGCCCGTTGGGCGATCTCGGCGCTGGCCTCGATAACGGCGGTGATCGCCACATCGGCGGCCTCTGCCGATTCGGCTTCGTCACCGAGCGGCTTCGGCTCGGCGGGGGGAACCGCCAACGGTGTCACCGGCGCGGTGGGGTCGTCCTCTTCATCGCCGGAGTCGACGGGAGGCGCCGCGGCCTCCGAGCTCGTCGGTGACGATGCCGGTGACGTGCCGAACCAACCGAATGCGGCGCCGAGCCCCAGCGTGGTCGCGATGACGACCGCCAGTCCCGTCGCCGCCAGCATGATCACGCCGGAGTGCGCCCGGCGTCCTGTCGGCTCAGCCTTCTGCCCGTCGCCGGGCCCTGGCGGCTCCCAGTCGTCCGGGCCGGTGCCCCACGAGTCTGAATCGTCGTGACTCATCGTGTCGCCGCCTCTCTGCTGTCGTGAAGCACGCCACGGTCGTCGTGGCCGGCGCCGTCCGGGTGCTGCCCGCGGAAGCCGATCTGATGCTCGAGGAACCACTCGTAGGTGCTGCGAAGCCCGTCGCTGAGGTCGATCGAGGATTCCCAGCCGAGAGCGCTGAGTCGCGAGACATCGACCAGCTTTCTGGGCGTTCCATCCGGCATGTTCGGATCGAAGGAGATGCGGCCGCCGAAGCCGCTGATCTCCGCGATGGACTCGGCGAGCTCTCGGATGGTGCAGTCGACGCCTGTACCGACGTTCACGTGCGATACCCGCTGCTCGGCCTCGGCCCAGTACTCGCCGGCCGGGAGTTCCATCAGGTGCACGCTGGCCGCGGCGAGGTCGTCGACGTGCAGGAACTCGCGCCGAGGGCGCCCACTTCCCCACACGGTGACCTCATCGGCGCCCGACGTGACCCCGTCGTGGAACTTGCGCAGAAGCGCGGGGATGACGTGGCTCATGCGAAGGTCGAAGTTGTCGCCGGGCCCGTACAGATTGGTCGGCATCGCACTTCGGTAGTCGTGCCCGTACTGCCGGTTGAAGCTCTCGCACAGCTTGATTCCGGCGATCTTCGCGATCGCGTACGGCTCGTTCGTCGACTCCAGCTTGCCGCCGAGCAGGTACTCCTCGCGCATGGGCTGCTCGGCATTCCTGGGGTAGATGCAGGAGGACCCGAGGAAGAGCATCTGGTTGACGCCGCTGTCATGGGCGGAGCTGATGACGTTCGCCTCGATCATCAGGTTCTGGTAGATGAAGTCGGCCGGGGCGCTGCGGTTCGCCTCGATGCCTCCGACGCGGGCGGCGGCCAGGTAGACCTGGTCGATGGCGTTTCCGCGGAAGAAGTCGCTCACCGCTCGCTGGTCGAGCAGATCGAGCTCTGAGCGAGACGCGGTGAGGATGTCGGTGTAGCCGAGCGCACTCAGGCGGCGCACGATGGCCGAGCCGACCATCCCACGATGCCCGGCAACGAAGACTCGTGCCTCCCGTGCGGCGGCCATCATGATTCCACCGTGACGAAGGCCGGGTAGCCGAACGCCTTGAGCAATGCTGTCTGCTTCGCCGTCTCAAGGTCGGCCGCGACCATCTCCGCACAGAGTTCACGGGCACCCATCGACGGGATCCAGCCGAGCTCCGCCCTGGCGGCCGCGGAATCGCCGAGCAACGTCTCAACCTCTGCTGGGCGGAAGTAGCGGGGGTCGATCCGCACGATGACGTCGCCGGGGGCAACGCCGGGGGCGACATCAGCGTCGACGGTGTCGACGATGCCCACCTCATCGACGCCGGTGCCCGCGAAGTGCAGGCCGATGCCGGCATCCGCCGCAGCCCAGCGGATGAACTCGCGCACGGAGTGCTGTTCGCCCGTCGAGATGACGTAGTCCTTCGGAGCATCGCCCTGCAGCATCATCCACTGCAGACGCACGTAGTCGCGGGCGTGACCCCAGTCGCGCAGCGAGTCGATATTGCCGATGTAGAGGCACGCTTCCAGACCTTGGGCGATGTTCGCGACGGCCCTGGTCACCTTGCGGGTGACGAAGGTCTCCCCGCGTCTCGGCGATTCGTGGTTGAAGAGCACCCCGTTGCATGCGTACATGCCGTACGACTCCCGGTAGTTCACGGTGATCCAGTAGGCGAAGAGTTTGGCCACGGCATAGGGGGAACGGGGATAGAACGGCGTCGTCTCCCGCTGCGGAGTCTCCTGGACCTGGCCGAACAGCTCTGACGTCGATGCCTGATAGAACCTCACACGCTCCGTCATGCCGAGCAGGCGGATCGCCTCCAGAATGCGGAGGGTTCCGAGCGCATCGACGTCGGCGGTGTACTCCGGCGTTTCGAAGCTCACGGCGACGTGGGATTGCGCGCCCAGGTTGTAGATCTCATCCGGCTGTGCCTCTTGGATGATCCTCGTGAGGCTGGAGCCATCGGTGAGGTCGCCGTAATGCAGGTGCAGGCGGCGGTGCTGTTCGTGTGGATCCTGATAGATGTGGTCGATCCGCTGCGTGTTGAACTGCGACGAGCGGCGCTTGATCCCGTGCACCTCATAGCCCTTGTCGAGCAGGAGCTCGGCCAGGTACGAGCCGTCTTGGCCGGTGATGCCGGTGATCAGGGCGCGGCGGGTCATGAGCGGACCCCCGCGGCGTCTGCGCGTTCGAGCGGTGTCGACGTGCCCGTGTTCAGCATGTCCAGCGCTCGCCGCAGCCGCGTGCTCGACGTCGTCATCGTGTAGGGAAAGTAGACGACTTCCACGCCGACATCCGCAAAGGCGAGTTCGAGCGAGTAGCCCCGCTCCGTGCCCTTCCAGTCATCGCCTTTGAAGTAGATGTCGAATCCGACCTTCTGCCACGTCTCCAGCTTGTCCAGCGCCGTCTCGGCGACCGCCTCATCGACGAAGGAGATGTGCCGAACGATCTCGAGCCGCTCCACGAGCGGCACCACCGCTGCTGCCCCCTTGGTGCGCAGCAGCACCTCGTCGGAGACGACGCCGGCGATCAGGTAGTCGCATTGACTCCTGGCGTGCCGGAGGATGTTCAGGTGACCGACGTGGAAGAGGTCGAACGCGCCACCCGCATAGCCAACGCGGTGCCGGATCCGGCCGTTGAGGTCCGGAGTCTCCATCAGTACGCCCCCTTGGAAGTGATGATCGTTTTGAACGTGCGCCAGATGATCATGAGGTCGCCGGTCAGTGACCAGTTCTCGACGTAGTAGAGGTCGAGCCTGACGCTCTCCTCCCAGCTGAGATCGGAGCGACCGCTGATCTGCCACAGGCCCGTGATGCCCGGCTTGATGAACAGCCGGCGGTGGACGCTTCCCTCGTAGCTCTGCACCTCGCTGCTGAGCGGAGGCCGGGGTCCGACGATGCTCATGTCGCCGACCAGTGCGTTCCAGATCTGGGGGAGTTCATCGAGCGAGTACTTGCGCAGGCTGCGTCCGACACGGGTGACGCGGGGGTCATTGCGCATCTTGAACAAGACACCGGAACCCTCGTTCTTGTCGAGCAGGCCGGCGAGATCGTCCTCGGCCGTCTGCACCATCGAGCGGAACTTGAGCATCTGGAACGTGCGCCCGTTGCGGCCGCAGCGTTCCTGCCTGAACAGGATGGGACCCCGGCTGTCCAGCTTGATGACAACGCCGATGATGAGCATCAACGGGAACAGGACGACCAGCGCCACCGCGGCCAGCGTGACGTCGAGTGTGCGCTTGAGGATGTGCTTGCCGCCCTCGAAGCTGGGGATCTCGACGTGGATCAGCGGGAGCCCATCGACAGGGCGGAAGTGGATTCGAGGGCCTGCGACATCCGTGAGCCGGGAGGAGAGCACGAGCTCGGCAGCGGTCCCCTCGAGGTCCCACCCGAGGGTGCGGATGAACTGGCTGCCGCCATCGGGTTGGCCGGCGACGATGACGGTGTCTGCGGAGACAGACTCTGCGGCCTCGGCGATGCCCTCGAGGTCGGAGACGACGGGGACGTGCTGGGCGCCGACCGACAATGCCTGCCCGTCATCGTCTTCGAGTGAGACGCCGACGACGTGGTACGCCGCGCCGGACTTCGACTCGATCTGCGAGATGACGTAGGCCACATCCTCCCGCTTGCCGACGACGATGGCCCTGGCCAGGTAGTGGCCGAACAAGCGCTGGTGCAGCAGCCACTTGCGCCACAGCCAACGGTCGAGCAGGAGGCAGAGCACCCCGAGCGGCAGCGCGGCGATGAAGTAGCCGCGGGCGACATCGACCTGCAGTACGAGGAACGTGATGGCGAGGAGGCCGAAGGCCAGGGCGCTCGCGTTCACGACCCGCTTGTACTCGGTCACGCCGACTCCGACGATGTGTGGGTCGCGGGTGTGGAAGGCGGCGAGGGTCAGCAACCAGGCGAACACGACGAGCCCGGCAACGAGTGCATACTCGGCGGCCAGCGACGGCGGGTGCTTGAGCGAGGTGCTCGATGCGAAGCCGATGAGTCCGACCACGCTGACGATGCCGAGGATGATGCCGACATCCGTCAGCCGGAGCCGGTCACGGTAGAGCCGGGCCCAGCGGAGCCCGGATGCCGGGAAGTCGACCGGCGGCGTAGTGGGGAGCGCGGACGGCACTCCGACGAGCTCAAGGCGACGGCGTCCTGATCCAGCGTCTCTGCGCGCCCGGGGGCGGGGCTCGCTCATGGCCTGGCCGCAATTCGGCGCGGGTAGGGCCGGTGGGCGAACAGCGGGGACTGTGGGTTCAGGCCGGTGCTGTCTTGTCTTGTGGGTCGTCGAAGCGGTCGACGAATTATCAGTGCGATCACGAAAATCCCTGCATTTCGGGTTTACAGGTACTGCGTCGGGTTGATGCAAGATCGACTGTGCACGGGTTGCTAGGACAACCCGGCCAACAAAGTTGATGGCTGCTCAGCTCTTCTCGTGGTTGACCTTACGCCTCGAATGGGGGGTGGCGATACCCCAGAATGGGGGGTGCGTTCTGCACACAAAGAGCTCGGCGATGCTGTAATGGCCCGGAACGGCGGCGATGTGCGGGGGTCTGAGCCGGCACACATTCGGCTCACATCCGGTGCAAAGCATTCGTGAAGCGAGGGTGTTGGCCGAAGCGCGGTGCGGTTTCCCGCCCCCGGCGTCCGGGCACAAAAAAACGGCCCCGCCGAAGCGGGGCCGTTCAGTAACCCAGGGGGTTCAGCGCACGCCAACATGTGGCGGCGCGGTACTCAGACTAGAGCGGGCGGATGTTCTCAGCCTGCAGGCCCTTGGGGCCACGGGCGGTCTCGAACTCGACCTTCTGGTTCTCGTCGAGGCTGCGGTAGCCATCGCTCGCGATAGCGGAGAAGTGCGCGAACACGTCGGCGCTTCCGTCGTCGGGGGTGATGAAGCCGAAGCCCTTTTCAGCGTTGAACCACTTTACGGTGCCGGTTGCCATTTTGTCTCTCATTCATGAGGTTATCGATCGGATCCGACCTTCGAATCCGAGCGTCGCGTGTCTTGATTCGCCCTCAGAAAAGCGCCCATGAACCGGTCGGTTCGTGGTTGCTTGAAATACAATGCGCAACACAACAACTTGAGCGTCAACACTAGCTCATGAACCCGTGATATTGGTGAATTTTTTTTGGGGCGTATGCCGGATTGTTACACAAGCACGCGAAAGTGCTCGAAAATGCCGGGTTTTCGGTGCTTTCCGCCGGACATAGATGGGGTGGACTCTCAGCCACGCTTCTCTGATGCGCCGCTTGCCCGATCCCGAGGGGCCCCGTCGGCGGTCGAGCACCACGCTCAAATGACTGTCGGCCGGCGGGGCTTGCGCGGCGTCGTCGTCCTGGCAACAAAAAACCCCTACTTCCTCGCGGGAGTAGGGGTTTTGATTGTGGCTCCGACCGGCGTCGATCCGGTGACCTTTCGATTTTCAGTCGAACGCTCTACCAACTGAGCTACAGAGCCCGGAGCATTCGGAAATGCTGCCGAGAAGGAGAAAGCCCCAACTTTCGAAGGGGCTTGTCGCCTAAGCGACCCTGACGGGACTTGAACCCGCGACCTCCGCCGTGACAGGGCGGCACGCTAACCAACTGCGCTACAGGGCCTCGTAATGAAGCGTTTTTGTGCTTGCGCACTGTTCAATTGTACATACTTTGTTGCTATTCAATTTTGTGACCCCAACGGGATTCGAACCCGTGCTGCCGCCGTGAAAGGGCGGTGTCCTAGGCCACTAAACGATGGGGCCGGATTGTCTAGAACTGCAGGACAACCGAGGCATAAGCATACGTACATTCCGAGCGAATGCCAAAACGGCTGCGCCCGGGCGTGTCCCCCGTTCGCGGCAATCCGCGCCACGGCCCGGAATTGCACGGGAAGCGGCTCCTCTGCGCGTTAGTCTCGCCGGTGTCGTGTGACGGCTGCGCCTGGGCGCGACCGTCAAGCGGTCGAGGAGGCGGCGGAAGCGCGTCTGAGCGCTCTCGTGGCCGAATTGTTACTGTTGGCAGTGTTGTCATCGTTGCAAATGTGACGGATGTTACTTTTCGAGGGTTTTCGGGATCCTCGAACTGGGGAGATATGAAGCGCACTAGACAGGCACAGGGACGCGGCTTTGCCGCGATGTGGCGGGGCGTCGCTCGTCACCGAGTTCGCTCCGGCGTGGGACTGGGACTGGCCGCCGCGCTCACCGCGACCCTCGCACTCGGCAGCCCGGCGCTTGCCGCGGGATTCCCCAGCTGGGATGACGTGCAGGCCGCCAAAGCCAACTCGGCATCGGCTGCGGCCGCCGTCGACAACATCAGGGCGCTCATCGTCGAACTCGACGTTGCAGCCCAGGCCGCGCAGGCCGAGTCCGACAAGCGCAGCACCGAGCTGCTCATCGCCCAAGACAAGTTCGACGAGGCCTCCGAGCGCGCTGCTGCGCTGCAGGCACAGGCCGATGAGAGCAAGGCGACGGCGGATGTCGCGACCAAGCAGGCCGGCCAACTGGCCGCACAGCTCTACCGTTCCGGCGGGGGAGACCTCAGCGTCAACCTCTTCCTCGACGGCAAGGCCGATGCCGCCGTCGACGAGGCCGACGGTCTGCTCTCACGGCTCGGCAGCATGAGCAAGATGGTGGAGCGCAGCACAGACATCTATGCGAGCGCCCAGGCCTCGACCAACACGGCGTCGGCGCTCGGCGCCCAGGCGGAGATCGCCACCACGGAGCGCGAGAAGCTCCGCGTCGCGGCGCAGGACGCCCTGGCGGCGGCCGTCGCGGCCCAGCAGGCCGCTGACGCCGCGCTGCAGGAATCACAGGACCGCAGCGTCGTGCTCGACGCACAGCTCGCGTTCATGCTCGACGAGCAGGCGAAGACGACCGCGGCATACCAGGAGGGCGAACGCCAGCGCATCGCCGCCGAGGCGGCGGCTGCCGCTGCGGCGGCTGCGGCGGCAGCGGCCGAA
>CAZZNX010000006.1:50798-57451 GCA_964655795.1 uncultured Leifsonia sp. | reverse complement strand
TATCCGGATCCTGCTTGCGCGCGGCGATCATTAACAGATCGCTGGCGTCGGCGCTCAGATCCAGGGCCGCGTCGAGGCTGTCGGCGATCACCACGTCGACGCCCTGGTCCCTGAGCACCTCGGCGAGCGCCATGCCACCGAGCGGCGCGGGATTCTCGGCGCCGAGGGGAGGGCCGCCGACGGCCGATGCGTTGCTCAGCACCATCGCGATCACCGCGACGATGAGCGCGCCGACGCCGGCGATCACCCAGAACGCCGCCCGCTTGCCCGCCGAGCGCAGCGTCGGCGTGATCGCAGGGGCGGGCTGGGCCGGCTGGGAGCTCTGGACCGGCTGGGAGGTCTGGGTGCTCACGAGGGCGTCCCATCGCTCGGGCCGGCACCGGCGTGCAGTTCTGCGGGCTCCGGCAGTGCCGGCCTGGCCCTGCGCACCCGGTCATCGAGCGCGCGCACGGCGCGATAGTCGGCCTCGCTGCCCTGGTGTTCCAGGTAGCGCACCTCGTCGAAGGCCCTGGCGGCGTCGCGGAGGGCGGCGCTCTCGGGCGGCAACGCCCTGGCGGCGGCGCGGGCGAAGTCGGTCGCCGTCGTTCCCGGGTTCACGGCCACGACGGTGCGCTCCGCCAGCCCGGCCGCCAGCGCGCGGAACTGCTCGGCGATCGCGAGCGACCAGTCTGCGGATGCCGCGGCGGCGCTCGCGGCGGAGCGCATCTGCTCGGCGCTGCGCCCGTCGCGCTCGCCGAAGAGCACCGGTGCCGGCTTCCTCCGCCGGTTCAGGCGCGGCACTCCCCAGATCAGCAGCGCCGTGACGAGAATCCCGACGACGATCACGGTCGCGACGAGGGGCAGCCAGCCGCCGCCAGCGCCGTCCGCGCCGGAGAACAACGAGGCCAACCAGTCGAAGAAGGCCTTCGAGACCAGGTCGAACCAGTTCGGTTCGGCCTCCCGGTACGGCGGCTTGGCCAGCTCCTCGCGCAACAGCCGACGTGCTTCCTCGGCATCCGGGTCGAGGGGGATCGCCGTGACGACGGCCCAGAGGCCGCCCGTCATGCGGCGGCTGCGGTGCCGCGCGGCAGCAGGTAGGGGTCCTGGGCGTCGGAATCGCCCAGTTCCCGCGCCTCGACGAAGCGCATCAGCTCGAGGTCGAGGCCCTCTTTGCGCATGCGCAGATCAATGTAGATGAGCGCGACCGTCGCCGACTGGGCGACGATGGCGATGGAACCGATGATGAGCGTGACGAGCATGAGCAACAGATAGGAGGCGATCGCGGGGCCGACCGTGCCGAGCACGTTGTTCGGGTCGATGAACGTCGCCGCGAAGCCGTAGATCATCGACACCGGCAGCGTGACGATCTGGCTCACCGCGTTCACGATGAAGGCGACGAGGAACTGCACACCGAAGGTCTTCCAGAAGTAGCCGCCGGTGAGCGTCCACGACCGTCCGATCGCGGCGGTGACACCCTGTTTCTCCAACACGATCAGGCAGGGCACGAGCGAGGTCTTCACGGTCAGCCAGACGAACAGCACGACGAGGCCGAGCCCGAGCAGGATGCCGACGCCGATCGTCGCGCCGAGCCAGGCCGGCCCCTGCACGGCGAGCACGGCCACGACGCCGACCGCGACGGCGAAGCCGACGGTGTAGCCGAGGATCAGCAGGCCCATCCAGCCGAGCAGTGGCCACAGGCGACGGGCGGCCGTCCTCCACAGCGTGGACAGGCGGAGCTTCTCGCCCAGGGTCGCCCTGGCGACCTCCAGGACGATCACGCCCTGCAGCAGTGCGGACGCCAGAACGGTGAACACGACCGGTATGAGCGCTGCCACGAGGATGGTGGCGATGCTCCCGGCCGTGACGGCCTCGCGTTCCGCGGCGCTCGCGCTCTCGATGCGGTCGAGCGCGATGAACGTCGCAGGGCCGAGCACGAGCAGCGAGATGAGCACGGAGAGGGACTGCACGATCAACGCGCTGCCGAATGTCGCCTTGGGGTTGCGGCGCAGCACCTGGAACGGGGCGCCGAGCAGGGTTCCGAAGCTGAGCGGCCGCAGGGGGATGAGCCCGGGCTTGGGCGGGGGTGTCCACGCCGGCTGCTGGCCGTATGGCGCCTGCCCGTATGGGGCCTGGCCGTACGGTGCTTGGCCGTATGGCGCCTGGCCGTATGGCGCCTGCCCGTACGGTGCCTGGCCATACGGCGCTTGGCCGTACGGTGGCTGCCCGGGCGGGGCCTGACCATACGGGGGCTGAGCGGGCGCGGGCTCGACCGGTCGCGCCCCCGATGGCGACTGCCAGCTCTGCTCGTCGGTCATTCCACCCATGCTGCCACATCGGGCTCCCGGTGGGCCCGTGGCCGCGCGGCGAATCGCGCCGAAAAGCCCATGACTCGGCTACTGTTGTCCCAAAGTATGCCGCCGCGTGATCTGCAGCGCGGCCCCAGCGGGAACGGAATCATGAGCGCACGGATTTTGGTCGTCGACGACGACACCGCACTGGCGGAGATGATCGGCATTGTGTTGCGCAGCGAGGGCTTCGAGCCGAGCTTCTGCGCCGATGGGGCGCTCGCGCTCGATGCGTTCCGGCAGTACAAGCCGGATCTGGTGCTGCTCGATCTCATGCTGCCCGGCCGCGACGGCATCGAGGTGTGCACGCAGATCCGTGCAGAGTCCGGCACGCCCGTGATCATGCTCACCGCGAAGTCCGACACCACGGATGTCGTCAAGGGGCTCGAATCGGGGGCGGACGACTACATCGTCAAGCCGTTCAACCCGAAGGAGCTCGTCGCCAGGATCCGCACCAGGCTGCGACCGAGCACCGCGGCATCCGAGTCGCTGCACGTCGGCGACCTCGTCGTGGACGCCGCGGGCCACGAGGTCAGGCGGGGCGATCAGCGCATCAACCTGACGCCGCTCGAATTCGATCTGCTGCTGGCCCTGGCGTCCAAGCCGCAGCAGGTGTTCACACGTGAGATGCTGCTCGAGCAGGTCTGGGGCTACCACTACAAGGCAGACACGCGCCTCGTCAATGTGCACGTGCAGCGGCTGCGCGCGAAGGTCGAGCACGACCCGGACAATCCCCGCATCGTGATGACAGTGCGCGGAGTCGGCTACCGGGCCGGCGCCGTCAGCTGAGCCATGGCCGTCCGCGCCGGCGCTCGCCGGTTCGAGTGGCGCTCGTGGCGCAGCTGGCCGCAACAGCTCGGCCGGCTGTGGCGCCAGTCGCTGCAGTTCCGCACCGTGCTCATCTCGCTCGGGCTCTCGAGCGTCGCGATCCTGCTCACCGGCATCTACCTGTCGACCAGTGTGAGCAACAACCTCTTCCAGGCCAGGCTCGAACAGGTCCTCGGTGACTCGGCGCGCGCCGTCGCATCGGCCCAGCAGCTCGTCGACGCCTCCGACGCCACAGACCGCGCCGCAGTGCTCGGTGTGATGAACAGTGCCCGCAACGCGATGAGCACGGGATCGGACAGCCGGCAGGTCGCCGGCTTCCGGGTGCCGGGCCAGGAGCCGAGCGCCGTCGCACCGCTGGACTTCGTGCCGTCCTCGCTGCGCTCCGGCGTCATCACGCCGGAGCTGCGGGAAAGCGTCCGGGAGAACCCGGACGAACAGTTCTGGCAGTCGGTGAGCCTGCAGACGCCGGAGGGCGGGACGGTTCCCGGAATCGTCGTCGGGTCCCAGCTCGTGCTGCCGACGGCCGGCCGCTACGAGATCTACATCGCGTACAGCCTGGCCGACGCCGAGCAGACCCTCGGATTCGTGCAGCAGACGGCCGGGATCGCCGCCATCGCCCTGCTGCTGCTGATCGGCGCCGTCACCTGGGTCGTCGTCCGCCTCGTCGTGAACCCGATCCGGGTGGCGGCAGAGACGAGTGAGCGCCTCGCGGACGGCGAGCTGGAGGTGCGCATACCGGAGAAGGGCGAGGACGTCATAGCCACGCTCGCGCGCTCCTTCAACGGCATGGCCGACAGCCTGCAGGCGCAGATCAGCAAGCTGGCCGATCTCAGCGAGGTGCAGCAACGCTTCGTCTCCGATGTCTCGCACGAGTTGCGCACCCCGCTCACCACGATCCGGCTGGCCGGCGATGTCCTCTACGACCAGCGCGCCACCTTCCCGCCCGCGACCGAGCGGACGGCCGAGCTGCTGCACACCCAGGTGGAACGCTTCGAGTTGCTGCTCGCCGACCTCCTCGAGATCAGCCGCTACGACGCCGGCTCCGTCGGGCTGGACCTGGAGGCGACGAGCCTCGTGCACATCGCGGAAGAGACGATCGAGACGATGAGCGGCTTGGCAGAGCAGAACGGCGCAGAGGTGCGCCTCGTGGCGCCGGGCGGGCACCTCCCGGCCGAGCTCGACCCGCGCCGCATCCGCCGCATCGTCAGCAACCTGCTCGGCAACGCGATCGAGCACAGCGAGGGCAAGCCGATCATCGTCTCCGTCGACAGCACGTCCACCGCGGTCGCGCTGACCGTGCGCGACTACGGCATCGGCATGAAGGAGCACGAGGCTGCGCTCGTCTTCGACCGGTTCTGGCGCGCGGACCCCTCGCGCAAGCGCACGATCGGTGGAACGGGCCTCGGGCTGCCGATCTCGCTCGAGGACGCGCTGCTGCACGGCGGGACGATCGACGTCTGGTCTGCTCCCAGGGCCGGATCGGCTTTCCGGGTGACGCTGCCGCGCGTGCACGGGCGGCCGATGGGCGAATCCCCGCTGCCACTGCCGCCGGAGGACGCCGGCGCCGCGCGCCCGGCCGAGCCACCGGTCCGCCCGGTCGGCGACACGCAGGAGGCCGCAGATGTCTAGACGCCAACGCACGGGCCGGGGCCTGACGACGCGCCTCCGTGCCGCGCGCATCCTGACCATGGCGGTGCTCGGCGCCCTGATTCTCAGCGGCTGTGCCGGCATCCCGAGCTCCGGCCCGGTGCACGAGGGGCAGGCGGTCGAGAGCGAGGCGAGCCCCGAGTTCGACTTCCTCGCCCGCAGCCCGCAGCCGGGTGCGACGCAGGAGGAGATCCTGCTCGGTTTCGTCGAGGCGGCAGCCAGCCCGCAGGACCGCTACGCGGTCGCCAGGGAGTTCCTCACCACCGAGTTCAGCACCGAATGGGATCCGGATGCCAGCGCCCTCATCGACAGCGGCATCCAGCGCAGCCCGCAAACCCTGAACGCGAACGCCATGACGTTGACGGTGTCTGCCCTGGCGGATGTCGGTGTCAGCGGTGAGTACATGCAGAGGGAATCACCGACGACCCAGGTGCTCGGCTACGAATTCACCCAGGTGGAGGGGGAGTGGCGCATCAGCAGGGCCCCGCAGGGAATCCTCGTCGACCAGCCGACCTTCTCGCTCGTCTTCGGAAGCTACCCGCTCTACTTCTTCGACCCGACCTTCAGCTACCTCGTTCCCGATCTGCGCTGGTTCCCCCGGCGCACGTCGACGCCGACCGTGATCGTCAACGCCCTGCTCAGCGGGCCGAGCGAGTGGTTGGCCGGCGCCGTCCGTTCCGCCTTCCCCGAGGGCACGGCGCTGACGACTGCCTCTGTGCGCGTCGTCACCCGCAGCGCCATCGTCGACCTCAGCCCGAGTGTGCTGCAGACGGAGGCGGTCTCGCTGCAACGCATGCAACTGCAGCTGCAGGAGAGCCTGCAGGGCGTCTCCTCGATCACCGGTGTCACCATCACCGTCGACCAGATCGAACAACAGATCTCCGACACCCTCGCCCCCGTGATCGACGACCCGCACGTCGATCCGCGTGCGCTGATCCTGCGCGACGGGGAGTTCGGGCACCTGGCCGCGAGCGGCGACAGCATCACCCCGATCGACATCTCCGAACAGATCGTCGCGCTGGAGCCGAGCGCGGTCAGCGTCGGGGTCCCGCAGGGCTCAGGCAACACGGCCGCCGTCCGGAGCGAGCGGGGTGTGAGCGTCGTGCGCTCGGGGAGCGAGCCGCGGCTGCTCGACGAGCGGGCGGGGCTGATCGCGCCGGTCGTCGACGTCTTCGGCTACGTCTGGTCGGTGCCGCACGATGCGCCGGGCGAACTCCTCGCCTTCGCCCCGGACGGCACGAGCACCCCCGTGGTCACGAGCTGGCCGGATGCGACGAGCATCACCTCCCTCGCGCTCTCGCGGGACGGCACGCGACTCATCGCGCTCTACGAGGCCGGAGACGCGACGCGATTGGTCGCGACCGGCATCCTCCGCCAGGAGGGCGAGGGGCGCAACGTCCCGGAGCAGCTCGGCGCCCCGTTGGAGCTCGCCGTTCCGAGCGAGGCCCCGTTGGCGACGACGTGGGTCAACGAGCTGACCGTCGCAACCCTGACGGAGGGGCCGGCAGCGGAGACGCTCATCACCACCCAGCAGCTCGGCGGCCCGAGCAGCGAGATCGAGGGGGCGCAGGACGCGCGCACCTTGAGCGGTGGCAACACGAGCCGTGAGCTGCGCCTGCTGAGCGGGGCAGGAGAGCTGATGCAGCGCAGGGGCCTCTCGTGGCAGCCGCGCATCGACGGTGTGAGCGTGCTCGGCATCTCGATCGGGCTCTGACACCGCCGCGCCGCTCTGTGCTCCACAGGGGCGGGGGATGAGGCGGTTCTGCACAGGCCGCGGTCGTGGACGCCGGTTGGTGCCGTTCGCGGCGCAGACTCTGGCCATGGAATCGTCGCGATCGGCCGTGCGGGTGGCGC
>CAZZNX010000006.1:46067-50768 GCA_964655795.1 uncultured Leifsonia sp. | reverse complement strand
CGTGTGGGCGCCGAGCGACTGCGTCGGCTGTGGGCGCGATGATCGCGGGCTCTGCTCCGACTGTGCAGCCGCGTTCGCTGCAGAGTCCCCGCACAGCACCGTGCGGCTCGGCGAGACGGTCTGGTGCGGCCTCGACTACGCCGGCCCGGCCAGGCGGGCATTGCTGGCGTTCAAGGACGCCGGGCGCACAGAGGCGGCCGGCGCGCTGAGCGTTCCGCTCCGTCGGGCGGTCACCGCCGCCATCACGGTGGCGCTCGCCGCGGCGCCGACGGCTGCCGCTCCCGCCGGCATCCGCATCGTCACGATTCCCTCCGACCCCGCTGCGGCGAGAGAGCGGGGCTTCCACCCCGTGAACACCCTCCTCGCCGCGGCCGGGCTGCGCAGCACCGCGCTGCTCAGCCACCGCTCTGCCCATCTTGACCAGGCCGGCCTCGGCCGCGAGGCGCGGGCGCTGAACCTGGCCGGCGCCATGCGGGTGCGTCAGGGCGCCGGCTCCGTTGCCGGGCTGCGCGTGCTCGTGGTCGACGACATCCTGACCACCGGTTCGACGATCGCGGAGGCCGCACGGGCGCTCAGGAGCGCGGGAGCAGAGGTCTGCGGATGCGCCGTCGTGGCCGATACCAGACTGCTCGCCGACACCCAAGGATGGTCACAGGAAGTTCGGATGAATAGCCGGTGACTTTCCATCGGACAACGGCTACGGTTGGCTCAAAGGCGAGAAAGGTCCGCCCTGTAGATGCCGGGCGGCACGCCTATCTGGGAGGTCGTCATGGAAACAAACATCGTCGGACGCAACCTGGGAATCACTGATCGCTTTCGTGAATACGCCACGGACAAGGCAGAGAAGGTAGCCTCACTCGCCGACAAGGCACAGGCGCTGGAGATCAAGGTCAGCCGTCAAGGCCAGGTCACCGGAACCGTGCGGAGCGACCGCGTTGAACTCACGTTGATCGGCAAGGGGCCTCTGGTACGCGCTGAAGCCGAGGGCTCAGACAAGTACGCCGCGTTCGACGTCGCGCTCGGCCGCCTGCTCGAGCGGGTGCGCAGAGCCAAGGACCGACGCAAGGTGCATCGTGGAAACCACCGGCCGACCTCCCTGCGTGAGGCGAGCACCGGTGGCTTCGAAGCCGTGCACATGACGCCGGCAGATGCCGAGGTGTTGGAGCAGGTGCGCACCGGTTCCATCCCCGTCGTGAGCGAAGAGAACAGAGAAGAACTCGAAGACGCGTACACGCCCGTCGTGATCCGCCGCAAGCTCTTCGCATCGATCCCGATGACGATCGACGACGCCCTGTACAACATGGAGTTGGTCGGCCACGACTTCTACCTCTTCCACGACATCGAGACCGACCGTCCGAGCGTCGTGTACCGCCGCAAGGGCTGGGACTACGGAGTCATCGGCCTCGGAGACGCGGAGCGCGAGGCGATCTCCGCGTAACTCTCCGTCGGAGTGCCCGGGCCCCACATCAGTCGCTGATGTGGGGCCCGGTGCCGTCTCGGGGCGGGAGGCGACGCACACGCTCCGCTGTGAGCGAACCCGGTGTCGGTATTCACAGTGCGCATCCCGATACGCTTGCTATCGTGGCCGAGTGGAGTCGGCCGCGCGCTGACGCGCCCCGTTGCTCACGCCACGGCGGCACGACCCCGAGCCCTCAGACAACTGGAGACAATCCGTGGCCTCAATTCTCGAAAAAGTCCTGCGCGTTGGCGAGGGGCGCACACTCAAGCGCCTCGAAAACTACGCCAAGGCGATCAACGCGCTTGAAGACGACTTCACGCACCTCAGCGACGAGGAGCTCAAGCACGAGACCGTCGAGCTGCGCGAGCGCTACTCGAACGGTGAATCGCTCGACGACCTGCTGCCGGAGGCCTTCGCCGCCGTGCGCGAGGCCAGCCGCCGCACCCTGGGCCTTCGCCACTTCGACGTGCAGCTGATGGGTGGAGCGGCGCTCCACCTCGGGAACATCTCCGAGATGAAGACCGGTGAGGGCAAGACGCTCGTGGCCACGACGGCCGCCTACCTCAACGCCATCACCAGCCGCGGCGTGCACATCATCACGGTCAACGACTTCCTCGCCAGCTACCAGTCGGAGCTGATGGGCCGCGTGTTCCGCGCGCTCGGCATGACGACCGGCTGCATCGTCTCCGGCCAGACCCCCGAGGTGCGCCGCGAGCAGTACGCCGCCGACATCACCTACGGCACGAACAACGAGTTCGGCTTCGACTACCTGCGCGACAACATGGCATGGCAGACGAGCGACATGGTTCAGCGCGGTCACTACTTCGCCATCGTCGACGAGGTCGACTCGATCCTCATCGACGAGGCGCGCACGCCGCTGATCATCTCGGGCCCGGCATCCGGTGAGGCCAACCGCTGGTTCACCGAGTTCGCGCAGCTCGCCAAGCGGCTCACCCCCGGCACCGACTTCGAGGTCGATGAGAAGAAGCGCACCGTCGGTGTGCTGGAGCCCGGCATCGAGAAGGTCGAGGACTACCTCGGCATCGACAACCTCTACGAGTCGGCGAACACCCCGCTGATCTCCTTCCTGAACAACGCCATCAAGGCCAACGCCCTGTTCAAGCGCGACAAGGACTACGTCGTGATGAACGGCGAGGTGCTCATCGTCGACGAGCACACCGGCCGCATCCTCATGGGGCGCCGCTACAACGAGGGCATCCACCAGGCGATCGAGGCCAAGGAAGGCGTCGCGGTCAAGGCCGAGAACCAGACCCTGGCCACCGTCACGCTGCAGAACTACTTCCGTCTCTACTCCAAGCTCTCCGGCATGACCGGTACCGCCGAGACCGAGGCGGCCGAGTTCATGTCGACGTACAAGCTCGGCGTCGTGACGATTCCGACCAACAAGCCGATGAAGCGCATCGACCAGCCCGACCTCGTCTACAAGAACGAGGAGGCCAAGTTCGGCCAGGTGGTCGAGGACATCGTCGAGCGCAACAAGAACGGTCAGCCCGTTCTCGTCGGAACAACCTCCGTCGAGAAGAGCGAGTACCTCTCCCGGCTGCTCGCGAAGAAGGGCATCCGCCACGAGGTTCTGAACGCGAAGAACCACGCCCGTGAGGCCGCCATCGTCGCTCAGGCCGGCCGCCTCGGCTCCGTCACCGTCGCCACCAACATGGCCGGCCGCGGAACCGACGTGATGCTCGGTGGCAACGCCGAGTTCCTCGCCGTCGCCGAGCTGAACGCCAAGGGCCTCAGCCCCGTCGACACCCCGGATGAGTACGAGACCGCCTGGGATGACGTCTTCGAGAAGGTCAAGGCCACCGTAAACGAGGAGGCCGCCAAGGTCATCGAGGCCGGCGGACTCTACGTGCTCGGCACCGAGCGGCACGAGTCGCGCCGCATCGACAACCAGCTGCGCGGTCGTTCCGGCCGTCAGGGCGACCCGGGTGAGAGCCGTTTCTACCTCTCGCTGACCGATGACCTGATGCGCCTGTTCAACGCGGGTGCCGCTGAGGCGCTGATGGGCCGCAGCGGTGTGCCGGACGACATGGCGATCGAATCCAAGGTCGTCAGCCGCGCCATCCGCAGCGCCCAGTCGCAGGTCGAGGCCCGCAACGCCGAGATCCGCAAGAACGTCCTCAAGTACGACGACGTGTTGAACCGTCAGCGTGAGGCGATCTACGGCGACCGTCGCCACATCCTCGAGGGCGACGACCTGCACGAGCGCACCCAGGCGTTCCTGGAGAGCGTGATCGACGATGTGCTCGCGCAGCACACCAGCGAGGGCGCAGGCGACGACTGGGACTTCGACGCACTGTGGACGGAGCTGAAGACGCTCTACCCCGTCGGCATCACGATCGACGAGGTCGTTGCCGAGGCCGGCAACAAGGGCAAGATCAACCCCGACTTCATGCGCCGCGAGATCCTCTCCGATGCCAAGCTCGCGTACCAGAAGCGTGAGGAGTCGCTCGGCTCTCCCGCCATGCGCGAGCTCGAGCGTCGAGTCGTGCTCTCGGTGATCGACCGCCGCTGGCGCGAGCACCTCTACGAGATGGACTACCTCAAGGACGGCATCGGCCTGCGCGCCATGGCACAGCGCGACCCGCTGGTCGAGTACCAGCGCGAGGGCTACACCATGTTCCAGCAGATGATGGGCCAGATCCGCGAGGAGACCGTCGGCTTCCTGTTCAACCTCGAGGTCGAGGTGACGCAGGCTCCCGGCGAGATCGGCGCGCCGCGTGTCGCCGCGAAGGGGCTCGCCCGCTCCGAGGCGCCGACCGACAAACTCAGCTACATCGCGCCGAGCGACTCCGGTGACGTCGAGGTGCGCAACCAGCGCGGTCAGATCCAGCAGGCCGCGACCGACCGTGCCCGTCGCCAGGTGGCGGCCAGCCAGGTCGAGCCGGAAGACGCCGCAGAGGGTGCAGAACCCCAGGCCGGCCGTGGAGCCTTCGGACAGAACACGGGCGGTGCCGCTCCTGTCAACCGCGCTGAGCGTCGCGCGCAGGGCAAGAAGTAACGCAACGCCGTTCACGAGGATGCCCCCGCGCTCACCGAGCGCGGGGGCATCCTCTGTCTGTGGGCAGTGTCTGTCGGCAGTGCATGTCCGCACCGTGTGTCGGCAGCGCCACAGCACCAATCTTTGGGTTGATGTGCTGGGCGGGGCGGCCGGGGCAGGATGGAATCCTTGGCGTCGATCGAGCCCAGGAGAAAGTTGTCATCATGAAGAGGTTGTTCTA
>CAZZNX010000006.1:22488-46036 GCA_964655795.1 uncultured Leifsonia sp. | reverse complement strand
GATGCTGCTCGGAGTGCTCTCCGGGCTGTTCTACCGCGAGTTCACCAAGGCCAACGACTTCGTCGGAGACACCCAGCTCGCGCTCGTGCACACGCACCTGCTCGCACTCGGCATGACCGTGTTCCTCATCCTCCTGGCGCTCGAGAAGCTCTTCGCGGTCGCGGAGAGCCCGCTCTTCAGCTGGTTCTTCTGGGTCTACTGCGCCGGACTGCTGCTCACAACCGGCGCAATGGTCGCCCACGGATCGCTCACCGTGTTGGGGGAGCAGAGCACGGCGGGAATCGCGGGCATCGCCGGCATGGGGCACATCCTGCTGCTGATCAGCCTCATCCTCTACTTCGTCGCGCTCCGGCCGAAGGTGCTGGCCGCCGCGAAGGCCCCAGCGCTCTGAGCCGGCCAGCGCCGGCCGACACCGCCGGTCGTCACAGGATGCTGAGCGCGCTGGCGCGCCAGCGGTGGTCGAGTCCCTCCAGGCGGATGGCCACTGCGCGGCTCCTCGCCCTGCCGTGCACGATCACGACGGCCTCGACGATGCCGTCACACGGCTCGGTCATGAGCACGCGCGCGATCGAGACGACCGGCCGGTCTGCTGGAATCCGTTTGACGGCCCGTGCCCGCGCGGCGATGCCGGCGCGCGTCTTCAGCGCCGAGTAGACCTCGTCGGTGACCCAGCGACCGATCTGTTCGAGATCGCGGATGCCGCCGAGGATCTCCAACACGCAGCGGGTGAGGTTGATCAGCAGCGGCTCAGGGTCCGGCAAGTCCGCTCGAGCACTCCGTTGCCTCGTGAATGCATCGTCGTCCGGGTCGACCGCGGCCAGCGCTTTCGTGCGCCCCGCGGATACCGCCGCCGCGCCTGCCTGCTCGGGTTCTGACATGACATCTCCGCTTCGGGCGCGCAAGAGCACGACGCCACACCAGGATGAATTTGTGCCCCGTTCTGGGGGTAATGCCTGTCGCACATGAAAGCACCACGGATCGTGGTCTGTCTAGAGCCAGATCGCTCTGTGGATAACTTTTCTGTGCTCCGTCCGGAGGCACTAGCGTGTGCACATGCGCTGGGAGAGCCTGTTCGACGACCTCGAGAGTCAGCTCGAGCACGAGCTCGGCGCGGAGGAGGCCCAGCTCGCAGCAGAGGAGGAACGGCTGCGGCTCGGGCGGCTGTCGCTGCGGGCGCGGCTGAGCGCTCTCGCGGCCGCACCCGAGGGCGCGCCGCGACTCGGCGCAGGCGACGCAGCCGGCGTTCTGCGGATCGAGTTGCGCAGCGGAGCGCTCGTGAGCGTGCGCGCGCTCACCTTCGGCAAGGACTGGTTCGCCGGCGAACTCGTCGCCGCCGGGGTGCGCCGGCCGCAATGCGTCATCCCCTTCGCGGCGATCGGCGGGGTGCTGCTTGACCGCGGCGGCGTCGAACGGAGCCTGCACGAGCAGCCGAGCGCACCGGCTCGCCTGGCCGAGCGCATCGGGCTCGCCTTCGTTCTGCGCGACCTCTGCCGCCGCCGGGCCGCCGTCGAGCTCGATTGCGGCGTGAACCAGTCTGGCGCTGCGCGGGTGCTGCACGGCACCATTGACAGGGTCGGGCGCGACCACTGCGATCTCGCCCTGCACGACGCGGGGGTGCCGCGGCGGAGCGCGCTCGTGACGGGCATCAGGATCGTGCCGTTCGATCAGCTCATGATGGTGCGCGTCACGGTGTGACGCGCACTCATTCCTGGGGGTTCTTCGGTGGGGACGGCGGACCGCTGCGTACGATCGTGCCACCGGAGAGTTCGGGAATGTTGGCGTATTCCGCCTGATTCCACAGACCCATGCGACGCGTCTCCTCGTACTTCGCCTCGATGTAGGCCTCGAGAACGACCCGCTCGACGCGCCACATGCTCGCGCCGCCGCTTGTGTCTGCCGTGCGCCCGACCCTGATCGCCGGAAGCTCGCCGGAGCGCACGAGGGCAAGCACATCGTCGACGCTCACCGTGAGGATCTCGGCGGTGTCGCCGAGGGTCAGGAAGCGACCGAGTGCGTCATCGGGGGCGGCAGCGGACATAGTTCGATTATGGCCTCGCCCACCCACCACGGTGCCGGGGGATCGCGGCTGTGGATAACTTTTTCGGGCACGGACGATCTTTGCGATCATGGGAGCCAACGGCGACGGAGCAGAGGGAAGGCGCCACTCATGGGGCAGGAGAAGACCGCCGCGGCACGTGGTGCGAAGCGGCCGTTGTGGTTCGACCCGCGCTTCGCCGTCGGCGTCGTGCTCGTGCTGGGCTCGATCGTCGGCGTCACAGCCGTTGTGGCGAGCGTCGATGACAGCGCCCAGATGTATGTCGCCCGCACCACCCTGCCGGCGGGGACGACCATCACCGCCGCCGAGCTGGAGCCGACCGCTGTCCGGCTCGGCACCGCGGAGTCGCGCTATCTGGATGTCGCAGAGCTGCCGGCCGGCGGTCTCGTGCTCACCCGGGCCGTCGCGGCCGGTGAGCTGATCCCGCTCACGGCGCTCAGCGATGGAGCGGAGCGCGGCCGGACGGGAGTCGTCGTCGCCCTCTCCGGCGACATCGCGGAGTCCGTGGCGGCCGGGGCGCCGGTCGATCTCTGGGCGGCGCAACAGCTGGAGCATGGCCGCTACGGTCCGCCGGGCGTCATCGTCTCCTCCGCCGAGGTGGTCAGGGTGCTCGACGATGGCGGGCTCCTCGGCGCGGCAGGGCGATCGGTCGAGTTGCGCCTGCCCACGTCCTCGGTGGCCGCCGTGCTGCAGGCGGTCGCGAACGGGGATGCGCTCTCGTTGGTGCCGGCCAGCCTCGGTGCCGAGCTCGGCGCGGGCTAGTCATGGTCACCCTCGTGCTCGGACTCGACGCCACGGCGGAAGACCGTCTCCTGGCCGACATGATCGAGCACGGTCACAGCGTCGCGGCCAGGCTCGGTTCCGCGCGCGAGATCATCGTCGCCCTCGACGCGCACCGGCCGGACGCCGTTCTCGTCTCCGCGACCCGGATGACATTGGGGCCGGAGCTGCTCGGGGCCTGTGATCAGCGCGGAATCCGGCTGATCGCGCTTGCCGCCGATGCTGCGGAGCGCCGCCACGCCGCGGGCCTCGGCCTGCACGAGGTCGTCGACGCCGACGCCGCCTGGCCGGAGATCGAGGGCATGCTGTGCGCGGGGATCCCGCTGCCGCCGCGGACGGCCGATGAGCGGCCGGCACGCGGTCGCGGAACGGTGATCGCCGTCTGGGGGCCGAGCGGTGCACCGGGGCGCACCACCATCGCCGTGAACATCGCGGCAGAGCTCGCGGCAAGCGGCCACTCCGTCGTACTGGCGGATGCCGACAGCTACGGCGGCAGCATCGCGCCGTTGCTCGGCCTGCTCGACGAGGCGCCCGGTTTCGCCGCGGCGTGCAGGCTCGGCGGCAACGGCAGCCTGAACGGGGCCGAGCTGGAGCGCATCGCGCAGCGCTACGACTCGCCCCATGGTTCGTTCTCTGTGCTCACCGGGATCGGGCGTGCCGCACGCTGGCCGGAACTCGGCGCAGACAAGGTCAGTGCGAGCATCGAGGCCTGCCGGGACTGGCGCGAGTACGTCGTCGTCGACGTCGGCTTCTGCCTCGAGAATGACGAGGAGATCTCCAGCGACCTGTTCGCCCCGAGGCGGAACGCGGCGACGCTCTCCGTGCTCGAGGCCGCCGATCGGGTTGTCGCGGTCGGTCTGGCCGATCCGGTGGGGCTGTCGCGCTTCCTGCGGGGCTTCGCCGCCCTCGGTGAGGCGGCACCGGGCGCGCAGATCTCGGTGCTGCTGAACCGGGTACGCGCCAGCGCGATCGGCCTCGACCCGCAGGCGCAGCTCCGTCACACGCTGCGGCGCTTCGGCGGGATCGAGGCAGCGACGCTCGTGCCGCACGATCTGAACGCCGTCGACACGGCCGTGCTCGACGGCCGGACGCTGAGGGACGCGGCCCCGCGCTCCCCAGTGCGCACGGCGTTGGCCGCTCTCGTTCAGGAGAGCTTTGTTCCGGCGCCCGCCGCGCAGCGCCGCCCGTCATGGCGGCCGCGTGCGCGGCAGGGCGGGACCGCGGCACTGTCGCCCGCGCAGTGAAGGTACGCTGGATGCCGTGTCGACGCTCAGTGATCTCGTACTTGCCCAGGGCCGCAGCAGCCAAGTTGATGTTGACTGGCTGCACATGTTGGTGGCCGACGGTCAGCTCATAGCCGACCTCGCCTTCGCCGACATCGTGATCTGGGTGCCGACGGAGACCGGGAGCTTCGTCGCCGTCGCCCACGCCAGGCCCTCCAGCGCCGCAACGCTGTTCTACCGCGATTTCGTCGGTCAGGAGATCAAGGCGGAATGGCGCAAGCAGGTCACCGAGGCCTTCGAGACGGCGAAGATCGTCGACAACACCGCACCGGATTGGTACGAGGAGACGCCGACGCGCGTGAAGGCCATCCCCGTGATGCGCCGCCTCTCGGCATCCGGTTCGGCCGTTGCGCCCGACCCCGTCGCCGTGATGACCAGGCACACGAACCTCAGCGAGGCCCGCACCCCCAGCCGCCAGGAGCTGACCTTCAACGACTGCGCCAGCGAACTCTTCGCGATGATCGCATCGGGGGACTTCCCCGACCTCGGCGCACCGACAGGCCCGAGGCGTGGGGCGCCCCGCGCGTCCGACGGCCTGATCCGCCTCGACGTCGACGGCATCACCACCTTCGCCAGCCCCAACGCCCTCTCGGCGTTCAACCGCATGGGATTCGTCGACGAGCTCGAGGGCGAGTCGCTCGCCGAGGTCACGACCAAGCTGCTTCCCGGCAAGCTCGTCGTTGACGAGTCGCTGCCGCTCGTCGTCACCGGGCGGGCGCCGTGGCGCACAGACATCGAGGCGCGCGGCGTGACCGTCGGTCTGCGGGCGATCCCGATCCGCAACCGCGGAGAGCGCATCGGCGCGATCGTGCTCTGTCGCGACGTCACGGAGCTGCGGCACCAGGAACGCGAACTGATCACCAAGGACGCCACGATCCGTGAGATCCACCACCGCGTGAAGAACAACCTGCAGACGGTGGCGTCACTGTTGCGCATCCAGGCCCGCCGTGGCCGCTCCGAGGAGGCCAGGGAGGCGCTGGCGCAGGCCATGCGCCGCGTCGCGGCGATCGCCGTGGTGCACGACACCCTCTCGGAGGGCCTCAGCCAGAACGTCGACTTCGACGCCGTCTTCGACCGCGTGCTGCTGCTCGTCGCCGAGGTCGCATCGGCCCACAACACCACCGTCCACCCCAAGTCGAGCGGCACCTTCGGCGTTCTCCCGAGCGAGTACGCGACCCCGTTGGCACTCGCGCTGACCGAGCTCGTGACGAACGCCGTCGAGCACGGCCTGGCCGGGCGCGAGGGCGAGGTCGAGATCATCGCCGAACGGGACGACGAGACGCTCACCGTGCGCGTGCGCGACACCGGGTCCGGACTCCCGGAGGGCAAGGTCGGTTCCGGCCTCGGCACCCAGATCGTGCGCACGCTGATCCAGGGCGAGCTCGGTGGCACCATCGACTGGCACACCGTTCTCGGCAGTGGCACAGAGGTGACGATCGAGATCCCACTGCGCTGGCTCGACAAGCGCCAGCACTAGGCGGCCCTGCACTAGAAGACTGCAGACACGTAGAAGCGCCGCACGAGAACTCGTGCGGCGCTTCTGCGTTGCTGCGTGTGTGGCCTAGGAGGCGCGGCGTGCGCGTGCGGCGCGGCGCTTGAGGGCGCGGCGCTCGTCCTCGCTCAGGCCGCCCCAGACGCCGGAGTCCTGACCGGTCTCGAGCGCGTACTGCAGGCAGATCTCGGTCACGTTGCATCGGCCGCAGACGGTTTTCGCCTTCTCGATCTGGTCGACGGCCGGTCCGGTGTTCCCAACGGGGAAGAACAGCTCGGGGTCGGCTGTGAGGCAGGCAGCTTTATCGCGCCAATCCATGGGGGTGCTCCTTTATTGCGGGGGGAATTTCGCAGAGCCGATTGGCTGACATGCGAGGAACGGTCAGGTTGCAGGAAGTAGGATCTGACATGATCAGCTCACGTCCCTGTGAGCGTCAACTTGACCTCAAATATGCTCCCATAGTGGGCGTGTCAAATCAATAGTTTTGTATGGGATTCCCCTGTGAGTAACGAGCTGTCTACCCCTGAAAACCGGGGAACGTACCCCCCATTCCGGCGTCGCCCGTCACGCGGGATGGTGCTGCTGTTCGCGCTGCTGTTCGCCGAGGCGGCTCTGATGCTCGTCGCCGTGATGTGGCTCGTTTTCGAGCTCATCACTGAGCAGCCGGCCTCCTTCGTGAGCGCCGTCGCGATCCTCGTGCTCACGATCGTCGCATTCGTCTTCGTGACCGCCGTCGCGATCGGTGCGGTGCAGAGGCGCTCCTGGATCCGGGGTGCCGCGATCAGCTGGCAGCTGATGCAGGTCGCCATCGCCGTCGGCTGCTTCCAGGGCATCTACGCGCGGCCCGAGCTCGGCTGGGCCCTGCTCGCGCCGTCGCTCATCGTCATCGCGCTGCTGCTCGCGCCCGGCATCCGCAGCCAGTTCGCTCACGACGAGGCCTGAGGCCCGCACACGCCCGCGCGCAGAGGGTCGGCTAGGCGGCGCTGGCCTTCAGGAGCTGGCCTTCAGGAGCTGATCTTCAGGAGCTGATCTTCAGGCGCTTGCGCAGCATCGCGACGTGGCCGGTCGCCTTCGTGTTGTAGAAGGTGTGCGAGATGCGGCCGTCCTCATCGATCACGAAGGTGGAGCGCAGCGTTCCCGTGACGATGCGGCCGTAGCTGTTCTTCTCACCCCATGCGCCGTAGAGCGTGTGCACAGTGAGGTCCTCATCGCTCAGCAGCGGGAACGTCAGCGCGTCGCGTTCGGCGAACTCGGCCAGCGTGGCGACCGAATCCTTGGAGACGCCGAGCACCTGGTAGCCGGCCGCGGCGAGCGAGCCGAGGCTGTCGCGGAAATCGCAGCTCTGAGTCGTGCAGGCCGGCGTCATCGCCGCCGGGTAGAAGTAGAGCACCACCTTCTGGCCGCGGTAGTCGGCCAGTGAGACCGGCGCACCGTTCTGGTCGTTGAGGGTGAAGTCGGGGGCGGGCTGGCCGGGCTCGAGGCGCACAGATTCGGTCATGCTTCCACCGTAGCCGGTGGCGGCAGCCGGCCGGCGCGCACGGTCAGCGCTCGGTGCTGACCGTGCGGTTGGACGGCGCGAAGGTGGCCAGCAGGCGCTGCAGGGAGTCGAGGCGGGCTGGGCCGGTGTCGCCGAGGGCGCCGGCCGCGACGGCCTCCATGATCGCGCAGTCCGGAGCGTCGGGCAGGTGGCTGCAGCCGCGCGGGCACTCCTCCGCGATCGCGGCGAGGTCGGTGAACGCCTTCAGGATGTTGTCGGTGTTGATGTGGCCGAGACCGAAGGAGCGCACACCGGGGGTGTCGATGACCCAGCCGCGGCCGGCATCCGTCTCGAGGCGCAGTGACACCGTCGAGGACGAGGTGTGCCTGCCTCGCCCTGTCACGGTGTTGACGACGCCGACGGCACGTTTGGCGTCAGGAACCAGCGCGTTGACGAGCGTCGACTTGCCGACGCCGGAGTGGCCGACGAACACGGTGTCGTGCCCGACGAGGGCGGCGCCGATCGCGTCCAGCGGCATCTCGTCGCTACGGCTCGTGAAGACCTGGAACTCGAGTCCGGCGAAGTTCGCCAGGAACTCTGCCGGATCGGCGAGGTCGGTCTTGGTGATGCAGAGGATCGGCGTGATGCCGGCATCGTAGGCGGCGACCAGGTAGCGGTCGACGAGGCGGATGCGCGGCTCCGGGTTGGCCGCTGCGACGACGATGAGCATCTGGTCGGCGTTGGCGACGATCACGCGCTCGACGGCATCCGTGTCGTCCGCGCTGCGGCGCAGCAGGGTGACGCGGGGCTGGATGCGCACGATGCGGCTGAGGCTGCCCTCCGCGCCGGAGGTGTCGCCGACGATGTCGACGCGGTCGCCGGTGACGACGGCCTTCTTGCGCAGCTCGCTGGCGCGCGCGGAGGTGACCTGACGCTCCTCGGGTGTGTTCTCGTCGAGCAGCACCGTGTAGCGGCCGCGGTCCACGCCGAGCACACGACCGGTCAGGGCATCGTTGTGCTCCGGCCTGGTCTTGGTGCGCGGGCGGTTGCCCTTGCGGTTGGGCCGCACCCGCACGGCGGATTCGTCGAATTCGGGCTCGTCGTCATCGGCCTCATCGCTCCACCAGCTCATGCGTTGGCCCCGATCAGACGGTGCGCCGTCAGCAGCGATGCCATCTCAGGCGCCGTGGCTGCCGGTGAGCATGGCGTGCCAGAGCTCGGTGAACTGCGGCAGCGTCTTGCTGGTCGTGCCGATGTTCTCGATCTCGACGCCCGCGACGGCGAGACCGATGATCGCGCCCGTCGTCGCCATCCGGTGGTCCTCGTAGCTCAGCCAGGTTCCCCCGTGCAGTTCGGCCGGCTCGATGTGCAGGCCGTCGTCGAGCTCGGTGACGTTGCCGCCGAGCTTGTTGATCTCGGTGACGAGGGCGGCGAGGCGGTCTGTCTCGTGGTGGCGGATGTGCCCGATCCCGGTGATCGTGCTCGGCTCGGACGCCAGGGCCGCGAGCGCGACGAGGTTCGGCACGAGTTCGCCGCCCTCCGGCAGGTCCAGGGTGACGCCGCGGATGCCGTCGCCTCCGGTCACGGTGAGACGGTCGCCGTCACGGACAACGGTGGCGCCGAAGAGTGGCAGCAGATCGGCCAGCCGCGCGCCGATCTGGGTGGTCTCGCTCGGCCAGCCCGTGATGGTGACGGAGCCGCCGGTGACGAGCGCTGCGGCCAGGAACGGCGCAGCGTTGGAGAGGTCGGGTTCGATGGCGACATCCGCCGCGGCGATCGGGCCGGGTGCGACGATCCAGGTGCCGGGCGCGGGGGAGTCCACCGTGACGCCGCGGGCGGCCAGGGTCTCGATCGTCATCTCGATGTGCGGCATGCTCGGCAGGCGCTCACCGGAGTGGCTGAGGGTGAGGCCGTTGTCGAAGCGGGCGGCGGCCAGCAGCAGGCCGGAGACGAACTGGCTGGAGAGCGAGGCGTCGATGGTGATCTCGCCGCCCACAATGCGCCCGGACCCGTGCACGGTGAACGGCAGCACGGGGCGGCCGTCGTCGTTGATGTCAACGCCGAGTGCGCGCAGCGAGCTGATCGTCGTGGCCATCGGGCGGCGCCGGGCCGCCTCGTCGCCGTCGAAGGTGGTGGGGCCGAGGGCGAGTCCGGCCAGCGGCGGCAGGAAGCGCATCACGGTTCCGGCGAGTCCGCAGTCGATCGTGGTGCTGCCGCTGAGTTCCTCTGCGGGGGTGATCAGCAGGTCGGGGCCGTACTCGCCGTCGCCTGGCACCGTCTCGATCACGGTGCCGAGTTCGCGTAACGCCTCGACCATGAGGTCACTGTCTCGAGAGTGCAGGGGCGCACGCAGCCGCGATGGGCCGTCGGCCAGTGCGGAGAGCACGAGCTCGCGATTGGTCAGCGACTTGGAGCCGGGGAGCGAGAGAACCGCGCTCGTCGGCACCGACGCGGTCGGCGCCGGCCACAGCGTTTCTTCGGGCTCCGGGCTGTTTTCGCCGTACGGATCGAAGTCGGGCTTGGAATATCTCGAGATCAGCATTGGTTATCAGAGTAGTCGGTGCCGCTCCATGGCGCAGGCTGATGACGAGGAGAACGATGGCGGAGACCGCAGTGCTCGATCGCCCGAGCGGGGCGATCGCAGTGTCAGACGCTCTAAGATTGCCGGTGATGACCACCGACTCCACAGACGCCGAGGCGCTCGGCGCAGCAACTCCTGACCTCAGCACGCTGTTCGAAGAGCAAGCACTCCCGTTCATCGACCAGCTCTACGGTGCTGCGCTGCGGATGACGAAGAATCCCTCCGACGCGCAGGACCTCGTCCAGGAGACTTTCGTCAAGGCCTTCGCCGCGTTCAAGCAGTTCGAGCAGGGAACGAACCTCAAGGCGTGGCTCTACCGCATCTTGACGAACACGTTCATCAACACCTATCGCAAGAAGCAGCGCGAGCCGTATCAGGGCACGATCGATGACCTCGAAGACTGGCAGATGGGCGGCGCAGAGTCCACCACCGCGAGCTCGAGCCGTTCGGCTGAGGCCGAGGCGATCGACCACCTGCCGGACAGCACCGTGAAGGATGCGCTGCAGTCACTGCCGGAGGACTTCCGCCTGGCCGTGTACTTCGCCGACGTCGAAGGCTTCTCCTATCAGGAGATCGCCGACATGATGAAGACCCCCATCGGCACCGTCATGAGCCGCCTGCACCGCGGCCGACGGATGCTGCGCGAGATGCTGGCCGGCTACGCCCTTGAGCAGGGCATCGGCCGCGCCACAACAGACACCGGTGCCAGAGCACCAAGGAGCAAAAAATGAGTGATTGCGGATGCGAGAAAGCCAAGGCTGAACTCGAGGAATATCTGCACAACGAGCTGTGCAGCACGGATGCCGCTGACATCCGGGAGCACCTCGCGAACTGCGCCGAGTGCACGACGGAGCACCTTGTCGGACAGGTTCTGACCGAGGCCGTCCAGCGGGCGTGCAAGGAGAGCGCTCCGGAAGACCTGCGCGACCAGGTTCTCGCGCGTCTCCGCCTCAGCCAGCAGCACGCCTAGATCGACCGCGACGAGCCGTTTCGCCGCCCATTGCTAGCTTGGCTAGATAAATAGGGTAACGTAGGCGGAGTGAAGACCGCCGTTTCCGACGCACCCCCCGTCCAGCCTCGCCGAGCATCGCGGGTTCCCCGCTGGCTGCGGGTGCTGATCCCCGCCGTGCTGATCCTCGTCTGGTTCGCCCTGTTCGGTCTGGGTGGGGCGTCGTTCGGAGCGATCAGCGATGTGTCGACGAACGACCAGGCCCAGTTCCTCCCGGCCAGCTCCGAGGCCACCAAGGTGCAGGAGCTGCAGGCAGACTTCCGGGGCGATGAGGCGATCCCGGCCATCGTCGTCCTCCAGCGCGACGGCGGCCTGAGCGAGGCGGACAACGAGGCGATCGACGAGCTGGCAACGCAGTTCCAGTCGACCGACGGCGTGCTCGCCGACGGTGTCTCGCCGGCGA
Source organism: uncultured Leifsonia sp. (assembly GCA_964655795.1). Lineage (GTDB taxonomy): Bacteria > Actinomycetota > Actinomycetes > Actinomycetales > Microbacteriaceae > Microterricola. The sequence continues at coordinate 34,955 of CAZZNX010000006.1, read as the reverse complement.
TCCCCTCCGAGGACGGCGAGGCGGTCGAGCTGTTCGTGCAGATCGACACCACGGCCGAGGTTGCCGACGTCGTCTCCGAGCTCCGTGCACAGCTCACCGAGGCGGACACCGCCGGCCTCACCGGATATCTCGCCGGCCCGGCCGGATTCACCGCCGATCTCTCCGGGGCATTCGCCGGCATCGACGGACTGCTGCTGATCGTTGCGCTCTCCGCCGTGTTCCTCATCCTCGTCATCGTGTACCGCTCGCCGTTGCTGCCACTGATCATGCTCGGTTCCAGCCTCACCGCCCTCTGCGCCGCGGTGTTCGCGGTCGTGGCGCTCGCCAGGGCCGACATCCTGTTGATCAACGGTCAGACCCAGGGCATCCTCTTCATCCTCGTGATCGGTGCTGCAACCGACTACTCGCTGCTCTACATCGCGCGCTACCGTGAGGCGCTGCACGTGCACGAGAGCAAGTGGACGGCGACCTGGGCGGCCCTGCGCGGCTCGTGGGAGCCGATCCTCGCCTCGGGCGGCACGGTCATCGCCGGCCTGTTGATCCTGCTCGTCAGCGACCTGAACTCCAACAAGATCCTTGGCCCCGTCGCCGCAATCGGCATCGTGTTCGCGCTCCTCGCCTCACTCACCCTGCTGCCTGCGCTGATGTTCTGGGCGGGTCGCGTCGCGTTCTGGCCGCGCCGTCCACAGCTCGGTCAAACCGGCCCCAGCGAGCAGGGCATCGACGCGCAGGGCATCTGGCCGCGCCTGGCCCGTCTCATCCGGCGCCGACCGCGTGTGATCTGGATCGGCTCGACACTCCTCCTGATCGTCATGGCGCTCGGCATGACCCAGCTCAAGGCCGACGGAGTCTCCTCCGGTGAGTTCGTGCTCGGGGAATCGCAGTCGCGCGACGGTCAGGCCCTGCTCGCCGAGCACTTCCCTGGCGGTTCGGGAACGCCAGCGGTCGTGATCGCCCCTGAGGGGGCGCTGCAGGAGACGGCCGACGTGCTGCTCGCCACCGACGGTGTCGACTCGGTGAGCGTGCTCTCGGCCGAGTCACCGAGCGGCTCCCTGCCCGTGACGGGTGACGGTGTCCAGGCGCTCGGCGCCCCGGGCGCTGAGCCCGCAGAGCCGACGGTCGTCGACGGCCGGGTGCTGCTGCAGGCGACCCTCGTGTACGCCGGCGACTCGCTCGAGGCCGAGGCGCTCGTGAAGGAGCTGCGCGCTGAGCTCGCGGGAGTCGGAACGGCGGCAGACCCCGTTCTCGTCGGCGGGACCACCGCGGTTGCCCTCGACACGAACACCGCGGCGATTCATGACCGCAATCTCGTGATCCCGCTGGTGTTGATCGTCATCCTGCTGATCCTGATGCTGCTGTTGCGCGCCGTCGTCGCACCGCTCCTGCTGATCGGCAGTGTCGTGCTCTCCTTCGCTGCCGCGCTCGGCGTCTCGGCCATCGTCTTCAACGGGGTGTTCGGGTTCCCCGGTGCCGACCCCGTCGTGCCGCTCTTCGGATTCGTTTTCCTGGTGGCGCTCGGCGTCGACTACAACATCTTCCTCATGACACGTGTGCGTGAGGAGACCGCGGTGCACGGGGCCCGGGAGGGCATTCTGCGCGGTCTGATCGTCACCGGCGGTGTGATCACATCGGCCGGGCTCGTGCTCGCGGCGACATTCGCCGCCCTCGGCGTGCTGCCGATCCTGTTCCTCGTCCAGCTCGCCTTCATTGTGGCGTTCGGCGTGCTCCTGGACACCTTCCTGGTGCGCTCCCTGCTGATTCCCGCGCTCGCATACGACATGGGTCGTGTCATCTGGTGGCCGTCAGCGCTCGCTCGGATGCCGGAGACGCCGCGGTACGGGGCCACTGAGGTTCGAGCTGCTGAGGGTCGAGCGACTGAGGTTGATTCCGCTGACGTTCGATGACACTGAAGTTCGATGACACTGACGTTCGATGACACTGCCGGTTCACAGACACTGATCGGTAGCTGACCCGGGCGGGCCGGTCGCGCGACTACTCCGGCGCGGGTTGTGGAGCGGGTTGTGGAGCGGGTTGTGGCGCGGCGGCCCTGGCGGCGTCCCGGCGAGCCTTCGCCGCTTTCGCGGCGGCGACGCCCTTGCCGACGGCGGTGTTCGCGGTGCGGCTCACCTTCCTGGCGCCATCGAACTCGGTCGCGAGAATGCCGAGGCCGCCGAGCGCGATCAGGGCACCGGGCCCCGGGAGCGGGATCAGCACGATTCCGAGCGCGACCGTGCCACCGCCGACGACGCCGACGCCGGTGCGGTACACCGTGTTCACCGTCTGGTTGCGCCGGATGACGCGCCGTGCCCCGTGCGCGGCGGTGCTCGTTGCCCGCCCGAAGGCCGCGCCGACGCGCCTCGCGTTGCTCTGCTCGCTCATACGCCCAGCCTAGGTCCGGCGGCCTGTGTGTGACAGGTGGCCGTGACAGGTGGCCGTGCAGGCGACCGCGAGAGGCGACCGCTGCCACGCAGAAGGCCCGCCGCGACCGGGTGGTCGTGGCGGGCCTTCGGTGTGCGAACTCTCGCGCTGCTACTCGAGTGTGAGCGCGGCGCGCAGCAGCTCGGCCTGCTCTGCCGCGTGGCGCTTGGCCGAGCCGGCAGCGGGGGAGGCGGAAGCCGGGCGCGACACGACGCCGACCGGTCGTTGGCCGATCTTGGCCGTCTCGAGGCAGAAGAACGGCCATGCGCCCTGGTTCTCCGGCTCGTCCTGCACCCAGTACAGCTCGGCATCCGGGTACTGCTCGACGACCGACTTGAGCTCGGCGGCCGGGAGCGGGTAGTACTGCTCCATGCGGACGAGGGCGATCTGCTCGTTCGGGTTCTTCTCGAGCTCGCTGCGCAGGTCGTAGTAGATCTTGCCCGCCATGAACAGCACGCGCTTGACGGCGGCCTTGTCGGTGATGCGCGCATCGTCGATCACCGGCTCGAAGGCGCCGCTGGTGAAGTCGGCGACCTCGCTGGACGCCCCACGCAGACGCAGCATGGCCTTCGGGGTGAAGACGACGAGCGGGCGGCGGGGACGCTGGTAGGCCTGGCGGCGCAGCAGGTGGAAGTATGACGCGGGCGTCGACGGGCGTGCGACGGTCATGTTGTTCTCTGCGCACAGTTGCAGGAAGCGCTCGATGCGCGCGGAGGAGTGGTCGGGACCCTGCCCCTCGTAGCCGTGAGGGAGCAGCATGACAACGCTCGAGCGCTGGCCCCACTTCTGCTCGGCAGAGGAGATGAACTCGTCGATGACGGTCTGTGCGCCGTTGGCGAAGTCACCGAACTGGGCCTCCCAGAGCACGAGGGCGTCTGCGCGCTCCACCGAGTAGCCGTATTCGAAGGCCAGGGCGGCGTACTCGCTGAGCAGGGTGTCGTAGATCCAGAACCGGGCCTGGTTGTCGCTGACGTTGGCCAGCGGCAGCCATTCCTGACCGTTGACGCGGTCGTGCAGAACGGCGTGGCGCTGCACGAAGGTGCCGCGGCGCGCGTCCTGACCGGCGAAGCGCACGGGGGTGCCCTCCAGCAGCAGGGAGCCGAGGGCCAGCAACTCGCCGAAGCCCCAGTCGATGTTGCCGTTGCGGCTCATGTCGAGGCGCTTCTGCAGCAGCTGCTGCAGCTTGTTGTGCACGGTGAAACCGGCCGGCTTGTTGTTGAACGCGTCACCGATCTGGTGCACGACGGCCTCGGAGACCCCGGTGATCTCTGGAACGCCGACTGCGTCATCCGTCTCGCCGTTGCCCATCGGGTTGACGACGGTCATCGAGCCGGTCTGCGCCGCGTGCGTCTCCATGAACGCGCGCTCCAGACGGTCCTGGAAGTCGCGGTGCGAGGCTTCGTACTCTTCCTCGGTGATGTCGCCACGACCGACGAGAGCCTCGGTGTAGAGCTTGCGCACCGAGCGCTTGGCCTCGATGAGGTTGTACATCAGCGGCTGCGTCATCGAGGGGTCGTCGCCCTCGTTGTGACCGCGGCGGCGGTAGCAGATGAGGTCGATGACGACGTCGCGCTTGAACTCCTGGCGGTACTCGAACGCGAGCTCCGCCACGCGCACGACGGCCTCGGGGTCATCGCCGTTCACGTGGAAGATCGGGGCCTGGATGGTCTTGGCCACATCGGTCGAGTAGACGGACGTGCGCGCCTCGCCGGGAGGCGTCGTGAAGCCGACCTGGTTGTTCACGACCACGTGGATGGTTCCGCCGGTGCGGTACGCACGCAGCTGCGACATCTGCAGGGTCTCAAGCACGACGCCCTGGCCGGCCATGGCCGCGTCGCCGTGCACGAGGATCGGCAGCGTGGAGAAGGTGCCGACCGGCTTGCGGTCCTGCTTGGCGCGGACGATGCCCTCGAGCACGCCGTCGACGGCCTCGAGGTGCGAGGGGTTCGCGGCCAGGTAGACCGGGATCTGGGCGCCGGTGCTGCTGCGGAAGACGCCCTCTGTACCGAGGTGGTACTTGACGTCGCCGGAGCCGTGCACGTTCTTGTTGCTTGCGGTGCCCTCGAACTCCTGGAACACCTGGCCGTAGGTCTTGCCCGCGATGTTGGTGAGCACGTTCAGGCGGCCGCGGTGGGCCATGCCGATGGCGGCCTCGTCGAGGCCGGCCTCTGCCGCGCCGGCGAGGATCGCGTCGAGCAGGGCGATCGTCGATTCGCCACCCTCGAGGCTGAAGCGCTTCTGCCCGACGTACTTGGTCTGCAGGAAGGTCTCGAAGGCCTCGGCCTCGTTGAGCTTGCCGAGGATGCGCAGCTGCTCGTCATGCGTCGGCTTCTCGTACTTGCGCTCAACCTTGGACTGCACCCAGCGACGCTGCACCGGGTCCTGGATGTGCATGTACTCGATGCCGGTCGTGCGGCAGTAGGAGTCGCGGAGCACGCCGAGGATGTCACGCAGCAGTGCAGAGCGCTTCTCGCCGAAGCCGCCGGTGACGAACTCGCGGTCGAGGTCCCAGAAGGTGAGGCCGTGGGTCGCGATGTCGAGGTCGGGGTGGGAGCGCTGTACGTACTCGAGCGGGTCGATGTCGGCCATCAGGTGACCGCGCACGCGGAACGCGTTGATGAGCTCCTGCACGCGGGCCGTCTTGTCGATGGCGCTGGCGAGATCGACGCTGATGTCGGGCGCCCACTCGATCGGGGCGTACGGGATGCGCAGGGCAGAGAAGATGTCGCTGTAGAAGGTGCGCTGGCCGGTGAGCAGCTCGTGCACGATCTTGAGGAACTCGCCGGAGCCTGCACCCTGGATGACGCGGTGGTCGTAGGTGCTGGTCAGCGTGATCGTCTTGCCGATGGCGAGATTGGCGAGGGTCTTCTCGCTGGAACCTTGGAACTCGGCCGGGTACTCGAGTGCACCGGCGCCGATGATGCACCCTGCACCCTTCATCAGACGCGGCACGGAGTGCACGGTTCCGATTCCGCCCGGGTTGGTCAGCGAGATCGATGCGCCGTTGAAGTCGTCGGCGGTGAGCTTGTTGCCGCGGGCGCGCTTGACCAGGTCTTCGTAGGCCGCGAGGTACTCGCTGAAGGTCATCGTGTCTGCGCGCTTGATGGCCGGGACCAGCAGGGCGCGCGTGCCGTCGGGCTTGGGGATGTCGATGGCGATGCCGAGGCCGACATGTGCCGGCTTGACGACCGAGGGCTTGCCGTCGACCTCTGTGTAGTACACGTTCTGGCTCGGGAACACCTTGAGGGCCTGGATCAGTGCCCAGCCGATGAGGTGGGTGAAGGAGATCTTGCCGCCACGGGCGCGCTTGAGGTGGTTGTTGATGACGATGCGGTTGTCGATCATCAGCTTCGCCGGGATGGTGCGGACGCTGGTCGCAGTCGGCACGCTCAGGCTGGCGTCCATGTTCACGGCGAGGGTCTTCGCCATACCGCGCAGTGGCGTGATCTCGTCCGGGGTGATCGCCGGCTGCTCTGTGGCGACGACCTGCTGCGGGGTCGTGATCGGTGCGTCGGCCGGGACGGGCTCCGGCTTCGGCGCGACGGAGGTGGTCTTGGCCGCCGGCGGGCTTCCGATCACGGAGATCGGCGCGGTGACGGGGCGCGGCTCGGCCGCGGGTGCGGCGGGCGCCTCGGCATCCTGTGCAGCCTTGGGCGTGTCATTCTCCAGAATCGACCAGCACGACTGGTCGACCGAATTCTTATCGACGAGGAATCGTTCGTACATCTCGTCGACGAGCCATTCATTGGCCCCAAATTCTTCCGACGTTGTTTCGTCGGAACCCGACCCGGTCAACTGGCTCGACACAGCCGATCGCCCACTCTCTTCGTTGATTCTGGAACTGAGATGCGCGGGCGTCTCATGGATACCCGCGGCAGAGTTCAAGCCTAATCCCCTTTTGCGCGCAACGGTGTGCGCCGCGGCTGTGCAGCTCGGGTGTGGCGCGGTTGTGCGGCGCCGCCCCGGGTGAGGCTCCGAACATGACAGGTGCGCTCGCGCACACTCGGGGATAGCGTTGGCGACATGGAGTTCTACCGCACAGCGCCGACGCACGACCTCACCTATTCCGATGTGTTCCTGGTTCCCAGTCGCTCGGCCGTCACCAGTCGCCTCGACGTGTCGTTGGCGCCGAACGACGGCACCGGTGCCACGATCCCGATCGTCGCGGCGAACATGAACTCCGTCACCGGGCCACGGCTGGCCGCCTCCCTCGCCCGTCGCGGCGGACTCGGCGTGCTCCCGCAGGACATGCCTCTGCAGCAGCTGGATGCGGCGATCCGCTGGGTGAAGGCGCAGTCCGTGCGCTTCGACACCCCGTTCACCTTCTCGCCGGATGCGACCGTCGCCGAGGCGCTGCGGCAGGTGCCTGCTGCGGCCGGGCACGGCATCCTCGTGCAGGACGACGGCGGTGCGTACCGCGGCTGCATCCAGGCGGCCAGGCTCGCCACCGCGCCGAGCGATGCCAGGCTCGGCGATCTGCTCCACGGCGAGCTGACCGCCATCGACGCCGACGACGTCGACACGGCCCGCCGCGCATTCGACGTCATGGCGGCCGCCGATCTCGAGTTCGCCCCCGTGCTGCACCACGGCGTCGTCGTCGGCACGCTCAGCCGCACGAGTGCGCTGCGCTCGACGATCTACCAGCCGAACGTCGACTCCTCCGGTCGTCTCGCGGTCGCCGCCGCGATCGGCATCAACGGCGACGTCGCGGCCAAGGCCCAGGCCCTCGCCGCCGCAGGCGTCGACGTGCTCGTGCTCGACACGGCACACGGCCACCAGGAGGGCATGCTGCGCGCGCTCGCGACGGTGAACGGCCTCGGCCTCGGCATCCCGCTGGTCGCGGGCAACGTCGTGACGTCGGATGCCGTGGGCGACCTGGTCGGCGCGGGCGCGAGCATCATCAAGGTCGGCGTCGGTCCAGGGGCCATGTGCACGACCCGCATGATGACGGCCGTCGGCCGGCCGCAGTTCTCCGCCGTGCTCGAGACGGCGGAGGCGACACGCGAACTCGGCGCGCACGTGTGGGCGGACGGCGGGGTGCGCTACCCGCGTGACGTCGCGCTCGCGTTGGCCGCCGGTGCGGCATCCGTGATGATCGGATCCTGGTTCGCCGGCACCATCGAGGCGCCGGGCCAGCTCGCGACGGATGCGGCGGGCAGGCTCTACAAGGAGAGCTGGGGGATGGCGTCGACGAAGGCCGTCAAGGAGCGCTTCGAGCGTCTCGACGCCTACGATCTGGCACGGAAGACCCTCTTCGCCGAGGGAATCTCCTCCTCGAAGATCTTCCTCGACCCGCAGCGGCCATCGCTGGAGGACCTGCTCGACATGATCACCTCCGGTGTGCGGAGCTCGTTCACCTACGCCGGCGCCCGCACGGTGACGGAGTTCCAGCAGCTGGCACGTGTCGGCATCCAGTCGGCGGCAGGTTACGAAGAAGGCAAGGCGCTGCCAGTCAGCTGGTAGCCGGCTCGCATATACTGGCACCACAATGGACGACCCTCCTCCTGCCAATTCGCCCTCCCATAAACCCATGCCCGTGACCCGCGGGGGTGATTGCAATGTCTGAGTGGATCATGCTCGGCATCGGACTCCTCCTCACCGTGGGAACGGGCCTTTTCGTCGCCAGCGAGTTCGCGCTGGTGAACCTCGATCGCGCCGAGCTCGAAGCCAGGCGCGAGCGCGGTGAGAGCAAGCTCGGTATGACCATCGCCGCGCTGAAGATCACCTCGACGCACCTCTCCAGCGCTCAGCTCGGCATCACGCTGACGACGTTGCTGACCGGTTTCACCATGGAACCGGCCATCACGAGCCTGCTCACCCCGGTCTTCACGGAGTGGGGCATTCCCGCCGCGATCATCCCGGCGCTCGCGACGACGATCGCGATCGTGCTGGCAACGCTGCTCTCGATGATCCTCGGCGAGCTCGTTCCGAAGAACTTCGCGCTGGCGTTGCCGCTGGCAACCGCGAAGTTCGTCATCCCGTTCCAGACCGGCTTCACGGCCGTGTTCAAGCCGGCGATCGTGCTGCTGAACGGCAGCGCGAACGCGATCCTGCGCTCCTTCGGCATCGAGCCGAAGGAGGAGCTGAGCGGAGCACGGACGGCGGAGGAACTCTCATCGCTCGTGCGCCGCTCCGCCAGCGCCGGCATGCTCGAGGCCGACACGGCGACACTGCTGAACCGCACGCTGCGCTTCGCGAGTCACACGGCATCCGATGTCATGACGCCACGTCCCCGCATCGCCAGCATCGCCCGCACCGACAGCGCGCAGGCCGTGATCGAGCTCACCGCCCAGACCGGTTTCTCACGCTTCCCCGTCGTCGACGAGAGCGTCGATGACGTCGTCGGCGTCGTGCACGTGAAGCAGGCCATGGCCGTTCCGCGCTCCAAGCGGGGCGAGGTTCCCGTCTCGGCGCTGCAGTCCGACGCGCTGCGCGTTCCGGAGACGATGAAGCTCGACACCCTCCTCGGTGAGCTCCGCGGCCGCGGCTTCCAGATGGCGGTCGTCGTCGACGAATACGGCGGAACCGCCGGAGTCACGACCCTCGAGGACCTCGTGGAGGAACTCGTCGGTGAGGTGGCCGATGAACACGACCGCACCCGGGCCGGCGTTGTGCGCCAGGCCGACTCGCTCACCTTCCCCGGGCTGCTGCGCCCGGACGAACTGCTCGAGCGCACCGGAGTCAAGGTGCCGGAGGACGGCCCATTCGAGACCGTCGCCGGCTTCGTGATGAGCGAGCTCGGCCGGCTTCCCATGGTCGGCGACACGGTGCTCATCGACGGCGGCCAGCTGCGGGTCGAGCGCCTGGACGGGCGCCGCATCGACAGGATCCGCTTCACGCCGGATCCGATCGACGACGGTGCGGATGCCGCAGGGCCGAGCACGGCCACGGGACCGATCGCGCGGCGCGCGGTGGCCGCCGCCGCCCGCAAGGCCGCGGCGGATGCCACATCGGCTGCCTCAGCCGCCTCGGTTGACTCGGCCGCCTCGGTTGCCTCGGCCACCACGGACGGCACCGCGGGCACAGCCTCCACCCGAACGGAGGGACAGCGATGAGTGACTGGGCCGGACTGGCGTGGCTGGTCGTATTGCTGCTTGGCAACGCATTCTTCGTCGCCGCGGAGTTCGCGGTGATCTCCGCGCGCCGTTCCCAGATCGAGCCGCTGGCCGAACAGGGGAAGGCGAGCGCGAAGACGGCGCTCTGGGCGATGGAGCACGCGACGCTCATGCTGGCGACCAGCCAGCTGGGCATCACCGTCTGCTCGCTGCTGATCCTGAACGTGTCGGAGCCGGCGATCCACCACCTGCTCGCCATCCCGCTCGGCCTCACCGGCTGGTCGGAGGCCGTGATCAGTGGCATCGCATTCACGATCACCCTCGTGCTCGTCTCCTACCTGCACGTGGTGTTCGGCGAGATGGTTCCGAAGAACCTCTCCTTCTCGATCCCCGAGAAGGCCGTGCTGCTGCTCGCCCCGCCCCTGGTGTTCGTCGCGCGGATCTTCAAGCCCGTGATCGTCGCGCTGAACGCGGTGGCCAACGGTGTGCTGCGCATCTTCGGCGTGACGCCGAAGAACGAGACGACGAGCACATTCACGCTCGACGAGGTCGCCACCATCGTCAGCCAGTCCACCCGTGAGGGTGTGCTGCGCGACAGCACGGGAGCCCTGAGCGCGGCGTTCGAGTTCACGACGAAGAAGGTGCGCGATGTCGCCGTGCCGATCTCGGCGCTCGTGAGCCTGCCGTTCGGCGCGACCCCGACCGATCTGGAACGGGCGGTGGCCCGCCACGGCTTCTCGCGCTACGTCATGCTCGACGAGCGCGGAGAGCCGAGCGGCTACCTGCACCTCAAGGACGTGATCGATCTGGACCTGGTTCCGGATGCGACCACGCCGGTCTGGGACGAACCGGTTCCGGCCAAGCGCATCCGCCAGCTCGCCTCGATCTTCGAGGGCACCGACCTGGAGGACGCGCTCACCGCCATGCGGCGCACCGGGGCCCACCTGGCCAGAGCCTTCGACGCGGACGGCGAGGCGATCGGCGTGCTGTTCCTGGAGGACATCATCGAGGAGCTCGTCGGCGAGGTGCAGGACGCCACTCGGCGGGCCTGAGATTGACACGGCGAACGGATGCCGGCGGCTTGCCCCGCCGGCATCCGGCGGCGTAGCCTCGATCGGGGGAGAAGAGAGCAATCCTCATGTTGAGCTTCACGAGTGCCATGGCCGTGCTTCCCGCGAGTGATCTGGAGCGGGCGCGTGGCTACTACAAAGACAAGCTGGACCTCGAACCGGAGATGAGCGAGGACGGCGCCCTCATCTTCAACGTCGCCGGCAGCCGCATCCTGCTCTACGAGACGACCTTCGCCGGTACGGCGCAGAACACCGCGCTGACGCTGGAGACGGGCGATCTCGAGTCGACGATGACCGAGCTGCGCGGGCGCGGAGTCGTCTTTGAGGAGTACGACCTGCCCGGACTCAAGACCGTGAACGGCGTGGCCGAGATGGGCTCGGAACGCGGCGCCTGGTTCGTGGACAGCGAGCGGAACATCATCGCCGTTTCCGAACGCACCGAGTAAGGCGTTCACGGCCGCCGAGGCTTATCGTTAAGGCATGGACAACTCGGCGGAATGGCTGGAGTGGGATGTCGCACGGGCGCGGGAATGGCTCGTCGTTCCGAGGCCGGGTGATGACAAGTATTCGCGCGGCGTGCTCGGCGTCTTCACCGGTTCGCACGACTACCCCGGCGCCGCCGTCCTCGGCGTCGAGGCCGCCATGCGCACCGGAGTCGGCATGGTCCGCTACACAGGGCCGAGCGCCGTGCGCCAGCTCGTGCTCGCCCGCCGGCCGGAGGTCGTCGGTGTCGGCGGCCGCGTGCAGGCCTGGCTGATCGGGTCGGGCATGACGAGCTCCCGCCGCACCCTGATCCTCGGCGGCGAGCTCGCCCAGGCGACGGCGCAGGGTGTTCCGACCGTCTTGGACGCCGGCGCGCTCGACCTCGTGCACGAGGCGCGCGGCTCCGTCGTGCTGACCCCGCACTACCGCGAGCTCGCCGAGGTGCTCGCCGAGACCGCCCGCCGTGCCGGACATGCGGGCAAGGCGCGCGCCGTACAGGCCAGCCCGCCGACGGCCGCCGATGTCGCGGCCCATCCGGCGTTGTGGGCGGCACATGCCGCAAAGCAGCTGGGGGCGACGGTGCTGCTCAAGGGCTCCGTCACCTACATCGCGGGCCCGGACGGGGCGCGCTTCACGGTGTCCGGCATTCCGAGCTGGCTGGCCACGGCCGGCACCGGCGACGTGCTCGGCGGAATCCTCGGCGCCCTGCTGGCGACGCGCCACAGCACCATCGCACAGGATGCCGCGGCGATCGCGCCGATTGCCGCGACGGCCGTGCTCGTGCACGCCCTCGCCGCACGGCGGGCGTCCCAGGGTGGGCCGATCCTGGCGCTCGACGTCGCCGAGGCGGTGCCGGCCACGATCGCCGCGATGCTCGCCGGCGACTGAGCCGGAACGCGCGGCCCCACAGCGTGCGATCGGCCGGAGATTCGGCGGACACGCCGCCAAAGCTGTTCACGGGGGCGGCGCGTCTGCCGAAACACCGGTCGGCGGTACACGACGAGGGGGCAGGTTACGCGGGTTCGATGTTCAGCAGGAACTCGATCGAGCCGCTCGGCTCGACCGAGACGAAGCCGAGATTGGGTGCCTCGACGCCGAAGTCGGCGAAGGTGATCGGCACACTGCCACTCACCTGGCCGCCGTCTCCGGCGAGCACGGCCTGGACCTCGGCATCCACCTGCTTCGTCTCGCCGTTCAGCGTGAGCTCGCCGCGTACCGTCACGGTCTGCACCTCGCCGCCGACGGGCGGTGCGGCAGCACTGACGGGTTCGAGCAGGCGGAAGGTCGCATCGGGGAATTCGGCGACGTTCACGGCGCTGCTGCGGAAGTAACTGTCGCGGTTCGCGGAGTCCGTCTCGATGGAGGCCACGTCGACGCTCACCTCGGCCGCGGTCAGCGTCAGGGTCTCCACGTCGAAGCTCCCGGAGACCTCGGCCGTGCG
>CAZZNX010000006.1:16076-22470 GCA_964655795.1 uncultured Leifsonia sp. | reverse complement strand
CACCTCGTCGACGCGGTAGCCGGCGAAGGAATCCGCCGCGACACTCCAGCTGCCGCTCAGGTCATGACTCGGCCCTGTGCCCGCGGCGTCGTCCGGCGTCGGCGCCTGCACGGTCGGCGCGGCTGCGGCGGGGCCGACGACCACATCGCGATAGATGATCGGGCCGGCGATGGCGGCGGCCGCGATGGCGGCGACGGCCGCGATGGACAGCACGACGATGGTCTTCTTCTTCACGGATTCCTCAGGAGAGTGGGGGTCGGCGCGGTTCAGGCTGGATCGGATCCGAGGAGGCCGGGTGCGGTGAACCGCGTGAGGAACTCCCTGGTTCGATCCTGCACCGGGTGCTTAAGGATCTGCTGAGAGGGCCCCTGTTCGACGATCTGCCCGCCGTCGAGGAAGACGACGCGGTGCGCGACATCCCGCGCGAAGGCCATCTCATGCGTCGCCATCAGAATCGTGGACCCGCCCTCTGCCAGCGTGCGCACGAGCTCGAGCACCTCGCCGACGAGTTCGGGGTCGAGCGCGCTCGTGATCTCGTCGAGCAGCAGCAGCTCCGGATCGGTGGCGATGGCGCGCACGATGGCAACCCGCTGCTGCTGCCCGCCGGAGAGCCGGTCCGGGAACTCGCGGGCCTTGTCTGCCAGGCCGACCTGGGCCAGGAGCTCGAGGCCGCGCTGCTCGGCGACCTTCTTGCTCCTCCGCTGCACGGCCCGGCTGGCGAGTGTCACGTTGTCGAGCACGGAGAGGTGCGGGAACAGGTTGTAGTGCTGGAACACGACGCCGATGCGCGCACGCACGGCGTCGAGCTTGACCCGGGGGTCGCTGACATCCGTGCCGCCGAGGAACACCTGGCCGTCGTCGATCGGCTCGAGCAGATTCGCCGTGCGCAGCAGGGTCGACTTGCCAGAACCGCTCGCGCCGATCAACGCGACGACCTCGTGCTTGTCGATGTCGAGGTCGATGCCGCGCAGCACGGCGGTGTCGCCGAATGACTTGCGGATGCCGCGCAGGCTCAGCACCGGGCCGGCGCCCGCGACGGCCGTCGCGTCGGTGGCGGGCCCGCTCATACGATGCTCCCCATCTGTTCCCGGCGGCGCATGCGCGCCGTGTACCAGTCCGTCAGGCGGATCATCGGCCACGCCAGCAGCACGAAGAGCAGTCCGGCCAGGACATACGGCGTGAAGTTGTATGTGGCAGCGGTCTCGATCTGGGCGGCGCGCACGGCGTCGATCGCGCCGAGCACCGAGATCAGGCCGACATCCTTCTGCATGGCGACGAAGTCGTTCATGAGCGCAGGCGTCACCTTGCGCACGGCCTGCGGCATGACGACCCTGCGCATCGTCTGGCTGTGGCTGAGGCCGAGAGAGCGGGCGGCGAGTCGCTGCGAGGGGTGCACGGCCTCGATCCCGGCTCGGAACACCTCGGAGACGTACGCCGAATAGGTGAGGATCAGCGCGATGGTTCCCCAGAACTCGCTCGGCATCCGCGGGAAGATGCCGAGCCCGGGGATGCCGAAACCGACGAGGTAGAGCACGATGATCAACGGCATGCCGCGGAAGAGGTCGGTGTAGCCGGTCGCGAGTGCGCGCAGCGGGAAGAAGATCGGCCCGCGCAGGGTGCGCAGCAGGGCGAGCGCGACGCTGAAGATGAGCACGCCGATCGCGGCGAAGAACAGCACGCGGATGTTGAGCCAGAGCCCCTCGATCACCCGCGGGAACGCCTGGATCGCGACGTCGAGGTTGAAGAAGCTCTGTTGCACCGCCGTCCAGCCCGGCGTGTTGATGACGAGAACCCAGACGAGGATCGCGAAGACCAGGGTGCTGGCGAAAGCGACGGCGACCGATCCGCCGTTCTGGCGTCGCCGGTACGCCCGCCGCCCGAGCTCGATCTCGCTCGGAGCGTGGGTGTCGCTCTCACTCACTGCGCTGCTCATCGCTCTGTACCCACCGGATCAAACTAGCGGATGCCGGGTGCGGCCTCCGGCCCGCACATGCTCCGGGCGCCGCGGAACTACGTGAGGAGGGGCGCGGAGGCGCCGCTCGCCAGCCACTCATCGGCCAGGGCGTCGAGCGTTCCGTTCTCCCGCAACGCGTCGACGGCGGCGGTGACGTCGGCGGTCAACGCGCTGTCCTTGGCCAGCACGAGACCGAACTGGTCGCCGGTGGTGCCCTCGCTCTTCGGCAGCTGCCCGACGATGGAGCCGCCGTCCAGCTCGACGCCGGTCAGGTAGAACGCCGTCGGAAGGTCGACGACGATCGCGTCAACCGTGCCGTTCTGCAGCGCCAGCTTGGCGTCATCGTTGGTGTTGAACGCCTGGGCGCCCTGCGTCGGCGCGATCTCGCTCTCGACGGCCTGGAAGCTCGTCGTGCCGGTCTGGGCCCCGATCAGGAGGTCCTTGAGCTCGGCGATGGATGCCGCGCCCTCCGCGGGGGAGCCGGCCACGGTGATCACGGCCTGAGTCGTCTCGTAGTACGGGCTGGAGAAGTCGACCGTCTGCGCGCGCTCCTCCGTGATCGAGAACTGCTGCAGGTTGACGTCGAAGTCCTTCGGGCCGGGCGCGATGGCCTGGTCGAAGGTGCTGCGCACCCAGACGACATCGTCCGCGGCGAATCCGAGCTCCTCGGCCACGGCATAGGCGACGGCCGCCTCGAAGCCCTCTCCCGTCTCCGGCGCGTCATCGAGGACCCACGGGAAGTAGGCGGGTTCCCCGGTCGCCACCGTCAGCTTGCCCTCTGTCACGTAGCCGGATGCCGGGGCGTCGCTCTCGGCGCTGCCGGCTCCGCCGCTCGCGCACGCGGTCAGGGCGAACAGTGTCGCGGAGGCGGCGATGATCGACAAGGTGCGGGCGCTGCGTGAGAACATGATGGCTCCAGTCGGGTGGGGGATCTCCATTCTGCCGTCGGCATGGCGGGCGGGAACAGGGGCGCGACGCATTTCGACATGCACGGGTAGCATGGCCAGCATGTCCGATCCCTCCGCGTCACTCCTCGGAACCGCGGATTCCAGTCAGGACTCCACCCCGGCATCCACACCGGCACCCACACCGGCATCCGCCCCCGATTCCGCTCAGGGCGCGAGCCCGGATTCGGGCCGGGAATCCGGTCAGGACTCGCTGCAGGAGACCGGGCTGCAGAGCGCCGGTGACGCCGCGCACGACCATCGCGGGGAGCTGTTCCGGCATCCGCTCACCCTCTGGGTGGGGTTCGCGATCGTGCACACCGTTCTGATCCTGCTCTGCCTGCACGCGCCCGGCTGGCCACTCGGCGACGTCGAGGCCGTGTACAAGCTCTGGGTGGCGCAGTCGGCCAACGGCGGCAGCCAGGTGGGCATCGACGAGCCCTGGGTGTATCCGATCCTCGCCTACATTCCGATGGCGCTGGCGAATCTGCTCGGGCCGACGCTCTATGCGCAGGTCTGGCTCGGCCTCGTGACCCTCCTGAACGCCGCGGCGTTCGCCGTGCTGAGCGGCGGGCTGCGCCGGCGGAGTGCTCGCCCGCGCTGGCGCGTGGTCGCCGCCTGGTGGTGGCTGGCATTCCTGTTGCTCCTCGGCCCGATCGCGCTGGCGCGCATCGACGCCGTCACCGTGCCGGTTGCGATCATCGCAGTGCTGCTCGTCGCCGGGCGCCCGGCGGTTGGCGCCGCCCTGCTGACGATCGCCGCGTGGATCAAGGTCTGGCCGGCCGCGCTCGTCGCGGCCCTGCTCGTGGCGTCGCGGGCCAGACTCCGCGTGCTGCAGAGCGCCGCCGGCGTGTGCATCACCGTGATCGCGGTGAGCATGGTGCTCGGCGGAGCGAGCTACGTGCTGAGTTTCGTGACAGAGCAGACGGGGCGCGGCCTGCAGATCGAGTCTCCTGTCAGCACCATCTGGATGTGGCAGGCGGCGATGGGAGTCGCCGGTGCTGGCGTCTACTACGACCACGACATCCTCACCTTCCAGGTTGCCGGTGCCGGAACCGAGCTGGCTGGCGCGCTGATGACGCCGCTCATGGCCATCGCCGCTGCGGTGGTCGTGCTGCTCGGCGCGCTGCGGGTGCGGGAGGGTGGGCACTTCGCCCGTGTGTTCCCGCCGCTCGCACTCGCGCTCGTGCTGGTGCTGATCGTCTTCAACAAGGTCGGGTCGCCGCAGTTCATGACCTGGCTGGCTGCGCCGATCGCACTCGGCCTGATCTACCGGCGGCGGCAGTGGCTGCTGCCTGCCGCGCTCGGCCTCGCGTTGGCCGTGCTCACCCAGCTCATCTACCCATACCTGTATGGCGAGCTGCTGGCCGCGTCGCCCGCCATGGTGCTGGTGCTCACCCTGCGCAATCTCTTGCAGATCGTGCTGCTCGGCTGGGCCGTGTACGCGCTTGCGACCTCC
Source organism: uncultured Leifsonia sp. (assembly GCA_964655795.1). Taxonomy (GTDB): domain Bacteria; phylum Actinomycetota; class Actinomycetes; order Actinomycetales; family Microbacteriaceae; genus Microterricola. Next base: position 18,113 of record CAZZNX010000006.1, on the reverse strand, counting down.
CGCGCTCCCCGCCCGTCCCGTCATCCCCTCACCACGAATTCCACCTCAACGACTTCCGCATCCACGAAGTCCACATCCTTGGAGTAATCATGCTTGTCGCCTTCTCTGTAGCCCCGTCTGGAACCGGTCAGGCCGACGGATCCGTGCACGATGCCGTCGCGGCCGCCGTGCGCATCGTGCGTGAGTCCGGTCTGCCGAATCACACCGGATCGATGTTCACCGAGATCGAGGGGGAGTGGGACGAGGTGTTCGCCGTTGTCAAGAAGGCGACGGATGCCGTCGCCGCCTACGGCTCGCGTGTGTCACTCGTGCTGAAGGCCGACATCCGGCCCGGCTACTCCGGCGAGATCACCGGCAAGGTCGAGCGGCTCGAGTCCGCGCTGCAGCGCGGCGCGGCAGCCGAGTAGCCGAGAAGCCACCTCGCAGCCCAGCGGGCGCGACCGCGCAAAGCGCGGCATCGAATCGATTCGATTCCGCGTACACTGGCTCAGTGACCCAGCAGATCTCAGCCGAAACCGCGGCAGACGCCCCCACCCTCTCGCCTGCCCGCGTTCGCTTCGCGCTGCTCGCGCTTGCCCTCGGCGGCTTCGGCATCGGCGCGACCGAGTTCGTCGCGATGGGGCTGCTGCCCAACCTGGCCGCCGATCTGATTCCCGGCGTCTACGCGAGTGATCCGGCCGCGGCCAACGCCCAGGCGGGCTGGCTGATCAGCGCATACGCGCTCGGCGTCGTCGTCGGTGCCCCGACGATCGCGGCGGCCGCCGCCCGCTGGCCGCGCAAGAAGTTGCTGCTGGTGCTGCTGACCGCGTTCACGCTGGGCACACTGGCGTCCGCCCTGTTGCCGACCTTCGGCTGGGTGCTCGTCGCCCGCTTCGTGGCCGCGCTGCCGCACGGCGCCTACTTCGGTATCGCCTCGCTCGTTGCGGCCAGCCTGATGGGGCCGGGCAAGCGCGCCCGCGGTGTCGCCCTCGTGCTCTCCGGCCTGACCATCTCGAATGTGATCGGCGTCCCGGCCATCACCTGGCTCGGCCAGCTCGCGGGGTGGCGGGTCGCCTACATCGCCGTCGCCGCGATCTTCGCGCTCACCTTCCTCGCTGTTCTGATCTCCGTTCCCTTCCAGGCCGGCGACAAGACGGCGACGATGCGCAACGAGCTCAAGGCGTTCGGCCGCGCCCAGGTGTGGTTCGCGCTCGGCATCGGAGCGATCGGGTTCGGCGGGCTCTTCGCCGTCTACAGCTACGTGGCGCCGCTGGTCACCGAGGTGACCGGTCTCGGCGCCTCGGCCGTTCCGCTCGTGCTGATCGTCATCGGGCTCGGCATGACGGTCGGCAACTTCGCCGGCGGCTGGGCGGCGGACAAGAGCGTGCGCCGCAGCATGTTCGGTTTCTACGCCGTCATGCTGGTCGCCCTGCTCGGCCTGGCGCTGACCGCCCAGACCGTTGCCGGCCTGCTCGTGTTCGTCTTCCTCGTCGGAGGGGCAGCGGCCGCGCTGTCGCCCACGATCCAGACCAGGCTGATGGATGTCGCCCGCGACAGTCAGTCGATCGCGGCCGCCCTCAACCACTCGGCGCTGAACATCGGAAACGCGCTGGGTGCGCTGCTCGGCGGCCTGGCCATCGCGGCAGGCTTCGGCTACGTCGCCCCCGTGTGGATCGGGCTCGGACTCACCGTGCTCGGGCTCATGATCGCGGTGCTCAGCTTCTCGTGGGACGGCCTGCGCCGCCGCCGCGGCGAGGTCCTCGGCTACGGCACGGAGCTGATCCAGACGGTCACAGCCCGCTGACCCCAGCCCTCCGAGCCCGCTCGGGGGTTTCGACAGGCTCAACCAACGGGGTGTGGCCACCGCGGTCAGCGGCACGGGAGGATTTCGGCGCGAACGGAGGCCAGAATCGCAGATTCGGGCCTCCCACCTCGCTGAAGGCCTCCCGGCGCGTTGCGTGGTTTCGACGGGTGCAGTCAGCGACGCGCCGTGCCGGACATGCAAAACGGGCGGGTGGCCGAAGCCACCAGCCCGGTTCGCGTGAACGGACTAGTGGG
>CAZZNX010000006.1:12112-16066 GCA_964655795.1 uncultured Leifsonia sp. | reverse complement strand
TCCTGGATGGCACGCTTGCGCAGCGCCACCTTGGTGCCGACGTCGAAACCGGCGACACGGTACTTCTCGCGGATGCGCTTGAGGTAGGACTTCGCCGTCTCCTCCGAGATGCCGAGCTGGAAGGCAACGGCCTTCACCGGCTCGCCCGCGCCGTAGAGCGCCATGACGCGGCGCTCCTGTGCGCTGAGGCGGGGGGTGTCGCCGCGGTTGCCGGAGGTGAGTGCGAGGTCGAGCTCTTCGGAGATGTAGGACTCGCCCTTGTTCGCCGCGCGGATGGCCTCGACGATCATGTCGGCCTCCTCGGTCTTGACGAGGTAGCCGAGCGCTCCGGCCGCGAGAGCCTCACGCACGACGGCCGGCTCCGAGTATGTGCTCATGAGCACCGTCTTCACGCCCGTCGTCTTCAACGTTGAAATCTTCAGGGAGACGGGAATGTTGTCTTTGAGGTCGAGGTCGAGCAGCACGACGTCGACGGGGAACTGGGGGTGTGAGAGCAGCTCGGGCCAGGTTGTGGCCGCCACGACGAGGTTGATGTCGTCCGCAGCGCCGCGAATCCATTCGGTGAGGGCGCCAAGCAGCATCTTGTGATCGTCGACGAGCGCCAGACGGATCTTATTGGCCGGGTTTCCCACTCATTCCTCCTTGTGCAGACGCACGTCTCGGTGCCCCCGATGCACTACGCATCCACCGGATTGTCGACCGCACATTCGATCTCCACATGCAGGTCTCCCTTGCGCGTGTACTCCGAATGCGGGCCAACACTAGAGATAGCTTCCCACGTCGCAGGGTCTACTTTGCGCCGTGGCACACCTGTGGCGTGAAGAAAGATGGGAAAGCGTATCTTTCGGTGCAATCCAGGGGTCACCGGTGCCCGCGGGCCGATCTCGATGTGCAACATAACGTCACGTCGCTCGGTGTCGCTCACCAACAGCCAGATGGCGATGAGCATCGCGTCGCGTTGCGCGCGCGAGAGCAGTCCGGCGAGGCTGGCCGGGTCATCGATCGAGACCGCCGGGGCCAGGAACTCCGATTCGGTGATGGCGTTGTGCAGCCAGGTCTTCTTGCGGCCCTCGACGAGGTGCAGCCGCAGCTGGGTGGCCAGCTGCGAGGCAGCGCTCGCGGCATCCGGATGCAGGGGAAGCGGAGTACGGCCCTGTGCCACGTCATCCAGCAGCCGCTCCGCATCGAAGTCGAGGCGCACGAGCTCCTCGGATGCCAGCATGCCGACGGCCAGCCGCGGGGCGTCGACGGCGCTCTTGACGAGCACGAGGTCGAGTTCGAGCTGCACCATGCGTCGGAACGCGCGCACGACCGAGATCGCGATGAGCGGGAGCCAGACGGCGATCGCCATGGCGACGAGTTCGGGTGCCAGGGTCAGGATGTCGCTGCGCCCCTCCGCTAGAGCCGCGATCAGCAGCACACCGCCGAGCACGGCCGTCGCGGCCATCACCTCGCGGGTCTCCCGCACACTCACGAGCGGCGTCATCATGACACCGGCGGCGACGGCGGCGGTGGGGTAGATGCTCTGATCGGCCAGCCCCCACACCGCGGCGAGGTCGAGGAGCACGGCAACGGCCATGCCGCCGAGCGTCACGGCGAACAGCCACCGCGGCATGACGCCGCCGTGCATGGCGACACCGATGAGGGCGCCGGCCGCGGTGATGAGCAGCACGATCCAGGCCGCGAGCACGAGCATCGGCGCCGGGTACTCGCCCCATTGCTCGACGCTGCGCCAGAGCAGGAACAGCGACATCACGATGCTGCCGGCGATCATGCCGCCCGCGAGGTCACGGCCGCCGAGACCGCGCTGGTTCGCCCTCGTTGTCGACACCGTGCGCTCTGCGCGCCGGAAGGTGAGTGATGGGTCGCGCTGCTTGCGTTCACGCCCGACGATGACGCCGAGGGTGTTCTCCTCGATGCCGCTGCTCGACTCGGTCGTCGCGCCGTGTCGCCGCCCGGTTGCCGCGCGCCGCCTGCCGATCATCGTGCACCATCCGATCGCAGCTGCTCGTGGCCGAAGACCTCGTCGTTCTTCGGAACCTCGAGCACGACGGTCGTGCCGGCCCCCGGCGAGGAGAACAGGCGCGCGTTGCCGCCGACCTCGCGCAGGCGACCGACGACGGACTCGGCGAAGCCGAGGCGTGCAGGGTCGACGTCGCCGAGGTTGAAGCCGACACCAGCATCGGTGATCATCGCGCGAAGTGTGTGCTCGTCGTCGGTGATCGTGACGTCGGCCTCGGTCACCTGCGCGTGCCTGCGCACATTCTCCAGACATTCGCCGAGCGCACCGAGGAAGGCGTCGAGCACGTCGCTCGGCAGCAACACCTGGCCGCTGCCGTGCCACTTGACGTCGAGGCCCATCCGGCCGAAGCGCTGCTTGACCGATTCGAGCGTGTTCCCGAGTGCAGACTCGGCGACGGGCTCGAGCGTGTACGCCCCAGAACGTTGCGGTGTCGGCACACCGCCGAGGCGCAGCTGACGCAGCAGCTTGGCGTCATCCGCCGCCTGATGACGGAGGGCCGCGGCACTGACGCCGACGCCGGAGTGGGCGAGCAGGGTGAGGGTCGCCAGCACCGTGTCGTGCAGCAGGCGGGCGTCCTGCCTGCGCTGGGCCTCCGCCTCACTGGCGAGACGCTCGGCGTGGTGGGCCCGACCGATGCTGGCGATGCGCTGCATCACGCGGGGAACGCTCTGCGCGATCCACCAGCCGGCCGCGCCGATCGCGACCCAGGCGGCGATGGTCAGCAGCAGCGGCGTCGACTCCGGGAAGGCGCGCGGCGCGGTTGCGACGGCGACGCTCCCACAGGTGATGAGGAAGCCGAGGCCGAGCAGCAGCAACCTCGGCAGGCTCACCGTGGCCATCAGCGCGAGCGCGCCGAGTGCTCCGGCTCCGATCACCGAGATGCCGGCAACCGCGGCGATGCTGGGGTCGCGGTCGACGCCGATCACGCCGGATTCTCCCGGATCGATGCCGAGCAGCAGAATCGCGAAGTTGCCGGAGACCAGACAGATGGCGCTCCAGAGCGGCGTTCCGCGCTCACCGATGAAGTAGTGCGAGATGGCCGTGATCGCCAGCAGCGCCAGAGTTGCGGCGAGGGTGAGGATCGAGACGGCGCCGGGCAACAGCACACAGACCGCCGCGAAAGCACAGGAACCGAGACCGGAGAAACGCACGGTCCTGCGCAGCAGACGGTCACGCTCCTTCAGAATGCGCTGCATGGATCCTGCCGGTGGTGTGAACGAATGGGGTACAGGCTCAGACTATCCTGCCGACTCCTGGCCGTGCACAGAGCGAACGAGTGGGGTACAGGCTCAGGCTATCCTGCCGACTCTTCGCCGTGCAGCAGGCGCTGCAGCTCGGCCGCCACGACGTCGGTCTCGATCAGGAAGCCGTCGTGACCGTACTCGGAGACCAGCTCGACCGGGACGGTGCCGTCGATGTTGCCCGCGATGCCTGCGGCGATCGCGCGCTGCCCATCGAGCGGGAACAGCCGGTCGCTGTCGATGCCGAGCACGAGGGTGCGTGCCGTCACCCGGCCGAGGGCGGCTGCGACGCCGCCGCGGCCGCGTCCGATGTCGTGCGAGTTCATCGCCTCGACGAGCGTGATGTAGCTGTTGGCGTCGAAGCGCCTCGTGAACTTGTTGCCGTGGAAGTCGAGGTAGGACTCGACGGCGAAACGGCCGCCGGCGCCGAGCGGACTGATGTCGCTCGGCCGCCGGCGCCGAGCGGACTGATGTCGCTCTGCCAGCTGCGCTCGAATCGCTCGTTGAGTTCGGTGTGGCTGCGGTAGTTGAGCATGGCCATCCGCCGCGCGAGGGCGAGGCCCCTGGTGGGCCCGTCGCCGGCAACGGCGTCGTAGTAGTCGCCGTTGCGGAACAGCGGATCGGTGCGCACAGCCTCGATCTGCACCGAATTCAGCGCGATCTGGTCGGCTGTCGTCACCGGGGGAGCGG
>CAZZNX010000006.1:11020-12096 GCA_964655795.1 uncultured Leifsonia sp. | reverse complement strand
GAGCCGCTGCACCCGTTCCGGTCGGCCGACGGCCCATTCGATGGCGTGCATGCCGCCCATCGACCCACCGATGACGGCGGCCCAACGGTCGACGCCGAGCGCGTCGGAGAGAGCGGCCTGCGCGTCGACCTGGTCACGGATGGTGAGGAAGGGGAAGCGGGTGCCCCACTCGCTGCCGTCTGGCGCGAGCGACGCTGGGCCGGTTGAGCCCTGGCAGCCACCGAGCATGTTGGGGGCGACGACGTACCACTGCTCGGTGTCGATCGCCTTGCCTGGGCCGATGATGTCGCCCCACCAGCCGGGTGTCGCGTGCGCTGGACCGGCGTCGCCGACGACGTGGCTGTCCCCGGTGAGCGCGTGCAGCACGAGAACGGCGTTGTCGGCTGCGGCGTTCAGCTCGCCCCAGCTCTCATAGGCGATGCGGGCGTATGGCAGTCGGCCGCCCGCCTCGAAGTGCCGCTCGCCGATGCCGACGAAGCGGCGGTTGCCGACGGGGTCCCCCTCGCGCCACGCCCCCGTTGCCGGGGCCTTGCCGAGCAGCGTGCGCGCCTGGGCCTCTGTGATGAAGCTCGAGGGCGCGACATCCGCCGAAGTCTGCCAGTCCATGCCTCAATTGTGCCGTGCCGGGGAGGGGGTCCGGGGTTTGTTACATCTGCCGGGGCAGAAACAGCGCAGAGTGCTGGTTGAGTAGCGAGGAACGAGCGTATCGAAACCTCACGGGCCGGCGTTTTCGCACGGGCCTCGGCTTCGATACGGCCGTGGACGGCCTACTCAGCCAGCGGAGTCAGCGGAGTCAGCGGAGTCAGCGGGGCTCGCGAAACAGCGCTGCCCCGCCGGATCGGGCGGGGCAGCGCTGAGGAATCGGACGGTGTCGGCTACGCGTTCGCGTTCGCGGCGTCGGTGACCGCGCGGGCCGCGGCGAAGCCGGTCTCGAGGTCGGCCAGGATGTCGGCGATGTTCTCGATGCCGAGGGAGAGACGCACGAGGCCGGGGGTGACGCCGGCGGTGAGCTGCTGCTCGGGCGAGAGCTGCGAGTGCGTGGTCGATGCCGGGTGGATCACGAGCGAGCGCACATC
>CAZZNX010000006.1:9970-10963 GCA_964655795.1 uncultured Leifsonia sp. | reverse complement strand
CTTGAGCTCGAAGGAGAGCACCGCGCCGACACCCTTGGGGGCGTACTTGTTGGCGGCGGCGTACCAGGGGCTGGAGGGAAGGCCCGAGTAGTTGACCGAGGCGACATCCGAGTGGTTGTCGAGCCACTCGGCGACGTCCTGGGCGTTTTGCACGTGGCGCTCGATGCGCAGCGAGAGGGTCTCGATGCCCTGGATGAGCTGCCAGGCGCTCGCCGGGGCGATCGCGGCGCCGAGGTCGCGCAGCAACTGCACGCGGGCCTTGATGATGTAGGCGAGGCCGTCGCCGACCGCGGCCGTGTAGCTGGCGCCGTGGTAGCTGGGGTCCGGAAGCGTGAGGCCGGGGAACTTCTCGACGTTCTTGGACCACTCGAACGAGCCGCCGTCGACGATGATGCCGCCGATGACGGTGCCGTGACCGCCGAGGAACTTCGTGGCCGAGTGGATGATGATGTCGGCACCGTGCTGGAACGGCTGGATCAGGTACGGGGTGGCGATCGTGTTGTCGACGATCAGCGGGACACCGCCCTGGTGGGCGACGTCGGCGACGAGCGCGATGTCGAGGATGTTGATCTTCGGGTTGCCGATGGTCTCGGCGAAGAACAGCTTCGTGTTCGGGCGGGTGGCGCGGCGCCACTCGTCTGCGTCGTCCTGGTTCTCGACGAAGGTCGTCTCGATCCCGAGCTTGGCCAGCGTGTACTTGAACAGGTTGTAGGTTCCGCCGTAGATCGAGCTCGACGAGACGATGTGGTCGCCGGCCTGGGCGATGTTCAGCACCGCGATCGTCGCGGCGGACTGGCCGGAGGAGAGCAGGAGCGCGCCGGTTCCGCCTTCGAGGGCGGTGACGCGCTGCTCGACGACATCCTGAGTCGGGTTCTGGATGCGGGTGTAGATGTTGCCGAACTCGGCCAGCGCGAAGAGGTTCTTGGCGTGGTCGGAGTTGTTGAACACGTACGAGGTGGTCTGGTAGATCGGCGTCGCGCGGGCGTTCGTCAC
>CAZZNX010000006.1:0-9960 GCA_964655795.1 uncultured Leifsonia sp. | reverse complement strand
GGTCGGGGCGTGCGCCGGAGTGGACCTGCTTGGTTTCAAACTTCCAGCTTGCGGTGTTGTCGCTCATGAGGGTGGGTTCTCCTTAGAGCGTCTGGACCATCCACCGCTCGAGAGTGAGCCTATGGGCTCCGCCGAACGGTGCCAAGGCTCCCCGAAACGCGTCGTAACACTGCAAATCCGGGTGTGGTTCCTGCGCCTGGACGGGTGCGATTCCGCGTTTTCTAGCGCGGTGTGTCCCGTGGCAGCACGATCGTTCCGGTGGCGGTGCTGTCCTCCCTGCGGAACAGCCACTCGGCGCGCGGTTCGACGATCGGGCGGAACACCCGTCGGATGATCGGCATCGACAGCACGATCGACACCGCGATGCAGAACACGATGACGGCGGGCAGCACCCACCACGGCTGCGGGCCGGCCAGGAGGCCACCCTCCCTGATCGGGAACAGCAGGAAGGTGTGCAGCAGGTAGATGTACATCGTCGCGGCGCCGAGGCCCGTGAACCAGGTCGTCCGGCGCGGCATCAGCATGAGGAAGGCGAGCACCAGCGCGAAGGCGAGCAGCATGACGGCGAGGCGGATGCCGCCGGCCCACCATTCGGGGTACCCGATGCTCGCGTACGACTCGTCGTAGAGCAGGAAGCGCCGGATCTTGATGTCGCGCCACGTGTCGATGCCGACTGTCACCGCGACCGCGAGGGCCGCGAACAGGGCGATCGCCGCCGCCCGCCAGCGCCAGATCGCCGCGGGGCTCATGCTCAGCCAGCGGCCGGTCACCTGCCACTGACGCAGGCTCCACCCGAAGACGAAGAACGGCAGAAAACCGAGGGTGCGGGAGAGCGCGAACAGAGAGTCGATGTTGGCGAAGTAGCCCGCGCCGATCGAGAGCGCGATCGAGATGAGCAGCGGCCAGCGCAACAGCACGATGTAGGGCAGAACGATGCGCCAGACGGCGAGGGCGAGCAGGAACCAGAGCGTCCAACTGGCGCTGGAGTAGTCCAGCCAGAACTCGCCGCCGCTCACCCAGCGGATCACCGTCCAGATCGTCTCGAAGATCAGATACGGCAACAGGATGTCGGTGAAGACGCGCTTCATCTGCCGCCCGTTGGGCGTGCCCGACTTGGCGAAGTAGCCGCTCACCGTCACGAAGACACCGACGTGGAAGGCGTAGATGAACAGATACGTGGAGTAGGCGGCATCCGATTCGCTGATCAGCTTGAGGATGCCGTGTCCGATCACCATGAGGGTGATCGCGATCCACCGCGCGTTGTCCCAGAGGGGCACGCGGCGCTTGGCTTTGCTGGCGGCGAGAGAAGTCATCGTGAACCATTCTGCCCCGGGGCGGCGACGCCTGCTCGGTTTGCGCGCGCGGCCCCGGCACCCGGCACAATGGACAAATGAGTGAGACGGGTGCGGTTGTGACGGATGCGGTTCTGGCAAATGCGGTTGTGAAGCGCGCGGTTGTGAAGCGCGCGGTCGTGACGGGTGCGAGTTCCGGGATCGGCGCTGCGACGGTGCGACTGCTGCGCGCCGCCGGCTGGGACGTCGTCGGTGTCGCCCGCCGCGAGGAGCGCCTGGCGGCGCTCGCCGCGGAGACCGGTGCCAGTTTCTTCGTCGCCGACCTCACCCAGCAGGCCGACGTCGACGCCCTCGCCGCGCACCTGGCCGCCACCGGCCCGTTGCACGCCGTCGTGAACAACGCCGGCGGCGCGAAGGGCCTGGCCAGCGTCGAGGGCTCGGATGCCGACGACTGGCAGTGGATGTTCGAGATCAACGTCGTCGCCGTCAAGCGCATCATCACCGCGCTGCTGCCGCAGCTGCGCGCCAGCGTGCTGGCCGACGGCGGCTCGGCCGACATCCTCAACGTCACCTCGATCGCCGGGCACGTCGCCTACGCGGGCGGGGGTGGCTACAACGCCGCCAAGTTCGCCGCGCACGCGATGACGGCGGTGCTGCGGCTCGAGCTGAACGGTGAGCCGATCCGCGTGATCGAGGTCGCGCCGGGCATGGTGCACACCGAGGAGTTCTCGCTCGTGCGCTTCGGCGGCGACCAGGCCAGGGCGGATGCCGTCTACGCCGAGGTGCCGGATCCGCTCGTCGCCGACGACGTGGCCGACGCGATCGTGCACGCACTCACGCGGCCGGCCCACGTCGACCTCGACCTGATCGTGATCAAGCCGGTCGCGCAGTCGGCCCCGCACCTCGTGGCGAAGGGCGCGCTCGCGCCACGCGTGTAACGCGGGCGACCGCGGCCAGCTCGTCGGCGACGCTCGTGTCGGCGAAGGCCAGCTTGGGCACGAAGAACAGCAGCACGGCTGCGGCCAGTGCTCCGAGGCCGCACACCGTCCAGACGACCATGTAGCCGGCGAGGCTCGCGGCCGTGGAGGTGACCGCCGAGGCGGCTCCGGCCAGCAACACGACACCGAACAGGGCCGAGGCGAACGAGCCACCGATCGTCTTCGTGGTGTTGGTGAGACCGGATGCAACGCCTGTCTGCCCACGCGGGGCGGCGGCGGCAGCTGCGGCGGGCAGCGCGCCGACGAGGGCGCCGGATCCGAGCCCGGCGATGAACATGTTCATGAAGACCTGCCACGTCTCGAGGTGGAACGGGATGAAGAGCAGGTAGCCGATCGCGACCAGGAACGCGGCCGCGATCAGCGCGATCCGGGGGCTGAGTCGCTTGGAGACGATCGGGAACAGCAGCGCACCGAAGATCATCGAGATCAGGTAGGTGCCGATCAACGTCGAGATGTCCGTTGCCTCAAGGCCCAGGCCGTAGCCATTGGCCGTGTCCGTTCCCGCATAGGTGGCGAGCGGCGCCTGGGCGCCGAGCAGGCTGATGCCGATGAGACCGGCCGTCAGCTGCACCGGCCACATGTTGGGCTGGCGCAGCACGCGCAGATCGATGGCGGGGTCGGCCTGCTTGAGCTCCCACTTGCCGAACGGCCAGAAGCTCAGCACGCCGATGGCGATGAGCGCCCACACCCACCACGTCTCCGGGCCGTTGATGCGCAGGAAGGTGAGACCGGAGGTGATGAGCAGCAGACCGATGGTGAGCAGGCTGAAACCGACGACGTCGAGCGAACGCTTCTCGGTTCCCGGTTCCGACTCCGGAACGCCGAAGAGGATCGCGAAGAAGACCAACGTCACAGCGATCGCCGGCACGAACAGCGTGAGCGTGACGTTCTCGCCGAGGGCGGCGAAGACGCGCCCGGCGCTCAATGCTCCGATGATCGCGCCGGCCTCCAGCGCGACGACGAGCAGCCCGGCCGCACGCCGAGTCTGCGATGGCCCGTGACCGCTGCGGCGGCCGCGATCGAAGATCAGCGCCACCTCGAGCGGCAGCCAGACCACGTAGAAACCCTGCAGCGCCCAGGCGGCGAGGAAGCTCCAGAAGTCGCCGGCGAAGGCGAGCCACCAGCTGGCCCCTGCGGTGAGCACCGTGGTGGCGAGCAGGATCCGCTTGTGCCCGAACATATCGCCGAGCTTGGCGAGGAACGGGACGACGAGGGCAGAGAGCAGCAGCTGCGAGGCCTCGAACCAGTTGAAGTCGGCGTCATGGATGCCGAGGTGGTCCACGAGATCGGGGATCAGGGGAACGTAGTAACCCTGCAGGATTCCGCTCGTGATCTCGACGAGGAACAGCCAGCCGACGATGGCCGCGGTCACCCCCGCAACGTTCCGTGCGCCACGCTGCGCAGTGGGTGCTGAAGTCATCCTCGGATGCTACCGCCTGCGGCATCCGCAATTCGTTCAGAGGTGCAGCTGTCGGTCAGAGTGCGATTACCCTTACTTCATGGCATTTGACGCAGACGACTCCGCAGCAAGCAACGAGACCATCGAGAAGGAGATTCTCGAGTGGTCGGAATTCGCCGACGCCTCGCGCGATCTGGCGCGGGAAGTGCTCGAGAGCGGCTTCGTTCCCGAGGTCGTCATCGCGGTTGCCCGTGGCGGACTGCTGCTGGCCGGCGCGATCTCCTACGCGCTCGGCACGAAGAACTGCGGTTCGATCAACGTCGAGTTCTACACGGGCGTCAATGAGCGCCTGCCTGAGCCGCAGCTGGCCGCGCCGATGCTCGACGCGCCCGCCCTCGCCGGCAAGCGGGTGCTGCTCGTCGACGACGTCTCCGACTCCGGCCACACCCTCGTGAAGGTGCTCGGAATCCTCGCCGAGAACGGCGCGGAGGTGCGCACCGCGACGCTGTACACCAAGCCGCACACGGTGCTCGAGCCCAACTTCTACTACCGCAAGACCGCCGGCTGGATCATCTTCCCCTGGTCCTCGCTGCCGCCCGTCGCGGTCTGAGCAGCGTCGGCGGCGTCGTGACGGCATCCGGCAGCGGGTCAGACGCCACTGGGTTCGACCACTCGATGTTCGACCAGTCGATGTTCGACCGTTCCCTGGTCCACCCCGGCTGGGCGAGCGCGCTCGCCGCGGTGGAGCCGGAGCTCGCCGGGCTCGAGCGCTTCCTCGCGGACGAGCCCGCTGTTCTGCCGGCCCCGGATGCCGTGCTGCGCGCGCTCCGGGTCGACCCGGCCGCCGTGCGCGTGCTCGTCGTCGGCCAGGACCCGTACCCGACGCCGGGGCACTCGATGGGGCTCGCGTTCTCGGTCGCTCCGCACGTGCGACCGTTGCCGCGCAGCCTCGCCAACATCTACACCGAGCTGCGCGACGACCTCGGCGTTGCGACGCCGGCGCACGGCGATCTGAGCGCGTGGGCCGATCAGGGGGTGCTGCTGCTGAACCGCGTGCTCACGGTGCGGCCGGGGGGAGCCGGCTCGCACAGGAAGCGCGGCTGGGAGGCCGTGACGGAGGAGCTGATCCGCTTCCTCGTCGCGCGTGAACCGGCGCAGCCGCTCGTGGTGATCCTCTGGGGCAACGACGCGCAGTCGCTCGTGCCGCTGCTCGACGGCGCGACCGTGATCGCCTCCGCGCACCCGAGCCCGCTGTCGGCCAGACGCGGCTTCTTCGGATCCCGGCCGTTCAGCCGCGCCAACGCGGCGCTCGTCGAGCAGGGGGCGTCGCCCGTCGACTGGTCACTCGGCGCGGTGGATGAACAGCATCCGACTCTCGAAATGCTCTGGTAACAGCGCGGGGTTAATCTGGGGACATGCTCGAAGAGGAATACCAGCCGCGGCGCACCCTGCCCAGGCACCTGCAGAAGACGGAGGCGCCAGAGGCGCCGTTTGAGTACTCACTGCGCGAGGCGACCGCCGCCGACCTGCCGCACATCCGTGAAATCTACAACTACTACGTCGCCAACTCGACGGTGACATGACACTCGCCGAGTGGCGTGACAAGTTCGACTACCTCGCCAAGCTCGAGATGCCCTTCATCGTCGCGGTCTCTCCGAGCGGGCAGATCCTCGGCTACGCCCTCGTCGCGCCGTGGAAGCAGAAGCGGGCATACCGCTTCACCGTGGAGAACTCGATCTACCTGGGGCCGGCGGCAACCGGCAAGGGGCTCGGCCGCGTGCTGCTGGCCGAGCTCATCACCCGTTCGAAGCAGGCCGGGCTCAAGGAGATGATCGCCGTGATCGCCGATCAGGGCGCCGATGCGTCACTCGTGCTGCACCAGCAGTTCGGCTTCCACGAGATCGGCCGGATGGGCCGGGTCGGGTTCAAGTTCGAGCGCTGGCTCGGCATCGTGATGCTGCAGCTCTCGCTCAAGTAGCCGGCTCTCCACTGAGAGCGGTCAAATGGCCACTTGGAGTGCCCCAAAGCGGCCATTTGACCGCTCTCAACGGAATCGGCGGGGCTGAGCTGGCAGGGCTAGCGGCGGCGGCCCGGCGTCGTGTTGTAGCCGAGCACGGTGAGCAGCGAGCGTTGCGGCACCAGCCGCACGCCGCGCGCGGCGATGGCGTTGCCCACCCCGCTGACGACCCGGGGTGGCGTCGAGCGCGCATCGAGCGCACGGAAGGTCGTCGCGATCACCTGGGTCGCGCTCTGCGGGTTGCCGAAGAACACCTCCTCGTTGTCCGCGACCGTCTTGAACTCCGTCGCCGTCGGCCCGGGGCAGAGTGCGAGCACCTTGAGCCCGTTGCCCTTCGCCTCGTACCAGAGGCCCTCGGTGAAGCTCAGAACATAGGACTTCGTCGCCCCGTAGACCGACATGAATGGCACGGGCTGGAACGCGGCGGTGCTCGCCACATTGATCAGTGCACCGGTGGCCGGTGCGCTGCGGCCATGTTCGATGAGCTCCGGCCATAACGCGCGCGTCAGCTCGGTGAGCGCGAGCACGTTCAGCGTGACCTCCTGGTGCAACCGTTCGGCGTCGAGCGAGCCGAAGTGGCCGTAGCTGCCGAATCCGGCGTTGTTCACGAGACTGGCCACGCGGATGCCGCGCTGCTCCAGATCCGCGACGAGTTCGGCCACCGCGCCCGGCGCGGTGAGGTCGCGCGGAATCACGGTCGACACGGTGCCGAAACGCTCGGCCAGATCGACGGCCAGCGCCTCCAGCCGGTCCTGCCGGCGGGCCACGAGCACGAGATCGGCGCCGCGGGCGGCGAACTCGCGCGCGAACTCCGCCCCGAGACCGCTGCTCGCCCCGGTGATCAGAACGGTCGTGCCCATGGGGTTGAAGACGAAACGAGACATGGTTTCAGGCTAGACCCGATGCCGGTTTCGCGGGCGGGCGAATCTGCGCGCCGCGCTCAACTGGCGGCGGCGGCCCCGCAGCCGGCTGGCAACTCAGGCAGACGCGGCGTCTGAGCGCGACGAGCGGCAGAAGCTCGCGGCACGAGTGCAGGAGCTGCGGGCGGTCCTGAGTTGTTGACGCGGCGAGCCTTCGCCTGCGAGTCGGGCCGCCAACGGCATCCGCCCCGCGGCATCCGGCTGGCCACGCAGAACCTAGGATCGAGGGATGCCCTCCGAGTCTTCCCCAGCGCCGTCCGGCCCCGCGCGGTCGGCTCCGCCGACCCGCCCCGAGCGGCACACCGTGCTGCGCTCCTTCGCCGGGCACCTCGACGCCGATCCGGTCAGCGTCTTCGCGGCGCTGGTCGAGCGGATGCAGGGCGCTCCGGGCGTCGCGATCGATTCGGCCGCGCGCGAGATCGCGCAGCTGGGCGGCTGGTGGTACCGCGGCGAGTACCGGGTCATGGCGGAGCCGGCCGATCACGATCCCGAGACCGGAGCCGCGACATCCGGAACCCGCCTCGAGTACGAGATCGTCAACGTGGCGCAGAGCTGGCACTGGGCAGGGCCGATCGCTGGGCGCAGGGTGCTCGCCGACGCACCATACGGATTCCATGCGCTGCTCAGCGACATCGAGTCTGAGCTGGATCCCGGCTCCCACGACGGAACCGAGGCGCCGGAGCAGCCGACGGACTAGTTCTTCGTCGTCGCCTTGCTGAGCACGGCGAAGCCGGCGATGCCCGCCAGAACAGTCGGGACCAGCGACCAGGCCGCGAGGCCGATCGCGCCGCTCTCCGTGGCCCAGGCGCCGATCGCCGCCCAGCTGTTCGTGTAGGTGATGAGCGCGAAGCCTCCGACGAGCGCAACACCGCCGAGCACCCAGAACAGCACCATGCCGTTGACGCGCCAGCGCATGTAGATTGTCGCGATGGCGGCGCCGACGAAGCAGCAGAACAACTGCAGTGTGAAGAACAGGAACCAGTAGGCGAGCGGGCTCGCGTCCGGCCCGAGCACGGTGAAGATCGTGCCGTTCAGCCACCAGCCGCCGCTGGCGACCTCGATCGCGGCCAGCGCAGTCAGAACGAGAGCGTTGCCCGCCCCGATGAGCGCGAAGGTGAGAGCGGTGCCTAGGTAGAAGTCGCGGCGGGTCACGCTGAAGCCGAGCGCGAAGGGGAAGGTGAGGTTGATCGACATGATCGCCGCCACCATCAGGTAGATGAAGATCGAGCCGACCGCGCCGCTCGCGACGCCGATGCCGGTCACGCCGACCGAGCGCAGGATCATCCAGATCGCGAGGGTCATGGCGAATGCGGTGCCGAGGATGATCCACGGCAGCACGATGTAGGTCCAGCGGTTCACGAGGTGCAAGCGCACGACGTTCCAGATGCGGGTCATGGTGGGGATCCTTACTCCGTTGTCTGCCTGGGCCGCTCAGGCCGAGGCCTGGAACTCGTGGGCGGAGGTGTTGGTCGTGCGCACGATGAGCTGCTGCAACGAGACGGGCAGCAGCTCGAGGCCGGCCTCGGCGGCATCCGCGCGTTCGAACGCGTTCAGTTGGCCCTGAATGGTGACGGATGCCAGCCCGCCGATGCTCTCGCTGTGCAACAGCTCGCGCCCGGCCGTGAAGCGATCGACGGCGGCGCGGGTGCCCGCGACGGTGGTGGCCGAGCCGCGCAGGGTGTCGGCCTCCTCATCGATGATGATGCGGCCGTGGTCGATCACGAGCACGTGCTCGAGCAGGTTGCTCACCTCGTCGATGAGGTGGGTGGAGAGGATGACGGTGCGCGGGTGTTCGGCGTAGTCGCTGAGCAGGCGGTCGTAGAAGATCTGCCTGGCGACGGCGTCGAGGCCGAGGTAGGGCTCGTCGAAGAAGGTGAGCGGGGCACGCGAGGCGAGGCCGACGATTACGCCGACGGCCGAGAGCTGCCCGCGGGAGAGTTTCTTCATCGCGCGGTTCAGCGGAACACCGAACTCCTCGATCAACTGTTCCGCGAAGGCGGCATCCCAGTTCTTGAAGAACCAGGGTGCGCTGCGGAAGACGTGCTTGGCACGGAACTCGTCCGGGTACTTCTGGCTCTCCTTGATGAAGCAGATGTTCTCGAGCACGGCGGCGTTCTCGACCGGCGTCGCGCCGAACACAGTGATGGTGCCGGATGACGCGAAGTCCTGCCCGGTGAGCAGCTGCATCAGCGTCGTCTTGCCCGCGCCGTTGCGGCCGAGCAGGCCGTAGATCGTGTTCTCGCGCACCGTGAAGCTCACGTCGTCGACAGCGGTGACCTGCCCGAAGCGCTTGCTGAGGTTGGCGACCGAGACGACGTTGCCTGCTGCTGTGGCGTTCATGACTGTGCTTCCTTCGGCTGTGCGTGTGTCGGCTGTGCGTGTGTCGGCTGTGCGTGGGTCGGATTGTCTGCAGCGAGCGATGCGTGCACGCGTTGCGGTGCTGCGCGCTGCCGCGTCGCGCTCGAAGAGTCGCCGTGGGCACCGGATGCCAGGGCGGCCGCCTCGTCAAGAAGCAGCTCGCCGAGCCGGGCGGGGGAGATGTCGAGCTTGGATGCCTCGGTGAGCAGTGGCCGGAGGTACTCGATGCTGAAGCGCGCTCGCCGCTTGTCGATCAGGCGCTCGCGGGCGCCGCTCGCGACGAACATGCCGATGCCGCGCTTCTTGTAGAGGATTCCGTCGTCCGCGAGCAGGTTCACGCCCTTGCCGGCGGTGGCGGGGTTGATCCGGTAGAACGCCGCGAACTCGTTCGTCGACGGCACCTGGCTCTCCTCCGGCAGCTCGCCGGCGATGATGTCGTCTTCGACGCGCTCGGCGATCTGCACGAAGATCGGCCGCTCGTCGCTGATCACCGCACGCCTCGAAGCCCATGCAGCTTCGTCGGTTCATTACTCATGTAACTAACCAACAACGCCGACGGTCATTTGTCAAGCGGTCCCGCTCGTAGAGCCGGTCGAAACCCCGCTGGTTGACCCCGTCGAAACCCGCCCGCTTCCGCTGGTTGAGCTTGTCGAAACCCCGCTGATTGAGCCCGTCGAAACCATCACAATCGCGCCCACCCCGTTGGTCGAGTAGGCCGCCCGCGGCCGTATCGAGACCCCGCAACCCGACCTCTTGTGCACAACCCCCGATTTCCAAATACTTATCCACATCAGGACTTTTTCTTAGGCGACCACGCGCGGCCGGGGTAAAATTGACCCCATGGGAACCCCGACGGAGACAGTCAAAGAGGCACACGCCCTGCTGCTCTCCGCCCTCGCCGATTCCGACGCCCGGATGCTGCACCACGACGCCCTGCTGGAGTTCACCGCCGCCGCCGAAGCCGCCGGGCGTGTGG
>CAZZNX010000005.1:65819-71310 GCA_964655795.1 uncultured Leifsonia sp. | reverse complement strand
GTTCGCCAGCATGGGCATGCTGAGCGACGCGGGCATGGCCGACACCGCGCCAGGCATGGGCGACCTCGACGCCGTTCTGCGCCGTCGCCGCGCCGCCGGCTGACCTCTCGGTTCATCGGGCCTCGCCAAGCGCGGGGCGCAGGCGTATGGTCAGAGCACAGCCGGATGCGGCAGCCCGCGGCATCCGGACCCCAACTGCGAGGTGAGCGATGAGCGAGAAGACCACATACACCGCCGTGCTGTTCGGGCCGGGCATGATCGGCCACGGCGACGAGATGCAGCTCGAATACGTGAACGGCGCCTACCAGCCGGAGATCGTCATCAGCTACGACGAGCCGGGTGGCACGATCACCCGCACGTGGCGTTTGGGGCACGAGACCGAGGAACCGGTGCCGTATCGATTCGTCAGCGAACAGGATGCCGGCGCGGAGGCGCACGTCGAGAATTGAGTCGCGTGTCGTGTGTCTTTCGAGGGTCGAGAGCGGTGCTATCGTAGAAACCGCACGGGCCCTTGGCGCAGTTGGTAGCGCGCCTCGTTCGCATCGAGGAGGTCAGGAGTTCGAATCTCCTAGGGTCCACGCACAAGGAAAGCCCCGGTCACTGACCGGGGCTTTTCTGCACTCTGGGTGCCCGGCGCGTGGCCAACGAGCCACGCCGACGTCTCAGCGCGCCCGTTCCGGCATTGCGGAGCACAATGGAACCCGCAGTGCCGTGCCCGGTGATCGTCGCGGTCCTGCTGATCCGGAGAGGGCTGGGCGGACTGCCATGGTTGTGAACACAGGTGTGGCAGCGGTGCGCGGCTATCTGCGCCGTTTCGGCAGCAAGAAGACGGCCGGCGCCGATGTGAAGGCGGGGCTCGTGCTCGGCATCGAGAGCGTGCCGGACGGCCTCGCCGCCGGCCTGCTCGCCGGTGTCAACCCCCTCCACGGGCTCTACGGCTATCTGGCGGGGACCATCGGAGGAGCCCTGGCCACGGGCTCGGCGTTCATGACGGTGCAGGCCACCGGGGCCATGGCTGTCGTCATCTCCGACGTGCCGCAAACCCAGTCGGGCCAGCCCGACGCCGGGCGCGCACTGGCGACCCTCGCGGTGATGGCCGGCGTGGTCATGCTGATCCTCGGTATTGCGCGCCTCGGCTCCCTCGTGCGCTTCATCCCGACGGCGGTTCTCGTCGGATTCATCAACGCGGTTGCGATCAACATCGTGCTCGGCCAGCTCGACAACTTCACCGGCTACGAGAGTGCCGGCGCGAATCGCATCCTGAAGGCCATCGACACGGTGTTCCACGTCGTCGACTTCAGCTGGGCGGCTGTGCTCGTCGGGCTCGTCACCGTCGGCCTCATCCTGCTGCTCGAGCGCACCCGGCTCGGCGCACTGTCGATGGTCGTTGCGATCATCGTCGCATCCGGTGTCGCCGCCGTGTTGGCCCTTCTGCTGCCAAGGGCACCGGTGCTGCTGGTCTCCAGCGTCGCCACGGTGCCGAACGCACTGCCGGGGCTCGTGTTGCCCGACCTCGCCGTAGCGCCCGCGCTCATCATCCCAGCGCTCTCGCTCGCCCTCGTCGGGCTCGTGCAGGGAGCCGCCATCAGCGGCTCCATCCCCAACCCGGACGGTAGCTACCCGGATGCCTCCTCGGATTTCAGGGGCCAGGGTTTCGCCAACCTCGCGACGGGGCTCTTTCAGGGGATGCCGGTCGGCGGCTCGATGTCGGCGACCGCGCTGGTGAAGGCAGCCGGTGCGCGCAGCGCGCTCGCGAACCTCGTTGCCGGACTCGTGATGGCCGTCACGATCCTGGCCCTCGGCCCCGCGATCGGCTTCATCGCGATGCCGGCGCTTGCTGGTCTGCTGATCCTCGTCGGCATCCGCACATTCAAGCTGCACGACATCCTCATGGTGTGGCGCACCGGGCCGATCCAGGCGTCGATCCTCGCCGTCACCTTCGTGCTCACCCTGATCATCCCGCTGCAGTACGCCGTGCTCATCGGGGTCGGCCTCGCCGTCGTGCTGCACATCGCGCGGCAGTCGAACCGCATCACGATCCGCCGCTGGGTGTTCGAGGATGACAGCCCGCTGCCGAACGAGGTCGATCCACCGGCCGTCGTCGCGCCCGGCGAGCTGATCGTGCTCGCCCCCTACGGAAGCCTGTTCTTCGCGGCCGCGCCGGTGTTCGAGGCCCAGCTGCCACAGGTGCCCGGCCGCTGCGATGGCGCCGTCGTGATCATTCGCCTGCGCGGCAAGGACGAGCTCGGCAGCACCTTCATCAGGGTGCTCTCGCAGTATGCCGGCACGCTCACGGCGGCCGGCGGCGCTCTGATGCTGGTCGGCGTGAGTGCGAAGGTGCACGATCAGCTTGCCGTCACCGGCGTCCTCGGTGTGATCGGTGCCGAGCGCGTCTTCGCCGCCGAGAAGCGAGTCGGCGACTCACTGACTCTGGCGATGGCCGCCGCCGGGCAATGGACCGCCGATCACACCCGGCCGGCGGAGTAATGCCCGGCCTAGTCTTCCGGCCCGTCGAACGTGGATCGCGCATCGAGGATGGCTTCGTGGTTGTCGGCCGCCCAGCCGACGAGGCTGAGCACCGGCACCGAGAGCGAACGGCCGAGCGGCGTTGCCGTGTACTCGACGCGGGGCGGAATCTCGGCGAAGCTCTGGCGGGACACGAGGCCATCGCGTTCCAGGCTGCGGAGCGTCTGTGTGAGCATGCGGTGCGAGATGCCGTCGATGCCGCGCTGCAGCTCGGTGAACCGGCGCGGGCCATCGTGCAACACGCCGATCACCAGCAGGCTCCACTTGTCACCGACCCGGGAGAGGACCTCACGGATGACGCGGCTCGCCGGGTTGTCGGTGCTGCACGTCGCGGCCCCCTCGTCGTGCTCGTGGGGGAGCGTGTACGCAGCGTCGGGCGTGCGTGCCGCAGCGGGGCTGGTCATGGCTGATCCCTTCCAGTACGCACCTGCAGGTGCGTGACGAACCGAGAAGTGCGGGTGTCCGCAGAGGAATATGCTAACAGACCGTGCGTTACGCACTATTTGGAACTATTAGCTTTCTCATTGGAGACACCATGACAATCGCCCTCTGGGTCATCACCGCCATCCTCGCCCTCCTCTTCGTCGCGGCCGGCGCCATGAAGGTGGTCAAGCCATACGCGGAGGTGCGCGAGAACATGGCGTGGGTGGAGTCCGTGAACCCCCCGCAGCTCAAGGGGATCGGCGCGCTCGAGGTGATCGGCGCCCTCGGACTGATCCTGCCTGCGGCCACCGGCATCGCGCCGTGGCTCACCCCGCTCGCCGCGCTCGGCCTCTTCGTCATGATGGTCGTCGCGACCGTCCTGCACGTGCGCCGCAAGGAATCCGCGATCCCGAGCATCGTGCTCGGTGTCATCGCACTCATCGTCGCGGCGGGCTGGCTGCTCCTGGCCTAGGCCTCGCCGTCCGCGGCCGGAAGTCGAACCAGCGCGCGCATCCCGCCGTCGGCACGCGGCTCCAACGACAGGGTGCCGCGGAAGCGCTCGATGATCGCGGAGACGATCGAGAGTCCGAGGCCGTGGCCGCGCGTCGATGAACCGGCGGTGCGGCCGGCGGCCCTGGCGAACGGCTCCGACAACGCGGCAAGCGCACTCTCATCGAGCACCGCGCCGCTGTTGTTGATCTCGAGTTCCGCCGCGCCGGCCGCAGCGGGGCCCGTGCGCACCGTGACGAAGCCGCCGTCGACGTTGTGACGCATCGCGTTCTGCACGAGATTCGTCAGGAGCTGGCGCAGCAGCACGGGTTCGACGTCGACGGTCACCGCGTCGAGCTGCACGTCGACGTGCACGCCACGCGCCTCGGCCTCCGCGCGGCAGGCATCGACGACCTCGGCTGCAGCCATCGCCAGATCGATCCGTTCCGGCCGGGCCGTGGATGACTGCACCTTGGCGAGATCGAGCAGCGCCTCGACCGTCTCGATGCTCCGTTCGTTCATGATGCGCAGCCGGTCGAAGACGACGCGGTCCTCCTCGTCGTGGTTCTGGGCGAGCGCGACGTCGAGCATCGCCCGGCTCGTCGCGAGCGGGGTGCGCAACTCGTGTGACGCATTCAGCGCGAAGCGTTGGGAGGCCGCGAACGAGCGCTCCAGCTGGGCGAGCATGTCGTCGAAGTTCGTCGCCAGCTCCGAGATCTCGTCGCGCGGCCCTGTCAGCCCGATCCGCTGTTGCAGGTCGCCGTGTGCGGCCTTGCGCGCGGCGCCGTTGATGTACTGCAGCGGGCGCAGCATCCGCCCGGCAACAGCCCAGCCGACGGCGATGCCGACCAGCGCCAGAACGATCACCGAGACGGCCAGCAGGAGATTGAGCATCTGATCGGTCGAGGTGATGATGAATTCGTTCGCCGGAACGGTGTCGGCGGCCGGAGTCGGAGTCTCGCCGAGACTCGGCACCGGGCTCTGTTCCGCACCGGGCGCTGCCGGCGCCTCGGTCGCGGCGGACACGGATGCCGCGGGAACCAGTTCGTAGGTCGGCACGAAGCGCATGAACACGTAGACGAGGGTGAGCATCACGACCCCGGCCCCGGTGAGCAGGGCCGAGTAGGTCAGCGCCAAGCGTGCCCGCACCGTCATCCGGTAGCGGCGCGTGCCCGGCGCGGTACCCCGCTCAGCCATTGCCCGTGGCCGGATCGCCGGCGGCGTCTGCGGCGTCGGTGATGGCGTAGCCGACTCCCGGCACCGTCGTGATGATGGTCGGATCGCCGAGTTTGCGACGCAGATTGCTGATCGTCACCTTGACCGTGTTCGTGAAGGGGTTGGCGTTCTCGTCCCAGGCCTTCTCGAGAATCGTCTCGGCGCTGACGACGCCGCCCTGCGCCTGCAGCAGCAGTTCGAGAACGGCGAACTCCTTGCGGGCCAGCGTGAGCGCCCGTCCGTTGACGGCCACCTCGCGACGGAAGGAGTCGAGGCGCACCCCGCGGCGCTCAAGCACCGGCGGCAGCGAGGTGAAGCTGCGACGGTTCAGCGCGCGCAGACGGGCGATCAACTCGGGGAACTCGAACGGTTTCGCCAGGTAGTCGTCGGCGCCGAGCTCCAGCCCGCCCACCCGGTCGTCGAGCGAACCGGCGGCGGTCAGCATCAGCACGGCGGGGCTCTCCGGGTCTGCCGCGAGAGTGCGGCAGACGTCGTCGCCGTGGATGCCGGGAATGTCGCGGTCCAGCAACACCACGTCGTAGTCATTGATCTCGACCGCCTCGAGTGCCGCATCACCGTCGCCGACGATGTCGGCCGCGATGGCATCCATCGACAGGCGGGTACGGATGGCGTCGGCGAGGAACTCCTCGTCTTCCACGATCAGCACTCTCACTCGGTCATCTCCTCCATCACGGCCGATCGTCGATCGACACCTCTGAAGTCAAGCAGAACACCGCTAAAGAAAAGGTAAACGCGGCCCTTTACCTTCTCGCAACCGGCCGCTTGCTGGACTTGCCAGAGCGTGGTCACCCGACCGCGCCGAACGACCAGACGAAAG
>CAZZNX010000005.1:32702-65809 GCA_964655795.1 uncultured Leifsonia sp. | reverse complement strand
TGACGAACATGACCTCCACCTCTCCCACACGCACTCGCCGCCGCGCCGCGGTGAGCGCTCTGGCCGCGGCAGCTGGCGCGTTCCTCCTGCTCGGACTCACCGCCTGTGCCCCGGCAGCCGATCCCGATGCCGAATTGAAGACCGACGACTTTGACAGCTCGATCGTTGACTGGCGGCAGAACATGGACGACTGCATGCTGAAGGCCGGCTTCGATCTGACCCAGTCGAACGCCGATGGAACGCCCTCTGACTCACTCGACCTCTCGCAGTTCGACATGGCCGAGTTCGACAAGGCCTATGCGGCGTGCACCGCGGAGGTCGGCGAGGCCCCCGTCGATGAGAGCCTGCCGAGCGAGGAGGAGCTGTTCGAATCCCAGTTGGCCTTCGCCTCCTGCATGCGCGAGCACGGCTACGACTACCCGGACCCCGTGAAGGGCAGCGGCGGCATGAGCCAGGCCTTCGGCCCAGAGACCGACCCGGATGACATCGACGCCTGCTCCGCAGAAGCCAACAAGACGGGCGCAGAATGACCTCCGAACGCGACCCCGAACGCGACCCCGAGAGCGTTTCCGGTGCGGGGCCGGCGATCGCGAAGCGCCGCGGTCGTCGCGCGCTGCTGATCACCGGTGCCGCGGTGGCGGCGCTCGCCGTCATCGCGACGGTGCTGGTGCTGCTGCAACCACCCCAACAGGCCGACTCCACGCCGAAGCCCCTGAACGTCGAGACCACCGTCATTACACGCGGAGACCTCAGCGAAGGCTTCCGTGCCCAGGGCACGCTGGCCTACGCGTCCCAGCGAGATCTCGGCACGTCGTTGTCCGGCGTCGTGACCGGGTTCCCGGCATCCGGCAGCATCGTCGGAGCCGGTCAGGAACTCTTCCGCATCGATGACCAGCCCGTGGTGCTCCTGCACGGCGATCTGCCCGCGTGGCGCTCGTTCTCGGGGGGGATGACGGATGGCGCCGATGTGCTGCAGCTGGAGCGCAACCTCGCGGCGCTCGGCTTCTTCGATCGGGAACCCGACGAGGAGTTCGCCGGAAGCACCGAGCGTGCCGTCAAGAACTGGCAGAAGTCCCTTGGCCTGGAACAGACCGGCACTGTTGAACTCGGCCGGATCGTGTTCTCGCAGAATGACGTGCGCATCCGGGCACCGAAAGCCTCCGTCGGCGATGCCAGCAGCGCGGCCATCGTCTCGGTGACCGGGGCGAACAAGGAGGTGGTGGCGTTCATCGACACCGCCCAGCAGGCGCTCGTTGGCGTGGACACGAAGCTGACGGTCACGCTCCCCGGCGGAGCACAGGCCGGCGGAACCGTTGTCGCCGTCGGGGCTCCCGTCGAGCGAGACGGCGGCAGCGGCAAGACGATGAAGATTCCCGTCACCGTCACGCTCGACGACGCCGCGGCCGCCGCGAGTCTCGACAATGTCTCGGTGACGATCCTGCTCACCCAGGTGCGGGAGAGCGACGTGCTCCTCGTTCCCGTTGTGGCGTTGCTGGCCCAGCCCGGCGGCGGGTTCGCCGTCGAGGTCGTGGCCGACGGCTCGGCCAAGAAGGACGCGAGCTCGAGCATCGTCCCCATCGAGCTCGGTGCATTCGCCGACGGCTTCGTCGCCGTGACCGGCGGAGAGCTGGCCGAGGGCGACACGGTGGTGGTGGCGAAATGACACGCCCCATCGTCGAGCTGAGCGGAGTGACCCGCTCCTACGGCTCCCCGCCCACCGTCGCGCTGAACGGTGTCGACCTCCGCATCGACGAGGGCGAGATGCTCGCCATCGTCGGCCCGAGTGGTTCAGGCAAATCCACGATGCTCAACATCATCGGCTCCCTTGACCGCGCGAGCTCCGGTACCGCGGCGATCGCCGGCCACGACATCGCCGGGCTGAACGACGCGGAGCTCTCGGCGCTCCGCGCGCACACGATCGGCTTCGTCTTCCAACAGTTCCACCTCTCCGATGGTGTCACCGCGCTCGACAACGTCGCGACCGGGCTGCTCTACACGGGAACCCCGCCGCGGGAGCGCCGGCGCCTGGCGAGGATCGCCCTCGAGCGCGTCGGCCTCGGCGACCGCCTGCTGCACCACCCGCGCCAGCTCTCCGGTGGCGAACGGCAGCGCGTCGCGATCGCCCGCGCCGTCGTCGGTGAACCGCGGCTGCTGCTGGCCGACGAGCCGACGGGAAGCCTCGACACGCGCTCCGGCGCCGGCGTGATGGAGATCCTGGGTGAGCTCAACCGCTCCGGGACCACCGTCGTCGTGATCACACATGACCACTCGCTGGCAGAACGGATGCCGCGCCGCGTGCGCATCCGCGACGGCGAGATCGTGGCGGACGAGCGGGGGGTCGCGGCATGAGCCTCAACTCCCGCTCCCGCCTGCGTGCCGGCGACCTGTTCGCGCTCGGCTTCCACGGCCTCCGCGCCCGCCCGATGCGCGCCATCCTCTCCTCACTCGGCATCGCCATCGGCATCGCCGCGATGATCGCCGTGATCGGCATCTCCACGTCCAGTCAGGCGCTGATCAAGGACAAGCTCTCCGCGCTCGGCACGAACCTGCTCACGGTCACAGCCGGAACCGATCTGCTCGGCCAGGATGCGCCCCTGCCCGCCGACTCACTCGCCGTCATCCGACGCATCGACGGAGTGCAGCACGCCAGCTCGACCGCCACGCTCAAGGACCTCACGGTCTTCCGCAATGCCGAGATCGAGAAGACCCGCACCGGCGGACTGAGCGTGGCCGCGGCCGACCTCGAACTGCTCACGGCCTCGGGGGCCACCCTGCTGACCGGGAACTGGTTGAACGAGGCGACCGCTCAGTACCCGACCACGGTGCTCGGCCGCACGAGCGCCGAACGGCTGGGTGTCCAGACCATTGGCAGCCAGGTCTGGCTGGGCGGGCGGGCATTCACGGTCGTCGGAATCCTCGACTCCTCGCTTCTCGCGCCCGAGCTGGACTCGATGGCGCTGATCGGGGAGCCGATCGCCACGAGCCTGTTCGGCCACACCGGCAATCCGACGACGATCTACGAGCGCTCCGATGACGACCGCGTCGCCGCCGTGCGGAAGCTGCTGCCACCGACGATCAGTCCAGCATCACCGAGCGAGGTCAAGGTGAGCAGGCCGTCGGACGCCCTCGCCGCGCAGAACACCGTCGACCAGGCCTTCACCGGGCTGCTCGTGGGTGTCGGCTCCATCGCGCTGCTGGTCGGCGGCATCGGCGTGGCCAACACCATGGTCATCTCGGTGCTCGAGCGGCGCCGCGAGATCGGCCTGCGTCGTTCCCTCGGCGCCACCCGCAGGCACATCCGGCTGCAGTTCCTGTTCGAGGCGATGCTGCTCGCCGCCTACGGCGGGCTGGCCGGGACAGCGCTCGGTTGGCTGATTACGGCGGGCACGGCGCGCTCGAACGGCTGGGTCGTCGCGATCCCGCCAGAGGTGCTTCTGGCAGGGGTGGCCGTGACCATCGCGGTCGGGGCGATCGCCGGGGTGCTCCCCGCGGTGCGCGCGGCCAAGACCTCGCCCACCGCGGCGCTCAGCAGCTAGCGCAGCCGGCGTTCGTCAGCCGGCGTTCGTCAGTTGGCGCGCGGCCGCGGCATCCGTCAGCGGATCCAGCCGAACCTCGTGCACGATCGCACCGTCGAGGGTGCGCATCGTGAACACGAGCGCGTCGGATGTCGCGTTGGCATCGATCCACGTCGCCGCCTCCTCCGAGGATGCATCGGCATCGGGGCCGCCGCCGACGAGCTGCCCATAGGGGAACTCGGCCGTCGGCGGCAGCCAGGCCGTGCCGTGGGTGTGCCCGGACACGACGATCTGGGCGCCCCAGGCGACGAGGGCGTCGTTCCACGCGTCGCGGCTCATCCGGCTGAACCAGTCGTAGCCGCCGTTGTCGTAGTCTTGCTCGACCTCCTCGATCCAGCGCAACGGGATGTGGCAGAACACGACCCGGTATGGGGCGTCGCGGAACTCCGGCTGGGCGGTGATCTCGCGCAGCCACTCCGCCTGCTCGGCCCGCAGTGGTTCGAAGGCCACGCGCCCCTCGAAGCTCGGGTGGGCGTCCGGCTTGTCCTCTCCGGTGTGCAGCACGACACAGGCGACCGGCCCGACGCGGAACGCCGTGAACGGGCGGCCCTCCGGCGAGGCGACGAAATCCTCGAGCTGGTAGGCCCAGGTGCCGCGCACATCGTGGTTGCCGACGACGATCGCCAGCGGGCGGTCGGCGCTCACATCGAGGCCGGCCGGGCTGAGGATCGTCGTGGTGAACCACGCCGGGTCTTTCCAGTCGTTGCAGAGGTCGCCGTTCCAGACGAGCACGTCGACCTCGGGTGTGACGGCATCCAGCGCACGCAGGGTGTCGTCCTGCTGGTGGGTGTCATTCCAGACGGCGATGTGGGCGGTCTCGGAGGCCGGGGCGAGCGTGCGCACGTTCTTCCACGCGCTCTCGTGCCGCTCGCGCGGATCAAGAACGGACTCCGTCACGGCTCGCACGCGGCGCGTGCTGCCGGCCGGCCATCCGGCCACGCGCACCCGGAGCACCCGGTCATCCTGCGGAACCATGCCGAACGAGTCGGCCGTGACGACGCCGCGCTCGCCGTCCTCCGCCTCCCATTCGAGCCAGCCGCGGCTGAGGCGGCTCACCCCCCACACGATCTCGAAGCCGTCCTCGCGGGGTGCCATCACGACGGGCGGGCTCTCTACCAGTGCTGCGGTCATACTCGTCTCCTCGGTGTCGTTCGTCGTCATTGTCCTGGTGTCACTCGATGCCGGGCTCAGCCGAGTTCCAGCTCGAAGCGGAAACGCAGTGCGTCGTCGAACCACATGGTGAAGTTCGTGCCCCAGATATTGTTGTGCAGATTCACGTGCATGCCGTCATCGGGATCGGCGACAGCGTTCTGGAAGCGCATCAGAGCAGGCTCCCCGACGGCCACGAGCGCGGCATCGATGGGGCGCAGCGCGAAGCCGCGCTCGCCGCCGCGGGAGGCGTCGGTCACGGCGTGCAGACTGCGATTGCCGTTGCGGACGACGGCCTGCGGGTCGACAGGGCTGCCCAGCTTGTTCAGTCGCCATTCGCCGGGTGCCGGCAGCGGCCGGAAGCCGAGCCAGCTCGCCTCCGGCAGACGCGATGCATCCTTGTCGGCGAGGTCGAGGGTGATCTGGATCGCGCCGGCGGCCGGGAAGCGGTAGCTGAGCCGGATGTCGCGCGCTCCGCCCCACGCCTCGCAGGCCTCATCGGGCAGCGCGAGTCGCAGCACGAACACGGTGTCCGCCCCGTCGTCGAAGCGCGCCGCGGACACGACGCGCGGCGAGAAGACCGTCGCGGGCAGCTTCTCGGCGATCGCGAGACCGGGCTTGCGGAAGTCGGGGACGGCCCACATGGCGGTCTCCTCGAGATTGCGGGAGTACTCCTGCATCCAGCGGGCCTCGTCGCGCTCGTCGAAGGTCTGGTAGCTGTAGGCGGCGAGTCGGTGCTCCGGCCCCGCCCACTCGGTTCCGGCGGCGTCGACGAGCGAGACGATGGAGCCGTCCTCACCGAAGCGCACCCGGTGCGTGCCGACGAGCTGTTCGCTGTGCAGCCGGAAATCGTCGAGATCGATGGCCACGGCATCCGCCGGCAGCACCTCGGGGGCCGGCTCGGTGTCGGCGATCGCCGTTCGCGCCTCCGCCAGACGCTCGGGGGAGAGGAAGGAGAGCGCCCGGTCGAGGTGGGCGCGCTGCTCCGCCCAGGAGCGTTCGAAGGAGGAATAGCGCAGCCCCTGCGGGCTGGGGTGTTCGCTGTATGCCCAGGCGTGCACGTCGAACTCGGCGGAGTTCAGGCTCGGGTCGATCACATCGGCTGCGCGTGCCCGCTGGAAGTCGGCCTTCTCGTAGTTCACGTAGTCGGGCAGGTAGGTCTTCAGATCCTCACCCCAGGTGTGCTCGGGAACGAGCAGGAGGCCGTCGCTGAAGCCGTCGCACTCCGGCGTTCCCGGCAGCAACGCGCCCTGCTCGATCCACCCCGTGCGCAGTCGGAGCAGCGCGCGCAGCCGCGCGGTCTGCACGGGGTCGCTCGCGACGCCGTGGATCCACGTGTCGCCGATCTCGTGCTCGATCACGGGCAGGGTGTCCCGCACGGCGAGCACGGCCGCCGCGAAATCGTCGAGCGTCGACGCCACGATGCGGGCATCCGGGTACTCCGCCGCGAGCTGAGCGAAGAGTTCCTCGACCTCCTGGGTGGAAGGTGGGCCGAAGTTGTCGCCGGTGTGGGCGAGATGGAGGGCATCGCTGCCGCCGGGAACGATGGCGGCGCCGTGCTCTGTTGCACCGTAGCTCTGGGCGTAGTTCACGACGACCTCGCTGCCGTCCGGGGCGCGCCAGATGAAGAACTCGGGCACATCGGGCACTGCGGATGCGCCGTTCACGCCCAGGTGCAGGTACTCGATGCCCGCGCGGGAGAGGAATGGCACGAGGCCGATCGTGTGGCCGGGCACATCCGTCATCTTCGCGGCGATCCTGTGGGCGCCGAAGCGCTCATCGAGCCGGCGGCCGATGGAGATGCCGTGCTCGACGAGACCCGCATCCATGAGCTCGGTGTGGGTCGACATCGGCAAGGCGTGCCACATGACATGCCCGGAGCGGATCGCCCGCTCCAGCGCTTCCCGCTCCTCCGTGGTTCCGAGGCGCAGCGCCTCGTGGATCAGCCACGAGCCCGTCGTCCAACGGAAGCGGGCGGGCCCTCCGCGGCGTTCGAGCTCCTCCGCGAGCGCGATCGCGCGCGGCAGGTACTCGTTCACATAACGCGAGGTGACGTTCTCGGCGTAGTCGGTGAAGCCGAGGTCGAGGTGTGTCTTGAAGACGACGTGGAGGGTGGTGATCATGCGTGCATCCAAACGGCGGTGTCGGGGGTGAGCGTGTTGTTGTGGATCGTGGGTGCGACGACGCTGCAGCCCCATCCTGATCCGGATGCCGGGGCTTCTGCGGCGCGGGAGAAGGCGCCAATTCGGCGTTCACTGTCGTTCGTGACCGCTTTGTGACCTCGACCCCAAAAATTCTGTTTGCGCAAACATCATCCTGTCCTATACTGCGATGGGAACGCAAACATTCTGAAGAAGGAAACGTAGCGAATGACAAAGTTGTCGAACGTCGAAGGCGGGGAGGTGGGTCAGCGATGATCACCGATCTTCCGTCCTCACGTGCAAACAAGCCGGTGACCGGCTCCACCGTGGCCCTCGTATCGGTCGGGGGCCGCACCCGCCGCAAGCTCAACTGGTCCGGCTGGTGGTTCGTCGGCCCGTTCATGGCGGTCTTCACGCTCGTCTTCGTCGCGCCGCTCATCTACGCGATCTACCTCAGCCTGTTCCGCGAGACGCTGGTCGGAGGCAACTCCTTCGTCGGCCTCGAGAACTACGCCACGGCGATGGTCGACCCGAAGTTCTGGGAAGCCATGCTGCGCGTCGCCATCTTCCTGCTCGTGCAGGTGCCGATCATGCTCGGCCTTGCGATGTTCGCCGCTCTGGCGCTCGACAGCGCGCGCCTGCGCTGGGTGCCGTTCTACCGCCTCTCGATCTTCCTGCCCTACGCCGTGCCCGGTGTCGTCGCGGTCATGATCTGGGGCTATATGTACGGATCGCAGTTCGGCCTCGTCGCCGACATCAACCGCTTCTTCGGTCTCGACCTTCCCTCGCCTCTGGCCGAGAACCTGATCATGGTCTCGATCGGCAACATCGTCACGTGGGAGTTCGTCGGCTACAACATGCTGATCTTCTTCTCGGCGCTCAAGGCCGTGCCGATGGAGCTCTATGAGGCCGCGGAGATCGACGGGGCCGGCCCGTTCCGCACGATCTTCTCCATCAAGCTGCCCTCGATTCGCGGCGCCATCATCATCGCCACGATCTTCTCGGTCATCGGCAGCTTCCAGCTGTTCAACGAACCGTCGATCCTGCAGACGATCGCGCCGAACTCGATCACCACGTACTTCACGCCGAACCTGTACGCGTTCAACCTCTCGTTCGCCGGCTCGCAGTTCAACTACGCAGCTGCGATCGCGATCATCTCGGGCGTCATCACCATGGTCGTCGCCTACCTGGTTCAGCTCGGCGGCGAAAAGAAAGAGGACAAGGCATGAGCGCCATCGAATCGGCTGCCCGTCCGGGCAAGGCTCCGAGCCAGCTGGCCAGCGGCCGGATGCCGGCGCGACCGGCATCCACGCGGCCGAAGGCCACACCGCGGCACAAGCGGGCCTCGCTCACCCTCGGGCTCCTGATGACGTTCATGATGCTCTACTGCCTCGTGCCGATGTGGTGGCTCGTCGTGAACTCGACCAAGACGATGGACTCGCTCTATGACTCCTTCGCCTTCTGGTTCAGCGGCGAGTTCGCCCTCTTCCAGAACATCGCAGACACCTTCTCCTACCAGGACGGGATCTTCCTGCGCTGGCTCGGCAACACCCTCGTCTACGTCGTCGTGGGCGCCGGCGGTGCCACGCTGCTCGCGACGCTGGCCGGCTACGGCCTCGCGAAGTACAACTTCCCGGGGCGGCGCTGGGTGTTCGCGATCATCCTCGGTGCGATGGCCATTCCGGCTTCGGCGCTCGCGGTGCCGCAGTTCCTGCTGTTCAGCGGGCTCGGTCTCACCAACACGCCGCTGTCGGTGATCATCCCCTCGATGGTCAGCGCCTTCGGGCTCTACCTCGTCTGGGTGTACGCCAAGGAAGCGATCCCCGACGAGCTGCTCGAGGCCGCCCGCCTCGACGGTGCCGGCGAGATCCGGATCTTCTTCGTGATCTCATTCCGCCAGCTCGCGCCCGCGCTGATCACGGTGCTGATGTTCACGGTCGTCGCGACCTGGAACAACTACTTCCTGCCGCTGATCATGCTGAGCGACCCCCAGTGGTACCCGCTCCCCGTCGGTCTCGCCCAGTGGGCGGCCCAGGCGACGGCCATCGGCGGTCAGGCCATCCCGAACCTCGTCATCACCGGTTCGCTGCTCACAGTCATTCCGATCTCGGCCGCTTTCCTCTACCTGCAGCGCTACTGGCAGTCGGGATTGACCGCCGGGAGCGTGAAGTAGGCCGGTTCGCCCGGCATCCACCCAACACCCCAACACCCAAACACCAACACCCAAACACCAACACCCGAACACCAAGACCCCAACACCAAGCGAAGGGAATCACAATGGAATCAATCACCACACGCCGATGGGCACGCTTCGGCGCCGTCCTCGGCGCCAGCGCACTCCTCGTCGGAGCGCTCTCCGGCTGCAGCGCTGCAGCAACGGGCGGCGACGACGGAGCAGCGCCCACCGAAGACGTCACGCTCACCTGGTGGACCTGGAGCGACAGCACCCAGGAACTCGCGGACGCCATCACCGAGGCCAACCCGAACATCACCTTCGACGTCGTCAAGCTCGAGAACCCCGACGCCGTCGTCACGAAGCTGCAGAACGCGGTCAAGGCAGGCAAGGGTGCCCCCGACCTCGTTCCCGTCGAGTACCAGACCATCCCGCAGTTGGACATGGGCAAGGCCCTCGCCGACCTCACTGAGTACGGCATCGGCGACTACGAGGACGCCTTCACCGCGTCGACCTGGAACTCCGTCAACCAGCAGGGCAAGATCGTCGCACTGCCGATGGACTCCGGCCCCATGGTCATGATCTACAACAAGGACCTCTACGCCAACGCCGGCGTTGCCGAGGCGCCCACCACCTGGGACCAGTTCGCCGAGGCCAGCGCGAAGATCCACGCGTTCGACCCCGAGGCCTACATCGCCAACAGCGGCGACGCCGGCTTCTTCACCAGCATGATCTGGGCGTCCGGCGGCCAGCCGTTCCAGAGCGAGGGTGAGAACATCACGATCGACCTGCAGGACGATGGCACGAAGAAGTTCGCCAGCTTCTGGGGCGAGCGCCTCAACGCCGGCGAGCTCTCCGGCGTCCCGACCTGGTCGGACGAGTGGAGCAAGGCCCTCACGCAGGACAAGCTCGGAACCCTGATGATGGGCTCCTGGATGATCGGTGGCATGGACGACTACGGCACCGCAGGCAAGTGGCGCGTCGCCCCGATGCCGTCGTGGGATGGCCAGCCGGCATCCGCCGAGAACGGTGGAAGTGGCCTTGCCGTCACCGAACAGAGCGCGAACAAGGCGGCAGCAGCCAGCGTTCTCAAGTACCTCGCCGAGGGCGAAGGCCGTGAGCTCGTGAACACGAACGGCTTCCCGTCGACCACCGCCGACCTCAGCAACCCGGAGTGGCTCGACATCCCGTTCGATGCATACGGCGGCCAGCCGGCCAACCAGGTCGGCGCAGCGTCG
The DNA here is from genome assembly GCA_964655795.1 of uncultured Leifsonia sp. Lineage (GTDB taxonomy): Bacteria > Actinomycetota > Actinomycetes > Actinomycetales > Microbacteriaceae > Microterricola. Next base: position 55,533 of record CAZZNX010000005.1, on the reverse strand, counting down.
GCTGAGTCGGTCATCGCCGGATGGCAGTACCTGCCCTACCAGGGCTACGCCAACAGCGTCTTCACCGACTCCGTCGGTCAGGCGCTCGGCTCCAACGGCGACCTGAACGCGGCTCTCGTCGAATGGCAGGACACCCTGGTCACGTTCGGCAACGAGCAGGGCTTCAGCGTCAACAAGTAACACAGCGCTGGTAACACAGCGCTGGTAACACAGCACTGGTAACACAGCACTGAATAATCACTGAGTATCACAGCACTCGGTCGCGGGGTGTCTGCCGTCACGGCAGGCACCCCGCGCTCAGTAACACTGACAGGACAGCGAATGCCCATCTTCTCCATCGGAGACACCGACTTTCTCCTCGACGACGCGCCCCACCGGGTGCTCGCCGGGGCGCTGCACTACTTTCGCGTGCACCCCGACCTCTGGGCCGACCGCATCCACAAGGCCCGTCTGATGGGCCTGAACACCATCGAGACCTATGTGCCCTGGAACGAGCACGCGCCCAGCAGGGGCGAGTTCCTCACCACGCCGCAGCTTGACCTGGGCCGCTTCCTCGATCTCGTGCACGCGGAGGGAATGCACGCGATTGTGCGGCCCGGCCCGTACATCTGCGCGGAGTGGCACGACGGGGGACTGCCGGGATGGCTCGTCTCCGACTCGTCGATGACCATCCGCAGCAGCGACCCCGCCTATCTGGATGCGATCGCCGGCTACCTCGACGCCGTGTACGACATCGTGCGACCACGCCAGATCCAACTCGGCGGCCCGGTGGTGCTCGTGCAGATCGAGAACGAGTACGGCGCGTACGGTGCCGACAAGGACTACTTGCGCACCCTCACGGCGATGACCCGCGCACGCGGCATCGAGGTTCCGCTCACCACGGTCGACCAGCCGGAAGAGGCGATGCTGCAGAACGGCAGCCTGGACGAACTGCACCGCACCGGTTCGTTCGGTTCGCGCGCATCCGAACGCCTGACCACCCTCAGAGAGCACCAGAAGACCGGGCCGCTGATGTGCTCGGAGTTTTGGTGCGGTTGGTTCGACAGCTGGGGCGGCAAACACAACACGACCTCGGCAGAGGACTCGGCCCGCGAACTCGACGCGCTGCTCAGCGCCGGTGCATCCGTGAACGTCTACATGTTCCACGGCGGCACGAACTTCGGCTTCACCTCCGGGGCCGACGACAAGGGCACCTACCGGCCGACGATCACCTCATACGACTACGACGCCCCTCTCGCCGAGGATGGCACCCCGACAGAGAAGTACTGGCGTTTCCGCGAGGTCATTGCGAAGCACGCGAGCGTTCCCGACGAGATGCCTGTCGAGCGGGTGGACGCACCGGCATTTGACGTGCCGCTGGAGCGGGCCGTGCCGCTGTGGCAGACCCCCGTTCTGCATGGAACGCACTTCGGCCATGTTCCGACGGCCGCGGAGCTCGGCTCCCCGCGTGGCTACTCCCACTACTCGCGCCGGATCGAGGGCGGCGGGCTGCTCGCATTCGGCGAGGTGCGCGACCGTGCACGGGTCTTCCTCGACGGCGTCGCCCTCGGCACGGTGAGCCGGGACCTCCACGAGCGGATGCTCCCGCTGCCCGTCGGCGCAGCCGGCGAACTCACGATCCTGGTCGAGCACCTGGGCGGTGTGAACTACGGCAAACGGCTCGGCGAGGCCAAGGGGCTCATCGGCCCGGTCACGCTCGACGGCGTCCCGCTGGGGGACTGGACGGCCGGTGCCGTTGCGCTCGAGGATCTTGACGCGGTACGCACGGCGCTGGACGCCGCGCCGCCCGTCGCGGACGGGGTTCCGCTCAGCGGACCCGTCTTCGCCTCGGGGAGCTTCACGCTCGAGCGCACGAGCGATCTGTTTCTCGACACGAGTGACTGGGGCAAGGGAGTCGTGTGGGTCAACGGCTTCAACCTCGGCCGGTACTGGCGGCGCGGCCCGCAGCGCACCCTGTTCGTGCCGGCGCCCGTTCTGCGCGATGGGCTCAACGAGATCATCGTGTTCGAGACCTCCGGGGCCACCTCCGCCACCGCGCGCTTCGTCGCACGGCCGGAGCTCGGTTCCACCGAGCAGTAGCGACGGCACGGGAGTGGGCGACCCCGGCCGAACGGCCGGGGTCGCCTTCGCGGTCTGTGCGGGTTGCTGCTGTGGCTAGCGGCTGCGCGGTGCGGCGGTGCTGGCGCGCACGACGAGCTGGGTCGGTATGAGCAGCTTCGTGGTCTCGGCTTCGCCATCGATGGTCGCGATGAGCAGCCGTGTCGCGTTCTTGCCGACCTCGTCGAAGTTCTGGTGCACGCTGGTGAGCGGTGGCCAGTAGGCCTCGGCGTCGTCGGCGTCGTCGAAGCCGACGACGCTCACATCACCCGGAATGCTCATGCCCAGCTGGTGGAACGCGCTCATCACGCCGAGGGCCATCTGGTCGTTCGAGGCGAACACGGCCGTCGGCGGGCGATCGAATGCCGCGAGCGCGCGGCCGCCGGCCAGGCCAGAGGCGGCGCTCCAGTCGCCGACGATGATCGGCGGCACGGGGAGCCCGGCTGCCTCCATGACCGCGCGATAGGCCTCGGCGCGACGCTGGGCCGAAAACGAGCTCTCCGGTCCAGACACGTGCACGATGTCGCGGTGGCCGAGTGCGAGCAGGTGCTCGACGGCAAGCCGTGCGCCCTGCTCCTGGTCGGTGTCGACGATGGTGTGCGGAAGCGCCGCATCGGAGTCGACGATGACGAGGGGCAAGCCGGCGGTGAGCGTGAGGTCATCCGGCGAGCCCACCTCTGCCGACATGATCAGGATGATGCCGTCGACGGCCTGTTCTTCCAGGCGGCCGAATGCTCCGGCCACGTCGATCTGGGTGGGATCGGCGACCGGCAGAAGTGTGGTGGTGTATCCGGCCGCGGCTGCGGCGAAGGCGATGGCGTCGAGGGTGCGTTCGTTGCCGAGGGTCCTCAGGTTGAACGTGACGACGCCGATGCTGCGAAAGCGGCCGGATTTCAGATTGCGGGCCGCGCTGTTCGGGCGGTAACCGAGGGCCTGCATCGAGGCGAGCACGCGGTCGCGGGTGGCCGGTCGCACATTCGTCTGCGAGTTCGCGACGCGCGAGACCGTCTGCGCCGAGACACCGGCGTGGATCGCGACGTCGTTGATCGACGCGCGTGCACGGGGGAGGGAGTGCGCATTCGGAGTCGTCGGGTTCGGCATCATGGTTGCGTAAACACTACCGGAGCGGGGTGCCGAGAGGAAGCCGTGCGGTACCGCGCACGGTCTCTGCCGTCGAATGATCCATGCCGCCATTCTCCGACACCCGTCAATCGAAAGTTGGTTTCGCCGCGCGCTGAAGTCTGCTCTAATGCGTTGTCCCCCCGAGCGGTAGGCTTCGCGGGGCGGAATGAGGGAGGCCTGGATGGGCGCTGTGATCGGGAACATTGTTGTGATGAGCATCGTCACGGTGGTGTTCATGCTCGTGCTCTCCGCCTTCGCTCGGCGCTTTCTGGGGGTGCGAATCGGGATCACCCGCCTCCTCTTGGCCGGACTGGTCGGGTTGGGAGCCGAGATCGGATTCGAGGCCCGTTTCGTCTGGGGGGAGCAGGAGTACAGCCCGGCACTGCTGCCGTTGCAGATCGGCATCGTCTTCTTCGCGGCGGTCGCGTTCCTCGTGCTCGCCGAGGTGTTGGTGCCGACCGGAACCGTTCCCCGCCCCGATCACTGGTTGCCGGCGTTTCGGGCCTGGAGGCTGCGGACGCGTCGATACAGCGAGATCTCCCGCATCGCCGTCCGCCACGGCCTCGTGCCGTTCCGGCTGAACACCGAACAGTCGAGCGTCGGCAGTGCGGAGCGTCGCAAGCAGGCGCGGGCGCTCCGTGGTGCGCTCGAGGAGGCCGGTGGCGCCTTCGTGAAACTCGGGCAGGTGCTCTCCACCCGCACCGACCTGCTCCCCGTCGAGTTCCTCAGCGAACTGTCCATGCTGCAGCAGCGCGTGCCCGCGGCCGAGTGGGGCGAGGTCGCGGCACTGCTGCAGGCCGAGCTCGGCGCGCCGGTTGACACTGTCTTCGCTGCCTTCGAGCAGACCCCGCTCGCCGCGGCATCCATCGGCCAGGTCCACCGGGCGCGGCTCCTGAGCGGAGACGAGGTCGCGGTCAAGGTGCAGCGACCGGGGATCATCCCGTCGGTGGAGCGCGATCTCGACATCACGATGCGGCTTGCCGCGCAGCTGGAGCAGAGCACCAAGTGGGGCAAGGAACTCGGCGTGCGCGAGCTCGCGGTCGGCTTCGCGGCCAGCCTGCGCGACGAGCTGAACTACCGGGTCGAGGCGGGCAACATGACCGCCATGGCCGTGACGCAGTCCAAGCACGTGCCCGCCGCCCGCGTCGGCATCCCGGAACACTACGAGGAGTATTGCACCAGCCGCGTGCTGGTGATGGAGCTCGTCGACGGTGACACGCTCAGCGATCAGAGCGCGCTGCGGGAACACTCCGCGGAGGAGCGGCTTGAGCAGGCCCAACGGCTTCTGCGGTCAACTCTCGCCCAGATCATTGACGACGGTGTCTTCCACGCGGACCTGCATCCGGGCAACATCATGCTCCGCAACGACGGTGAGATCGTGCTGCTCGACTTCGGCTCGGTCGGCCGACTGGATTCCGAGCTCCGCGCGCAGATCGGCGACGTGCTTCTTGCCTTCTACCGCGGCGACGCGGGCGCATTCACCGACGCGCTCCTCGCCTTCGTCGAGCTGCCGGACGACATCGACGAGATCGCGCTGCGCCGTCAGATCGGCGTGTTCGTCGCCACCCGGCTCGGCCCTGGCGCCTCGCTCGACGTCACCGTGTTCACCGAGATGGTGCGCATGCTGAGCGACAACCGTATTGCCGTGCCCTCTGAACTGGCGCTGGCCTTCCGCGCCGTCGCAACCGTTGAGGGCACCCTGCGCGTGCTCAGCCCCGATTTCGACATCCTCAGCCAGGCCGGGGAGTACGCGGCGGAGCGCGTGGCCGCCGGGCTCACCCCGAAGGCGATCTTCACGAGCGTCAACGATGAGATCCTCTCGGTGCTGCCGATCGTGCGTCGGCTGCCCGCTCGCATCGACCGCCTGAGCGGGGCCCTGGCGGAGGGCCGACTCAGCGTGAATGTGCGCCTCCTCGCCGATCGGCGTGACCGCGCGCTGGTCCGGGACCTGGTGAACCTCGTCGTGGTCACCGTGCTCGCGGCCGCATTCGGCATCATGGCGGCGATGCTGCTGATCAGCGACGCCGGCCCGCAGGTGACCCCGACGCTGAGCCTGTTCCAGATCTTCGGCTACATGCTCGTGCTGCTCTCCGGTGTCCTCGCCCTGCGCGTGTTCTTCGACGTGTTCCGCGTGCGCGGGCGCGACTAGGCCACCTCACTTATAGGGCCACAATCATTCGACCGGCATGGAATACCCATTGGGGGTATGCTGTTGTGCACAGGTGATAGATACCCCTAGGGGGTATCAAGAATCACCTGAGCAAGAGGAGAACGGCATGAAAGCACCACTCGCACTCGGCCTGTACGGTCTGGGGCTGGTCGCGGTCTTCGGGTTGAGCTACGGCGTCGCCGGAGTGGTTGCGGGGTCCGTGGCCCCGCCGGCATCCGTGGAACACACCGATACCCACGACGGGGCAGAGTCATGAGTGGCGCGGAGTTGAGCGACACCGAGCTGAGCCGCACCGGGGCGGGCATCGCCGAGAATATCGAACTCGAGATCGGCGGCATGACGTGTGCGTCGTGCGCGATGCGCATCGAGAAGAAACTCAACATGATCGACGGGGTCTCGGCGAGCGTCAACTACGCGACAGAGAAGGCGCGGGTGAGCGCCCCGGTCGGCTTCGATGTCAGCACCCTCATCGCCGAGGTCGAGAAGACCGGCTACACCGCCGCCGTGCCGGCGAAGAAGGCGGAGCCGTCGGGCGTCGATGGCGGCGAGGCGCCGGATGCCGAGCTCACCAGCCTCCGCCAGCGGCTCATCGGCAGCATCGTGCTCTCGGTCCCCGTCATCGCGATGGCGATGATCCCCGCCCTGCAGTTCACCTACTGGCAGTGGGCGTCGCTCGTGCTCGCGGCGCCCGTCGTCGTGTGGGCCGCCTGGCCGTTCCACAAGGCGGCGTGGACGAACCTGCGCCACGGCGCGGCGACGATGGACACCCTGGTCTCCGTGGGAACGCTGGCCGCCTTGCTCTGGTCGGTCTACGCTCTCTTCCTCGGCACGGCCGGCATGCCGGGCATGACCCACGCCTTCGAACTCACCGTTGCGCCGAGCGACGGTGCGGCGAACATCTACCTCGAGGTCGCCGCCGGCGTGACCATGTTCGTGCTCGCCGGCCGCTACTTCGAGAAGCGCTCCAAGCGTCAGGCCGGGGCCGCGATGCGTGCGCTGCTCGAGCTCGGTGCGAAGGAGGTCGCCGTGCTGCGCGGCGGAGCCGAGACCCTCATCTCGATCGATGACCTCGCGGTCGGTGACGAGTTCGTGGTGCGTCCGGGCGAGAAGATCGCCACCGATGGCGTCGTCGTCGACGGCACCTCGGCCGTCGACGCGTCGATGCTGACCGGTGAATCGGTGCCCGTCGAGGTTGCCGCGGGTGACACGGTCGTCGGCGCAACCGTCAACGCCGGCGGGCGCCTCATCGTGCGGGCCACCCGCGTCGGTGCCGACACCCAACTCGCCCAGATGGCCAAGCTCGTCGAAGACGCGCAATCGGGCAAGGCCGACGTGCAGCGGCTCGCCGACCGGGTGTCCGGCATCTTCGTGCCGATCGTGATCGCCATCGCCGTGGCGACGCTGGGCGCCTGGCTCGGCGCCGGCTACCCAGCCACTGCGGCATTCACGGCCGCTGTCGCCGTGCTGATCATCGCGTGCCCCTGTGCGCTCGGCCTGGCGACCCCGACCGCACTGCTCGTCGGCACCGGACGCGGAGCGCAGCTCGGCATCCTGATCAAGGGACCGGAGGTTCTCGAGTCGACGAAGAAGGTCGACACCATCGTTCTCGACAAGACGGGAACGGTCACGACCGGAAAGATGACCCTGCTCGCGGTGACCGCTGCGGAGGGTACGGAGGACAACGAACTGCTGCGCATCGCGGGCGCCATCGAAGACGCCTCAGAGCACCCGATCGCGCAGGCGATCGCGAAGGGTGCGACGGAGCGAGTCGGCGCGCTGCCGCCGGTGGAGAGCTTCGTGAACATCGAGGGCAAGGGCGTGCAGGGCGTCGTCGATGGGCACCTCGTGCTCGTCGGCCGCGACTCGCTGCTCGATGAGTGGGCCATCACGATCCCGGCCGAGCTCGCCGCGGCGAAGGGCGAGGCCGAGAACGCCGGGCAGACCGCGGTGGTCGTCGCGTGGGATGGCCGCGCGCGCGGCGTGCTGGTGGTGGCGGATGCCGTCAAGGCGACGAGCGCGGAGGCGATCGCGCAGTTCGTCGCGCTCGGGCTCACGCCGATCCTGCTCACCGGCGACAACGAGACCGTGGCGCGCCGCGTGGCCGCTCAGGTGGGGATCGACCGGGTCATCGCCGAGGTGCTGCCGCAGCAGAAGCTCGAGGTGATCGCCCAGCTGCAGGCGGAGGGCCGTGTCGTCGCCATGGTCGGCGACGGTGTGAACGACGCGGCAGCCCTCGCACAGGCCGATCTCGGCCTCGCGATGGGCACGGGCACGGATGCAGCCATCGAGGCCGCCGATCTCACCCTGGTGCGCGGCGACCTCCGCAGCGCGGCCGATGCGATCCGGCTCTCCCGGCGCACCCTCGGCACGATCAAGGTGAATCTGTTCTGGGCCTTCGCCTACAACGTCGCCGCGATCCCGCTGGCGGCACTCGGGCTGCTGAACCCGATGCTCGCCGGTGCGGCGATGGCATTCTCGAGTGTCTTCGTCGTGAGCAACAGCCTGCGCCTGCGCGGATTCCGCTCGCGGGCGTAGCCGTTCTCGCTGGAGGGCGGCCGTTCTCGTCGGGTGGAGGACGGCCGTTCCCGTTGGTTGAGCCTGTCGAAACCGTTCCCGCTGCTTGCCTTGGTGAAGGCTGCCGGCTTACGGGCGTTCGTCGACTATGCCGATGAAACGGCTGCCGACGCCGTAGACCTCGCTGCGGCTGAGCCCGGCGGCGGGCTCCGGCAGCTCGTGCATGTCGTGGTCGTCGCAGCTCAGGTAGGTGAACTCCGGCCACCACTTCTTCGGCCGCGCCGGTTCGGTGAAGCCACAGACCACGCAGCTGAGCTGAACCCACACCGGCTTCTTGCCCGTGCGGTTCGCGCGCGACTGGGCGAGCCAGGCCGGCGGGTTCGCGTCGATCTCGGCGAGCTCCTCCTCGCTGATGCGGGAGGGGATGCCGTTGCGTGTTGCCATCTCGAATGGAATGTCCAGACGGATGGCGGCGTCTCGTCTGCTGACCATGATGTCCAAGCGTAGGCGATCCGGCTGAGCGGGGCCGCGACGGCACCGCCTCGCGACCATGGTGCTCAACGGAATACTGTGCCACGCTGCTCCAATGTCGTGTTCACCGCGCCCGTCGTGGTCTGGCCGGCCGAGCGAAGGGTCCACCATGCTGATGCGTGCGTCCGATGAAACGACGAAGGGCTTCCTGGCCCGGCTGCTCGAGCCGAGAGAACGCACATCGCTGGGGCGCACGATCGTGCGCATCGCCCTCGGGGTGACGCTCACATTCGCCGGTGTCGGTCACCTGACCTTCGCCCGCGAGGAATTCCTCGCGCAGGTGCCGTCGTGGGTGCCGCTTGATCCCGATCTGGTGGTCGTACTCTCCGGCTTCGCCGAGATCACCCTCGGCGCCGCACTCGTGCTGATGGCCAAGCGGCGCGTGCCCGTCGGCTGGGCGGTTGCGCTCTTCTTCATCGCGGTCTTCCCTGGCAACATCGCGCAGTGGCTCGACGCCCGCGACGGTTTCGGTCTGGACAGCGATGGCAAGCGCTTCGTACGCCTGTTCTTCCAGCCGCTGCTCGTCGCCGTCGCGCTCTGGTCCACCGCGGCGTGGCGGGACCGCCCGCGCAGCGCGACGAAGCTCGGGCGGCGCGCGGCCTAGGCTGGGTGCGTGCCAGACGCCCCGATCCACCGCCTCGAACTCACGTTGAAGAAGCCGTTGTTCAGCTGGCGCTCCAAGCCGACGGTCGTCATCGCCGGTCGCGGGCAGCCGGCGCAGTGGGGCGTGGGAACCTGGCAGCTTCCGGCAGCAGCAGAGCGGGTCGGCGCCTCAGGCGTCATCCGCGTCTTCATCTTCAACCGCCTCTGGCGTTGGGGCACGGCCGTGTACGTCTTCGATGGGACGCCGCCAGCCGCGCTCGTATACACGCCACCGCTGCTGCCCTTCCTGCCCGGTCGCATCCGCCCTCGATGAGTCCACTGAGAGCGGCCAAATGGCCGCTTTCCGAGGCGAAAAGTGGCCATTTGACCGCTCTCAACGGAGGTTGAGGGATGGTGCGCGGCGGGTCGCGGGACGATAATCGGGGTCGACAGCTTCAGAAGAGAAAGGTCGATCATGTCAGTGACACTCAACCCGTACCTGAGCTTCCGCGACAACGCGCGTGAGGCTATGGAGTTCTACAAGAGCGTCTTCGGCGGCGAGCTCACGCTCAACACCTTCGGCGAGCTGATGGGCGGTGATCAGGCGGGCAGCGTGGATCCGAGCGACGTCGACAAGATCATGCACGGCCAGCTCGACGGCGACAACGGCATCACACTGATGGGCTCGGACACTCCGAAGCATATGGATCCGGATCCGAGCGCCGACATCGTCAACGCCACGTCGATCTCGCTGAGCGGCGACGATGACGCCGCGCTGCGCGGGTACTGGGAGAAGCTCACCGATGGCGGCGAAGTCCAGGAACCACTTGTCACCGCACCGTGGGGCGACAGCTTCGGCATGTGCGCCGACCGCTTCGGCGTCAACTGGATGGTGAACATCACGGGTTCCGCCCCCGCCTAAATCACAATCACCTCGCACCTCGCGCGCGGGCATGCCGACCCCGCGCTCAGTCGCGACGCGTAAAGTCAGAGCATGCGTCTCTTCCTCATCCGCCACGGTCAGACCCCCTCCAACGTGATCGGCGCGTTGGACACCCTGGTACCGGGGCCGGGGCTCACCGCGCTCGGCCACGAGCAGGCCACCGCGGTCGGCGCGCTGCTCGCGCGGGAACCGATCGGAGCGGTCTATGCCTCCAGCCAGCACCGCGCGCAGCAGACCGCTGCACCGCTGGCCGGGCACCGCCAGCTCGACATCATTGTGCGTGACGGGCTCCGCGAGGTGACCGCCGGCGAGCTCGAGATGCTCACCGACCGTCCGTCTGTGCACGAGTACCTCGGCATCTGCATGGCGTGGGCGGCCGGCGACCTCGACCTGCGGATGCGCGGCGGCGAGAACGGCCACGAGGCCTTCGGTCGCTTCGACGCCGTGATCGAGGAGATCGTCGGCAGCGGGCACGAGAGCGTCGCCCTCGTCAGTCACGGCGCGATGCTGCGCGCGTGGGCCGGCTACGCGGTGCGCAACCTCGACGTGGAGTTCGTCACGGCCCGCCCGCTCACCAACACCGGCGTCGTCGTGATCGACGGCGATGGCTCCCACTGGCACGCGGAATCCTGGCTCGGCGCTGCCGTCACCGTTGAACCGGGCGAGGCGCGTTTCGACGGCGCGGCCGGTGAGCCGCTCGCCCCGGCGTCCCAGGGCTGAGGCCCGATGTCAGAGCGCAGCCAGATGCCAGAGCGCAGCCAGCTAGTCGACGACAGCGCTCGCTGCCCGTGCCTGAGCGGTGAGACGTACGCGGAGTGCTGCGGTCGACTGCACCGCGGCGAGGCGGATGCCGCCACCGCGGAACAGCTGATGCGCTCGCGCTTCTCGGCCTTCGCGGTCGGCGACGCACCCTATCTGCTGCGCAGCTGGCACAGCAGCACCCGGCCGGCCGAACTCGAACTCGACGAAGGCCTCCGCTGGTACCGGCTCGACATCGACGGCTCCAGCCGCGGCGGCATGCTGGACGCCGAGGGCACCGTCGAGTTCACCGCCTACTACCGCGACGAGGACGGCAGGGGCTCGCAGCACGAGAACAGCCGCTTCGTGCGCGAGGCCGGCCGCTGGGTTTACCTGGACTGAGCCAGCCAGCCAGCCAGCCGGCCGGGCAGCGCTGCGCGCGGCATCCGCCCGTCGTCATACCACGAGGCTTCAGGCACTCTCCAAGCAAGCCGCAAGCTGGCTCTGGCACGATGAAGGCATCATGTCAGACCGTCCAGACGCACTGCAGTTGCCCCCCGATCTCGAAGAACTCTCCCGCATTCGGCACGAGTTCGAGGGCCTGATGCTGCGATACAAGTTCGGCATCGACGAGATGATGACGAAGCTGAACATCCTCAAGGAGGAGTTCAGCTATCGCGACGACTACAGCCCGATCGAGCACGTCTCCTCGCGTCTGAAGAGCCCGGAGAGCATCCTGGCGAAGGCCGTGCGCAAGGGTCTGGAGCCGACCGTCGAGCAGATCGCCGAACACATCCACGATGTCGCCGGCATCCGCGTGACGTGCAGCTTCATCTCGGACGCGTATCGCATCTTCGACATGCTCACCACGCAGGCCGACGTGACGGTGTTGCGCGTGCGCGACTACATCGCCGAGCCGAAGAAGAACGGCTATCAGAGCCTGCACGTGCTCATCGAGGTGCCGGTGTTCCTCTCCCAACAGGTGCACAAGGTCAAGGTCGAGGTGCAGATCCGCACCATCGCGATGGACTTCTGGGCGAGCCTCGAGCACAAGATCTACTACAAGTACGACGGCGATGTGCCCGATTCCCTGCTCTCCGAGCTGCGCGATGCCGCTGCGACGGCTAGCCGGCTCGACGTGACGATGGAGCGGCTGCACGACGACGTCAAGGCACTGGATGCCGGAACCGAGCGCTACATCGACCCCCTCGCCGTCGGCTCCCTCGACCTGCCGGACACGCTGCTGCGCACCTTCTGGCCGGCGGATGCCGCTCCGGTACCCGCGCCGGACGAACTGCCGCGCCCGAACATCAGCGAGGCCTGAGGCCGCGCCACCGTCCGTTGGTCGAGTAGGCCCGCCAGGGCCGTATCGAGACCCGGCGGAAGCTGCACCAGCATCGGCCATTCTTCTAAAGAATGCCTGAGCTTGGGCTGCCGCCTTTCGCGACGCTGCGCGTCGCGCTACTCGATCGGCGGGTGGTCGCGGTGATCGGCGGGTGGTCGCGGTGATCAGCCGGTGATCGGCGGGGCGTCGGTGGCGGGGACCGGCTGCGAGGCGAAGACGTTGAGGCCGAGCGTCGTGGAGAGGAACGCCGTCGCGAGGGTTCCGCGCACGCTGTTGCCCGCGTCATCCAGTGGCGGGGAGAAGCTCGCGAGACCGCCCTTGCCGGGAATCACCGTGATGATGCCGCCGCTGACACCGCTCTTGGCCGGGAGCCCCACCTCGTAGAGCCACTCGCCGGAACGCTCGTAGAGTCCGGCGGTCGCGAGCACCGCGAGGGTGCGCTTGCAGGAGTCCTCGTCGATCACGCGCTCCTGCGTGATCGGGTTGACGCCGCCGTCGGCGAGCGTTGCGCTCATCACGGCGAGGTCTTCGGTCGTCACGAGCAGCGAGCACTGCCTGGTGTAGATGTCGGTCGCCTCGATCGGGTCGTTGTAGATGCGGCCGTAGCCCTCGAGCAGTCGCGCGATGCCCTCGTTGCGGGCATTGCTGCGGGATTCCGAGGCGTAGACGTCCTCGTCGACGACGAGTTCGCGCCCGGCGAAGCGGGAGAGGCCGGCGCGGACGAACTCCCACTTGGCCGCGGCGTCCGCCCCGGGGACCAGGCTGGTCGTGGCGATGGCGCCGGCATTGACCATCGGGTTCGCGGTGCGCCCTGGATTGAGTTCGACGGCGAGAACGGAGTCGAACGGCAGCCCGGAATTGTTGACGCCGAGCAGCTCCCTGACCTTCGCGTGGCCGAGCTCATTCGCCATCAGCGCGAAGACGAACGGCTTCGAGATGCTCTGGATCGTGAAGGCGACGCCGGTATCACCCACCGAGTGCCGTCCCCCGTGCACGCCGACGATGCTCAGGCCGAACTGGGCGGGATCGGAGGAGGCGAGCGCCGGGATGTAGTCGGCGACGGTGCCGTCGGTCACCCCTGCGAAGCGGGCGTGCGCCTCATCGAGCAGCCGGCTGACGAGCTCGGCCTCTGGGAGGGTGCCGGTCGAGATCCGTGGCGTCTGCGCTGCCGCAGCGCTGCCCCTGCTGCCTGCCCGAGCGGCGTCGTTGAGGTCGCCATCATGCACCCACCGTCGTGCGCATCGTCAGCACCGGACTGCCGTCGACGTCGCCGAGCTCAAGGGATGCGGTCACCGCGCCCAGCTCGGCCAGCGAGCGCGCGTGGGTTCCGCCGCAGGGGATCCGCACCGTGCCGTCCGGCAGTTCGCAGACCCAGTGGCGGCGGTCGCTCAGCCGCGGGCCCTCCGCGTCGATCTGGATCAACCCCGGCCCGCCCGTCCACTCGGCGAGTGCGGCGTTGATCGCGGCGTCGAGCTCCGGCAGCGCATCGGCCAGGCCCTCGGCGTCGAATCCCTTGCGCCGCAACGACTTGTTCAGCCGGTAGGTGTCGATGGAGCCGAACTCGCCGATGCGTGAGCCCTCGATCGCGATGCCGTCGAAGTCGGGGCTGCCGAGGCCGTCTGCCCGCACCTCCTTGCTCCAGCGGCCGGCCATGGCGCGGTTCAGCGCGAGTGCTGCGAGGTGGCATCCGCTGTGCCCGAGAGAGAGCGCCCTGCGGTACTCGGCGTCCACGATGAGCTCGGCGTGCTCGCCCTCGGCGAGGCCGCTCGGGTCATCGACGATGTGCGCGACGACGAAGGCCCAGCCGGGGGTGCCGGGGCGCACGGGGATGTCGGCGCCGAGGAGCAGTGCCGTTCCATCGGTGGCGGCGACGACACAGTCGACGATCGGCGTCGGCTGAGCCTGGCCGGCGGATGCCGCAGGCTGCAGCTCCGCGCGATCGGCGCCCTGATCGGGCCAGCCCGCATTCACGGGGTGGCAGCTCGTGGTGTCGAGCAGCACGGCCCAGCGAGGGCCGTCCGCCGCGTGGGGGAGCGGCTCGATGTGCAGCACGCGCCCGGTGCTGCTCGTGTCGCCGCGGGGGTAGCTCACGATGGTGTCCGCACCGCTCAGCTTGCCAGTGTCACTCGGATCGGTGTCGATCGTGTCGGGCCGGGGAAGGGTCATGCACCCATTCTGTCGCTCAGTGGCGCGCACGTACATGGCAGCACCAGAAAGCCGGGTGCGCTCCTACCCGAAAGGTTCACACCCGGCTCTGCACGGGCGCGACGGTCTGTCGCGCCTGCACCGCCGTCAATCCGGCTGAACAACCGCGAGGATGTTGCCTGACGGGTCGGTGAACCAAGCGATGGCCGGGCCGCGTGGGTCGCGGGCGATTCCCCGGTCATCCTGCTCGAAACCCTCGTAGCGGAGGGTGGGCACGCCGGCGGCCGCGAGCTCGGCGACGGCGATGTCGATGTCGGTGGCGACGAAGTTGAGGATCGTGAAGACGGCCGGTTCGTGATCGGGCTTGCCGTAGACGAACACGCTGCTCGGTGCCGTCTCGGGGTCGCCGGGCAGGTCGATGCGCAGCCCGCCGCGGTCATCCGACACCGCCAGCCCCAGAGTGTCGGAGTAGAACGCCCGTGCCCGCTCGACGTCGCGCACGGCGAAACCACTGAATGCCCCCACTGCATGCAAGCCCATGTGCACAGCAAAGCACCCCCGAACGGGGGTCGCAAGTCCCTGTTGGGTGATTCTCAGCCGCACGACAGCACGCACTCAGCCGCGCCGCGGGCGGCCGCGCGGCTCAGAACTTGTCTGCGCGTGACCGGTTCAGCTTGACCGGCAGTGCCATGAGCGGGCCGACGAAGCGGCGCGGCAGCGCGCGCACCGGGCCCCATACGGCCTGCACGAGGTACTGCCCGAGGATGGCGCCCGCGGCCAGCGCCACGGCGACGGAGGCGGCCGCCAGCATCGACAGCACGCCGTCCAGCGAGCCCTCCGAGAGCTGGAGCAGCCCGGTGAAGAGGATCAGGCCCGGCACGAGCGGGACCAGCCCGGAGACGACGATGACGAGCGGCGGCACCCGCACCAGCCGCGCCATCAGGGCGGCGAGCAGGCCGACGGCGAGAGCGGCCACGGCGGAGCCGAACACGGCGCCGATCATCGTGTCCAGCGCCAGCACGTAGACGAGCTCCGCGACGGCGCCGAGCAGGCAGGCCGCCCACACGGCGCGCACGGGCAGTTGCACCGCGAGCGCGAAGCCGAGCACGATCAGCACGGATGCCGCCAACTGCACGGGCAGGTTGCCGAAGCCGGATGCCGTCGAGGCGTTGATCTCGAGCAGCAGCCCGAATCGGGCCACCAGCAGCGAGGACGCGCCGACCCCGGCGACGAGTCCGCCGGTGATGAACATCGCCTCGACGAAGCGGGCGGTCCCTGTGACGTAGAAGCCGGAGAGGGCGTCATGCACCGCGCCGAAGGTGGTGACGCCGGCGAGCAGCATGATGATCGTCGCCACGACGATGAGTGAGGTGTTCGCGCTCGGGTCGATGAGGTGTACCGCGGCAGCGACGAGCGGGCCGACCGCGCCGCCGGCCAGCGTCTGGAAGAACACAGGCACGCGACGATTCGCCAGGGCGCTGGTCAGGTAGTCGATGAACATGGTCGCGAGCAGCGCCGCGACGGCCACGATCCAGCTGCCGCCGATCAGGAACGCGGCGCCGGCGCCGACGAGGCTCCAGCCGAAGCGCCGCAGCATCCGCGGGTAGAGCGAGGGAGCGCTGACGATGCGGGCGATCGCCCGTCTGGCCTCCGGAACCTCGATGGGGTTCTCGACCAGCTCGGCGATGAGGTTCGATGCCCGGGTCAGCGTGAAGTAGTCCAGCGTGCGATAGCGCACATTGCGGCTGCGGCTGATGGTCTCGTGCGTCGACGGGTTCTCGTGGCTGAGCTCGATCACCGAGTACGTCACGTCGGCGTCGACATTGCGCACGCCGTACGCGCGCGTGATGGCCAGCACCGCCGAGACCACGTCTTCGGCGCCTGCGCCATTGCTGAACATCACCTCGGCGAGCCGCATGGCGATGTCCAGGACGGAGCGCGTGTAATCGGCGGCCTCTGTGGAGGAGAGGCCGGCGGTTCCTATCGAAACGGACATGATCGCAGGGTAGCCCGACTACGCTTCGCCGAGTGATCGCGGGGCGGCTGCGGCGCGGGCGCGTGTCGCGACCTTGAACCAGGTGGAGTCGGGAATGCGCGCCAGGAACGGCCCGATGATCACGGTGATGAGCACATAGGCGGTGGCGAGCGGCGCCAGCTGGGGTTCGATTCCGGCGCTGACGGCGAGTCCGGCGATGACGATGGAGAACTCCCCGCGCGGCGTCAGTGCCAGCCCGGCACGCCAGCGCCCCGGCTCGGCGATGCCGGCGCGTTTGGCGGCGAGGTAGCCGGTGAGCACCTTCGTCGCCATGGTGATGACGGCCAGGATCAGGGCGGGCAGGATCACGGCCGGCAGCTTGGTGGCATCCGTGACGAGCCCGAAGAACACGAAGAACACCGCGGCGAAGAGGTCGCGGAGCGGCGTGAGCACCTGGCTGGCGTTGTGGGCGACGCGGCCGGAGAGGGCGATGCCGACGAGGAAGGCGCCGACGGCCGCCGAGACGTTGACCTGGGCGGAGAGACCGGCCACGAGCATGGTGAGCCCGAGCACGCCGAGCAGCAGCGGCTCGGCGTGATCCGGCGTGAAGATGCGGGAGACGATGTGGCCGTGCTTGAGTGCGATGTAGAGGATGAGGCTGACCACGGCTACCGCGATCGCCACGGTCACGGCACCCTGCAGCAGGCTGACGCCGATCACGAGCGCGGAGAGCACCGGCAGGTAGAAGGCCATGGCCAGGTCTTCGATCACGAGGATCGCGAGGACGACCGGCGTCTCACGGTTGGCGAGGCGGCCGAGGTCACGCAACACCTTGGCGATCACGCCGGAGGAGGACACCCAGGTGATGCCGGCCAACGCGACGGCCGCGGCAGGGCCCCAGCCCATCAACAGGGCGAAGATCGCGCCGGGCAGGGCGTTGAGGGCGGCGTCGATCAGCCCGGCCATGCGGGAATGCTTGAGGTTGGTGAAGAGCTCGGCTGCCGTGTACTCCAGGCCGAGCAGCGCGAGCAACAGGATCACGCCGATGTCGGCGCCGAGCTCGAAGAATTCGGTGCTCGCATCGAGGGCGAGCAGGCCGCCGTTACCGAAGGCGAGCCCGGCGATGAGGTAGAGCGGAATCGGCGAGATGCCGATGCGCAGCGCGAGGCGTCCGAGCAGACTCATGCCGAGAAGGAGCGCGCCGACCTCAATCAGGATCAGCGTGTTCTCGTGCACGGCGCGCGCCTAGTCTGGGCCGTTGGAGATGAGGCGGCTGACTGCGTCGAGTCCCTGGCGGGTGCCGACGGCGACGATCACGTCGCCGGGGCGGAGTATCTCGTCGGGGGTCGGGGAGGGGAGAACGTCCTTGTCGCGCACGATGGCGACGATCGACACCCGGGTGCGGGTGCGGGTCTTCGTGGCGCCGAGCGGGCGGTTGAGGTAGGGGGAGTCCGTCGGCAGCTCGAGCTGTTCGGTGAACAGGCCGACAGCGGCGTCGCTCAGGTTGGTGAGGCGGCTGAGCATCACGGAGGTGCCGAGCACATCGGCCAGGGCTGCGGCCTCGTCGTCGGTCATCGGGATGCTGTCGCGGCAGGCATCCGGGTCTGCGACATCGAACAGCGCCAGGTCGCGCTCGCCGTCGCGGTGCGAGACCACGCTGATGCGGCGACCGCTCTCGGTCACCAAATCGTGTCGGACGCCGATCCCCGGCAGCTCGACCTTCTCAATACGTACACCCACCCGTTCAGCTTAGTTCCGTCCGAGGGCATCAGGCGCGATGCGGAGCATCGCGAAAGGCGGCAGCCCACAATCAGGAAATCTCTGAACCGTCACCGATGCTCGGCGGATTTCGACAGGCTCAATCAGCGGGGAGGGGCTCAATCAACGGGGAGGGGCTCAATCAACGGGGAGTGGCGAACACCCCGCTGGTCGAGTAGGCCGCTTGCGGCCGTATCGAGACCGAGGCCCGTGCCAGAAACTCCGGCCCGTGAGGTTTCGATACGCTCGTTCCTCGCTACTCAACCAGCGGAGTCCCTCAATAGCGGGGTCCCTCAGTCGGCGGGGGCCGGCTCGATCGGGCCGAGCCACGCGGTGGCGACGGTGCTGTGCGCCGACTCGGCGTCGGAGGGGTGGAAGATGCCGGCGAGCACGTCGCGGTAGAGCCGGCCGAGCTCGTTGCCCGCGAAGTAGCTGCCGCCGCCGGAGACGCGCAACGCCTGGTCGACGACGTGCCTGGCGGTCTCGGTCGCCCGCACCTTGATGCCGACGAGTTTCGGGAACCACTGGGCGCCGTGATCGGCCTGGGCGTCCACGTCGCCGGCGATCGCGTCGAGCTGGGGGTAGATCGCGTCCTGGGCGATGGCGGCATCCGCGATGCGCCAGCGGATGTCGGGATCCTGGGCGAGGCTGCGTCCGTCGTTCTTCATCGAGGTGCGGCGGTGCGCGGATTCGACGGCGAGCTCGAGGGCGCGTGTGCCGACGCCGGTGTACACGGCGGCGAGCAGGATCTCGAAGTTGGCGAAGATCGCGAAGATGAGCGGGTCGGCGTTGGGGCCGGGGTCGAGGCGGCGCACCACCCGGTCGGGGCGGGCGAGCGCACCGTCGAGCAGTGTCGTCTGGCTCTGGCTGGCGCGCATGCCGAGGGTGTCCCAGTCGTCCTTGTTGCTGACGCCCTCCCCGCGCTCGACGAAGCCATAGACGATCTTCGGGCCGTCGGCCGAGTCACTGTCGAGACCCATCGTGCCGAGCCGCGTCCATGCGGGGGAGAGGCTCGTGAAGACTTTCGTGCCGCTGAAACGGTAGCCGCCGTCCGGCTGCGGAACGGCACGGCTGCGGGAGCCGAACAGCATGAGGTCGTTGCCGGCCTCGCTGATGCCGAAGCCGAAGACCTCGCCGGCGCCGGCCTCGGCCAGCAGGAAGTCGAGGGAGTCGTCGCCGCGTTCGTGCAGCGCCTTGGCGACTCCCGTCCAGACCAGGTGCATGTTCACGGCGAGGGCCGTGGCCGGGGCCGCTGCACCCAGCCGGGTCTGCTCGCGGGCGAGCTCACGGAGGCTGAGCCCCAGGCCGCCGAACTGCTCGGGAACGAGGGCGCGCAGGTAGCCGGCGGCCACGAGCTCCTCGAAGTCCTCGCTGAAGAACTCGTTGCGTCGGTCATAGCCGTCGGCTCGCGCGTGGATGCGCGCGAGCAGTTCCTCGCTCAGAACCGTGCGCGGTTCACCGGGTGTCTGGATGCCGTTCGCTGCGTCTGAAGCCACGGACTCAGCCTAGGCCGGATGCCGCGGTGGCGGCATCCGGACGGCCAGGCGTGACCCGGCCGTCGACGCTCGTGCGCTCGGCCGGAGATCCGGTCGGCGCGCCGCCGCTGCCGCCCGATCGTGCGGCGTGTCCACCGAAACACCGGCCGGACGCACTGCCGTACGGAGGCTACCGCCGCACGTCTGTTACTGCTGCACGTCTGTTACTGCTGCACGTCCTCGGTCTCGGCGGCGGCTGTGGGATCGGCAACGGGCCCTGCCAGGAGTGCCGCGTCACGCGCCGCATCGCGCTCGGCCGCACGGCGCCGGGATGCCCGGCGTGCGGCGGCGACGATCGCGAAGACGATCGCGGCGATCAGGGCGAACAGCAGCAGCCAGGGCAGCAGCACGCCGAGCACGACGATGAAGCCACTGAGGAAGGCGATGAGGCTGTTCCAGCCGGCGAGCAGGCCGTCCCAGAAGGTGTCAGGGTCACCCTGTGCGACGGTCCCTTCCGACACGAAATCGACGGAGAGGGTGGAGTAGTCGATCTGGTCGTCGAGGTAGTCGCGCTGGGCGGTGAGCGAGTCCAGCTCGGCCTGCCTGCTCGAGAGGGCCGACTCGATGGCGATCAGATCGGCCGTGTTCGCCGCAGACGCCATGAGCACGAGGAGACGGTCGACCGAGGTCTGCAGTGCGGAGATGCGCGCCTCGACATCCTGCTTCTGCTGGGTCACATCGGAGGCGCTCAGCGAGACGGCGTTGACGACGCCGAGCTGCTTGATCTTGTCGAGCACGGTGTCCAGCTGCTCGGCCGGCACCCGGATTACGAGGGTGGCATGCGCCGGCTGGGTCTCGGTGGCCGGCTGTTCGCTGCGGTTGTCGATGCGCCCACCGGCTCCGGTGACGAGCTTGATCGCGTCATCCGCGGCACCGATCGGGTCGCTCGCCGTCAGCGAGACGGTGCCCGTCGTGATCACGGCGCGGTCGGCGACCGCGCCGGAAACGACGCCGCCCTCGTCGACGGAGCCGTCCTGCACGGTTCCGTTCTGCATGGGGGCGATCTCGCCCACCGATCCGTCGGACACCATCGTGTCGGCCGAGTCCGATCCGGAGGTCATTCCCGACGAGCAGCCGGCGAGCAGCAGGGCCGCGAGGACGAGGGCCGGAACGGCGAATGCGCGCTTCATGGCACAACCCTATGTCAGGGTTTCCGCCCAAACTGGAGCGCATCTGCCAGTCTGATCACGTTCGGATACCAGCTCGATCACGGCTTGGTCTCGGCGCGATAACGGGGCGGTCACGGAGCGGTCATGGCTTGGTCAGACGGGGCCACCATAATGGGGTCATGTCATGGACGTCGACGCTCGGTGAAGGCCTGAAGCGTCTCGTGCGCCCACGGCCGCGGCCCCCCGTGCTGCATGTCGCCTCGGATGTCGGCGACGGCCCGACCGTCGTGCTCGTGCACGGCATCGCCTCGTCATCCGTCACGTTCCACTTCCTCGTTCCGTTGCTGGAGCAGCACTTCCGATGCGTGTCGATCGACATCCTCGGATTCGGTCGGTCGCCGGCGCCGGAGACAGCGGAGTACACGCTCGACGAGCATGTGGCGGCGCTGTACGCCACGATCCGGGCGAACCGCCTGCGGGGTCCGCTCATCATCGTCGGGCACTCGCTCGGCGCCCTGATCAGCGCCCGCTTCGCCGCCGAGTACCCGCAGCTGGTCGAACACCTCGTGCTCGTCTCACCGCCGGTGTATCTGTCGCCGAGCAGCATCGGCGACAAACGCGCGCGGCTCGAGCACGACCTCTACCTGCGCGCGTACGACTACCTGCGCACCAACAAGGAGTTCACGCTGGCGAATGCGCGCATCATCGCGCGGCTGTTACCGATCAAGGGCGTGTTCGAGCTCGACGAGCTGCGCTGGACGCCGTTCGTGAAGTCGATGCAGAACTGCATCGAGAACCAGACGATCATCTCGGATCTCACCCGGGTGAACGCACCGATCGACGTCGTCTACGGGGCGCTCGACCAGTTCATCCCGCGTGGCGGCCTCGACATCATCGCGAGGATGCGGGGCGTCACGATGCACAGGGTCGAGGTGAACGCGCACGTGATCCGCCGACGGCTGGCGCGCGTCGTCGCCGAGGTGCTCGCGGCCGATATGCCGGCATCGGACCGGGCACTCGGCCCGGCCATCGACGAGGCCGCCCTCGAGGTCATGCCCCCGGCCTAGGCTGGGGGCATGGAGCAACGAACGCTTGGCCGTACGGGCCGCACAGTGTCAGTGATCGGCCTCGGAACCTGGCAGTTGGGCGCCGACTGGGGAGACGTGAGCGTCGAGGATGCGACGGCGGTGCTCGCGGCATCCGTCGACGCCGGCGTCACCTTCTTCGACACGGCCGACGTCTACGGCGACGGCCGCAGCGAGAGCGTGATCGGCGCCTTCCTGCGGGATCGGCCGGGGCACGGCATCACGGTCGCCACCAAGATGGGCCGCCGGGCCGAGCAGCTGCGCGAGAACTACGTGCTCGCGAACTTCCGCGAGTGGACGGACCGCTCGCGCCGGAACCTCGGCGTCGGCACCCTCGACCTGGTGCAGCTGCACTGCCCGCCGTCGAGTGTCGTCACGAGCGACGAGGTCTACGACGCGCTCGACACTCTCGTCGCCGACGGCGTCATGGCGGCGTACGGGCTGAGCGTCGAGACGAGTGAGCAGGCGCTGGCCGCCATCGCCCGGCCGCACGTCGCGACGATCCAGATCATCCTGAACGCCTTCCGCCTCAAGCCGCTCGACGCAGTGCTGGGAGCGGCGGCGGATGCCGGCGTCGGCATCATCGCCCGAGTGCCGCTCGCTTCCGGGCTGCTCACGGGCAAGTACACGGCGGCGACGCGGTTCGCGGCCGACGACCACCGCAACTACAACCGCGACGGCAGCCACTTCGACGTCGGCGAGACGTTCTCCGGAGTCGACTGGGAGACGGGACTCGCCGCAGCCGAGGAGTTCGCGGCGCTCGCCGAGGCGACCGCGCCCGGCGTCCCGGTCGCCGAGGTCGCGCTGGCCTGGGTCGCCCAGCAGTCGGGCGTCAGCAGCGTCATCCCCGGTGCGCGCTCGCCGCAGCAGGCCGTCGCGAACGCGGCAGCCGGATCGCTGCCGCCGCTCGGCGAGGAGTTCTTCTCCGGGGTGCGTGCGCTCTACGACGCACGGCTGCGCGCCGACATCCACCCTCGCTGGTGACGCCCCGCTGATCGAGTAGCGACGAAGGAGCGTATCGAGATCGAGGTCGCCCGGATCTCGATACGGCCGCGGGCGGCCTACTCGATCAACGGAGGTCCCGCTGGTGATCTCGACAGACAGGCTCGATCGACGGAGTTCCCGTTGGTTGAGCCTGTCGAAACCCCGTCGCCCGGATCTCGATACGGCCGCGGGCGGCCT
>CAZZNX010000005.1:28040-32669 GCA_964655795.1 uncultured Leifsonia sp. | reverse complement strand
CATGAGCTCAGTCGACGAGCTCGGGGTCGCTGCCGGAGCGCTCCGCGGCGTCGAGGCCGGCGATGGTCGCGAGCTCCGCGGCATCCAGTTCGAAGTCGAACACATCGGCGTTTGCCCGCAACCGTTCGGCGCTCAGCGACTTCGGAATGACAACATTCCCGAGCTGCAGGTGCCAGCGGATCACCACCTGGGCCGCGCTCTTGCCGTGCCGCTCACCGATGGCGCCGAGCACGGGGTCCCCGATCGCGCGGCCCCTGGCCAGCGGCGACCATGCCTCGGTCACGATGCCGAGCTCCGTGTGCAGAGCGCGCAGCTCGGCCTGCTGCAGCCACGGCTGCAGCTCGATCTGGTTGACGGCGGGCACGACTGCGCTGTCGTCGATGATCCGCTCCAGGTGTGGGCGGTGGAAATTGGAGACGCCGATCGAGGTGGCCCGCCCCTCCGCCCGCAGCCGCACGAGGGCGCGCCAGGTCTCGACGTAGCGGTTCTGCGCCGGCGCCGGCCAGTGGATCAGGTAGAGGTCGACCCGGTCGAGGCCGAGCTTGTCGAGGCTGTCGTCGAAGGCCCGCAGCGTCTCGTCGAAGCCGTGCTCCGTGTTCCACACCTTGGTGGTGACGAACAGCTCGGAGCGATCGATCGCCGACTCGCGGATGCCACGGCCGACGCCCCGCTCGTTGCCGTACAGCGCCGCGGTGTCGATGTGCCGGTAGCCGGCGGCGACCGCGCTGCCGATCACGGCGGGGGTGTCGGCATCCGGAATCTTGTAGGTGCCGACCCCGAGCACCGGGATGCGCGCTCCGTCGTTCAATACGCGTGTCGTGCTCAGATCCATGCGATCCACTCTGCCAGACCCGCACGCGGCCGGCTGGGCAGAGCAAGACCGGCGGCCACGAATCGGTGGCGGTGCCCGAGGGTGCCTGATTGGGGGCTGCCGCCTTTCGCGGCGCTGCGCGCCGCGCTAGTCGGGCAGCGCGGCCGCGGCGTAGTGCGGATGGCGGCGCGGGATGAAGAGCGTCAGCACGATGCCGATCACACCCGCAGCGGCCGAGATCGCGAAGCTCAGCTGGAAGCCCAGCGTGCTCGGCGTGGTGAGGTCGCCGACCGTGACGACGTTCGTGGCCAGCACGATGCCGATCACGGCGCTCGCCGCGGTGGAACCGAGGGTGCGCATCACCGAGTTCAGCCCATTCGATGCCGCCGTCTCCGTGGCCGGGACGGCGCCCATGATCAGCGTCGGCATCGCAGCGTACGCGAATCCGACGCCGAATCCGATCGCCGTCGCCACCAGCACGGTGTGCCACACCTCGGTCATCAGCACGATCGCGAACAGGTAGCCGATCGCGATGATCGTGATGCCGAGCAGCAGGCTGACGCGAGCGCCCCGCGCCGCGGTGAGCCGGGCGGCGGTGCCGGACATGGCCCACATGATCAGGCCGCTCGGCATCAGGCAGAGGCTGGCAACGAGCATGCTCTGGCCGAGCCCGACGCCCGTGCCGGTCGGCGTCTCGAGCAGCATCGGCAGGGCGACGGCGCTCGAGAAGAAGGCGAAGCCGACCATCACCGATGCAAGGTTGGTGAGCAGAACGGTGCGCCGGGTGGCGACGCGGATGTCGATCAAGGGATGCGGCGTGCGCAGTTCGTAGAGCATCCACAGGGCCAACACCA
This sequence comes from uncultured Leifsonia sp., assembly GCA_964655795.1. GTDB lineage: Bacteria > Actinomycetota > Actinomycetes > Actinomycetales > Microbacteriaceae > Microterricola. The sequence continues at coordinate 31,004 of CAZZNX010000005.1, read as the reverse complement.
CGAGGCCGGCGGCGCCGAGTCCGAGCGTGAGCGGGCTCGTCCAGCCCCACTGACTGCCCTTGGTCACCGCCAACAGGATGCCGGTGAGCGCGATGGCCAGGCCGACCGCCCCCGGCACGTCGAAGCGCCCGCCGGTGCGCAGCGTGCTCACGGGCACGAAGGTGTACACCAAGACGAAGCCGGCCGCGCCGAGAGCGCCCGATACCCAGAACAGAATGTGCCAGTCGAGGTACTGCGAGATGAGCGCCGAGATCGGCAGGCCGATCGCGCCTCCGATGCCGAGGGTCGCGCTGACCAGGGCGACGGCCTTGCCGAGCCGATCACGGTGCAGCACATCGCGGAGCACGCTGATGCCGAGCGGGATGACGCCGAGCGCGGCGCCCTGCAGCGCGCGACCGATCACGAGCGGGATGAGCGTCGAGGAGAACGCGGCGATCACGGACCCGAGGACGAGGCTCCCCAGCAACAGCAGGATGATGCGGCGTTTGCCGTAGAGGTCGCCGAGGCTGCCGCCGATCGGGGTGAAGATCGCCGCAGCGAGCAGCGTTGCCGTCACGGCCCACATCGCGTCCGTGCTGGAGATCGGGCTGCCGTTGCTGCTGAGCAGGTGCGGCAGCTCAGGCAGCAGCGGCGTCATCAGCGTCATCATGAACGAGGCGACGAGGCCGGTGAAGGCGAGGGCGAAGACGATCGCCGAATCCGGCGTTCGCTTGCTCAGCTCGCGGCGCTCGGCCTCGCTCAACCAGGGCGCGTCAGGGTTTCCGGGCGCCCCCGCGTGTGGCGTGTCCACGTCTGAAGGCTCGGCGTCGCCGGGGGGAGCTGAGGAGGTGTCGCGTGACATGGAGCCCTTCGATGAGGCCCGCTGACTGCGGCGCCCACCTCTGCAACGCTAACGGTGTGGCCGCGCATTCCCGAGCGCCGAACGTGCCCGGTGTTTGCATTTTGGATCCAATGCAGCGAGAATGGCCCCGCCTGCATTTCCGCATGCCGTTGCCAGTCTGGCCGGTCGGGGTGTGGCCTCGTCACAACGAAAGTTCAGGGGGACCGCTTTGACGAACAGCAGCGGCATCGAGTCCGGTTCCAGCCTCAATGTCGACACCGAGCGTGTCGACGCGCAGGGCGGCAAGGCCAGCCTCGAGCAACTTGCGCGGGAGTTCTCGAGCGGCTATCGCTCGGTGGGTTCCATGGTCTACGAGGTGCTCAAGGACGCCATCCTCTCCGGGGCGCTCGCGCCGGGGGAGAAACTGCGCCAGGAAACCCTCGCCGAGGCGATCGGCGTCTCGCGGCTGCCCGTGCGCTCGGCGCTGATCCAGCTCGAGGCGGAGGGCCTTGTCATCTTCCACGAGCGCCGCGGCGCGATGGTGAGCACGCTCTCCGAGGCGCAGGTGCGGGAGATCTACGAGCTGCGCACCGTGCTCGAGGGCTTCGCCTTGCGCGAGGCGATCCGCACGATGACGCCGGAGCGGCTGAGCAGGCTGCGCGCGCTGGCCGTCGACGCCGACACCCAGGGTGAGGGGCACGCATTCGTCGAGGCCCGCAACCGTTTCTACGACGAGCTCTACGGCAGCGAGAGCCGGCCGATGCTCGCACAGATCATCGCTGATCTGCGCCTGAAGGTGGGCGGCTACCTGCTCGGTCGGCGGATGGACTCGGTGCACGGCCACAGCCACGGTGCGCTCGTGGATGTGGTGGCCGGCGGCGATGCGGATGCCGCGGTCGACGTGCTTGTCCGCCACCTGCAGGCCGTCTGCGACGGCGTCGTGCTGCTGCTCGACGCGCAAGACTGAGCACTCGGGCCACTCTGCCCCGCCGCTGACGGCTCCGAGCCCGTCGGCATGACCGGCTGATCCGGTCGTCTGGCGACGCCGAAAACGGGTGAGCGCAGCGCTGCAGCGCGCCGCGTGCGGGATGGCTCGAGGCCTGCCTGCCGACTCTGCGGCGGCCGCAATCTGCGGCGCAAAAAAGAAAACTCGCCGAGGACTGGATTCTGGATCCAAAATACGACAGTATGAATCAACGCTCCAAGCCGGGGTGTCTTTCCCCGGCCGAACGGTTCAATCTCTGGACCTTTCAGCGGCTCGAGGAGGTGTCATGGCAGCGGTTCAGGTCGGCTATGCCGCCATGAGTGAGCAGTTCCACCCACGGGAACTCGTCGAGCTGTGCCAGGCCGCGGAGCTGGCCGGCTTCGACGGGGTCATGGCAGCGGACCACTTCCAGCCGTGGGTTCCGGCGCAGGGGCAGGCAGCCTACGTCTGGAACGTGCTCACGGCCGTCGCGGAACGCACCAGAGGCGGCATCGGTCCCGGCGTCATCTGCCCGTCCTTCAAAACCCACCCGGCCATGGTCGCCCAGGCATCCGCCACCCTCGCCGCCATGTACCCGGGCAGGCACTGGCTCGGGCTCGGCTCCGGCGAGGCGCTGAACGAGCACATCGTCGGCGGCTACTGGCCAGAGGCGCCGGAGCGCATCGCCCGCATGTGGGAGGCCATCGGCATCATCAAGAAGCTTTTCAGCGGCAAAGACGTCAAGCACCGCGGCGAGCACTTCACACTGGAGAAGACCCGGCTGTGGACCATCGACGAGAGGCCGCCGATCTACGTCGCCACCTCCGGACCGATCACCGCCAAGCGCACGGGCCGCGAGGGCGACGGCATCATCACCCCCGGCGCCCCGCTCGAGAAGGTCGCTGGACTGATGGCGAAATTCGCCGAGGGTGCCCGCGAGGTCGGCAAAGACCCCGACGCCATGCCGCGCATCCTGCAGTTGCACCTGTCCTGGGCACCGAGCCACGAGGAGGCACTGGCCAACGCCCTGCGCGAGTGGCCGAACGGTGGCATGAAGTTTCCCAAGGACGACATCCGCTCGCCGTTCGACTTCGAGCAAATCGCGAAGCTCGTTCGTCCAGAGGATTTCGACGGTCGGCTGCTCATCTCCAGTGACCCTGACGAGCACCGGGCCGCGATC
>CAZZNX010000005.1:15437-27996 GCA_964655795.1 uncultured Leifsonia sp. | reverse complement strand
CGTCAGTGGCTCGACGTCTCCGCCCGAGAGGTGATTCCCAAGCTCCATCGTTAGCGCGCGGCATCCGCTCACCGCGCAACACCCCCAGCTCTTTCGCATCATTCCCAGACCGACGTCGTTCAGGAGAACAACTATGCAGACAGAATCCGTCACCTTCTACAGTGAAGGAGACCCCATCGCGGCTCTCTGGCGCACCCCAGAGGGTCAGAGCGGCCCGTTTCGTGCGATCGTGCAGGGACCGGGTTGGTTGGGATTGAAGGACGCCAAGCTCTATGTGCGCTACCACGAGGCACTCGTGGCTGCCGGCTTCGCCGTGCTGATCTTCGACTACCGCGGCTTCGGTGACTCCGGAGGAGACAGGGGCGTGCTCTCACCGGGCCGCCAGCTGCAGGACCTCGTGAACGCGGTCACCTACCTGACAACCCGCGACGACGTGATTGCCGACGCAATCGGTGCGTTCGGCACCGGGGGCACCGGCGGCGGCAACTCGATTCTGCTCGCCGGTGTCGACCACCGCATCAAGGCGGCCGTCAGCCAGGTTCCCGTCGCCGACGGCACCGATTGGCTGCACCGCATGCGCCAGGAGCACGAGTGGCTCGCATTCCTGGCCGCCCTCGAGGAGGACGCCAAGTTGCGCGTCACCACCGGTGCCGGCCGCCAGGTGCACCCGCGCGAAGAGATCATGGTGCCAACCCCCGAGCGCCGCACCACGACCATCAAGGCCGATGTTGACGACAAGATTCCCAGCGCCATCTCGCTGGGCTGCGCAGAGGAGATCCTCGCCTACAAGCCCATCGAGGCCGCCCGCACGCTCACCACTCCACTGATGGTGATCGGTGTCACCGGCGACGCAACCACGCCAACCGACCACGCCGAGGCGCTCTACGACGCGGCGCGTGGTCCCAAAGAACTCATCATGCAGAACCACACGACGCACTACGCGGCCTACGACAAGTACTGGGAGCAGACGACTCCCCGCATCGTGGCCTGGTTTGAGCGCTATGTGCGTCCCGCTGATGTTGTGCTGCGCAGCGATGTCGCGGCATCCGGAACCGACCTGATTGAGAGCCTGGAGGTGTCGGCATGAGCGTCGACCTGAGAATTGCCGGTGGCCGCGTCGCCACCCCCGCCGGAACTGTGGACGCCGATGTGCTGGTGCACGACGGCCTGATCGTTGGCCTCGTCGGCCACGAGGTGGCGCTCGACGCCGCACGCACCATCGACGCACGCGGCAAGCTCGTGCTGCCCGGCATGGTCGACGTGCACGTGCACACCCGTGAGCCCGGCTATGAGCACAAGGACGACATTCTCACCACAACCCGCCAGGCAGCAGCCGGCGGCGTGACGACGATCTTCGGCATGCCCAACCTCGCGCCGCCCACGATCGACGTCGAGACCCTGGGCGATGTGTTCGAGCGCTATGAGAGTTCGTCGATCGTGGACTGGAACCACAACCCGGCACCCACCAAATTCGACGACATCGTGCCCATGGGCGAGATGGGGATTCGCGCGTACAAGATCTACATGGTCGTCGACACGGGGCGCACCTACCCGCACCCGGCAGGCACCGGCATCCACGACCACGGCCACCTGCTGCAGATCATGGACAGGATCGCCACGACCGGGTTGCGCTTCATCGTGCACCCGCACGACCAGTCGCTGATGGACTACATCGAGGGCGAGATCCTGGCCCGTGGCGAGAACACCCCGCAGGGCTACGCGACGGCCTACGCGGCGCGCGAAGGCGTGATCTGGGACACCGCCGTCGACGTGGTGCTGCGTCTGGCCGAAGCTGCTGGATGCCCGGTGCACATCGCCCACATCCAGACGCGTCGCTCGATCGAGGCCGTGCGCCGCGCCAAGGAACGCGGTGTCGACGTCACCTGCGAGGTGAACCACTGGGCCCCGTTCCTCTCCACCTGGAACGACGTCGAGACCCTCGGGCCGTACGCGCTCTCGTACTGGGTTCCCGACGACAACCGTGCCGCGGTCTGGGAGGGCATGCGCGACGGAACCATCGACATCGCCTCGTCTGACCACGCACCGCACACGCGCGAAGAGAAGGAGATCGGCTGGACCGAGATGTGGAGCGCCCACACGGGAACGCCCGGCATCCAGTACTACTACGAGCTCATGCTCGACGCCGTGAACAAGGGCCAGCTCACCCTCGACCGCGTGGTCGAGATGGTGGCAGAGGTTCCTGCCGCGAAGTTCGGCCTCGCCGGCGTCAAGGGCACGCTCACCGTCGGCGCAGACGCCGACATCGTGATCGCCGACATGGCCGAGGAGTGGACCATCACCGACGACGACGTGCTGTCGAAGATCGGCTGGACACCATACAACGGGCGCACCATCTCGGCCCGGATCGAGCGCACGATCGTACGCGGCACCGAGGTCTACGCCGACGGAACGGTGATCGGCCTGCCGGGAACCGGCAAGATCGCCGCCGCACGCCCCTAGCCATGGCCCCGGCGGCATCCGCCCCGAACCACACCATTCACAGAGTCATCCACACGGACACGACACAACACACAGAGTAAGGAATCACAATGAAGTTTGGTCTACTGCTGCCGCACTTCGGCGAAGAGGCGAGCAAAGAGAAGCTGCTCGAAGGCTCCAAGCGGGCCGAGGAGCTCGGCTTCGACTCGGTCTGGGTGCGCGACCACCTGGTCTTCGAGCCGCACGGCGAGATGGAGAAGCCCAACCGCACCTTCTACGACGCGCTCACAACGCTCACCGCGATCGGCGCCGTCACCAACAAGATCGAGCTCGGCACCGGCTCACTGATCCCATTCCGCCACCCACTGGTGACCGCCCTGATGGCTGGAACGATCACCCAGCTGGTCGGGCCCCGCCTGATCCTCGGCTTCGGTGCCGGCACCTTCGACCACGAGTTCGAGGCCATCGGCTGGGGCGACATGAACCGCGTCGACATGGTGCGCTCCAACGCCGAGATCCTCAAGCGTGTGTTCACCGAGAACGACGTGAGCTACGACGATGGGATCTTTAAATTCGACAACGTCACGATCGAACCGAAGCCGGTCGGCGGCCGCGTGCCGTTCTGGTACTGCGGGGCGACCCCGCGCTCTGCCCGTCTCGCCGCCGAGTACGCCGACGGCTGGATGCCGGGCCGCATCTCGCTCGCCTCGATCGAGAAGCGCATCCAGGTCATGCGCGACATGACCGACGAGAATGGCCGCCCGATGCCGACGGTGGCCGTCATCCCGCCCACCAGCATCGAGGAGACCCGGGCCGAGGCGCTCAAGGACGTCAACGTTCCTGGGCTGTTGGCGTGGGCCAACAAGGCCAAGTTCGCCGTCAAGCCACCGTCGGGTGTCTTCGAGACGGTCGAAGACCTGAGCGGCCAGCTCATCGCCGGCACCCCGGATGACGTGGTCGAAGAGGTGCGCAAATTCGAGGCGTCCGGTGTCGAGCACCTTGTCTTCGACTTCCGCTTCAAGTTCGACCGCTTCTTCGAGCAGATCGAGCTGCTCGGCACGGAGGTCCTACCCAAGTTCCGGGCAAGCGAAACCCCGGCTGATGCCACCGCGGGCCTGTCGGAACTGCGGAGCGCTACGTCGCGATAGCCCAGTATCCAGTATCCAGAAATCCGAGCTGCTGTCTGTCCTGCGGTCACTTGAGAGAGTGCACCCCCTGTCCAAGGCGACCGTGAACCGCAACGACGAAGGTGTGTGAAGCAATGACCGTTCCAACAGTAACCGTGCCGACGGTGAGGCCTCTCATCGAGGTGAGAGGCCTCTCGGTCAACTACAACGTGGCTCGCACGGGGAAGCGCCTGACCGCGATCGAGGGGGTGAACCTCGATGTGCACGAGGGCGAGATCGTCACGGTGCTCGGGCCGTCGGGGTGCGGAAAGACGACCTTCATGAACGTCGTCGCCGGGCTCGTCAAGCCGTCGACGGGCACCGTGCTCGTCGACGGCGCGCCCGTCACGGGGCCCGGGCCCGACCGCGCCGTTGTGTTCCAGGACTACGCGCTGCTGCCGTGGCGCACGGTTTTCGACAATGTCAAGTTCGGCCTCGAGATGCAGAAGGAGCTGAAGGGGCCCGGCTGGCGCGAACGCGTGAGCGAAGCGATCGAGATGGTCGGGCTCGCCGGCTTCGAAAACTCCTACCCGCGGGAACTCTCGGGCGGCATGCAGCAGCGTGTCGGGCTCGCGCGCGCCTTCGTCGCCGAGCCGCGGATCCTGCTCATGGACGAGCCGCTCGGCGCGGTCGACGCTCTCACGCGCGAGGTCATGCGCGACGAGATCGGCAAGCTCATCCAGAAGACCGGCAAGACCGTGCTCTTCATCACGCACTCGATCGAGGAGGCGATCCTACTCGGCGACCGCATCGTGGTATTCAAGAGTCACCCCGGCGCGATCAAGGAGGTCATCGACACGGGGCTCGAGGGTCCGCGTTCCGAGCGCAGCGTGCAGCACGATCCGCGGTTCCTCGAACTGCGGGACCACCTGTGGGACGCGTTGCAGGGCGAGGCGACGGCGGCGGCGGTCTCGAAATGAGCGCGCTCCTTGCGAGTGGCCCGAACCTCGGGCGCACCGGAGGCGTCGGCGCCTGGCTCGCCGGGCTCAGCCCAGCGGGCAAGGCCGGCGTGCTCGCCATCGAGGTCGTGGTCATGCTCCTCATCTGGCAAGTCGTCGTTGGCGTGCTCGGCTGGATCAACCCGGTCTTCCTCCCGCCGCCCACGGCGATCGTCCACGGGTTCGGCGAACTCGTGGCGAGCGGAGGGCTCGGGCCCAACCTCCTGATTTCGATCCAGGCGTGGCTCATCGGCTTTGGGATCGCCGCCGTGATCGCGATACCCGTCGGGCTGCTGATGGGTGCCTCGCTGCCGGTCGACCGCGTGGTGGGGCCCATCGCATGGACGATCTATGCAACGCCCACAATCGCCTACCAGCCGCTCGCGAAGGCGTGGTTCGGCTTCGGCATCGGTCCGGTGGTCTTCCTCGTCGCGGTCAGCGCACTGTTCCCGATCCTGCTCAACGTGGCGGCGGGCATGCGCACGACGAATACCTCGATCATCCGCGCCGGGCGGGTGTACGGCGCCGGGCGGATGCAGTTGTACCGTTCCGTGTACCTTCCGTCGACGGTGCCGTTCCTGTTCGCGGGGCTCCGACAGGCCGTCGTGCTCGCCACGATCGGCATGGTGGTCGCCGAGATGGCGGGGTCGTCGAGAGGCATGGGTGCCGTCATCATCAAGGCCGTGAACACCTATCAGACTGACCAGGCCTACGCGGCCATCGCGATCATCGTGGCGTGGAGCGTCGGCATGACACAGGTGGTGACGCTCGTCGAGCGTTGGACCGCCCCATGGACGAGGAAGGGCCGACGATGAGCGTCACATCAGCGACCGGAACGATGCGCATCGTGCGACCGCGTCGGATCCGCCGAGCCGAGTCGAAATGGACCTGGTTGCTCGTCGGAGTGGTCGCGGCCATCCTGCTGGTCTGGGAGGCGGCGGTCAGCTGGCTGCACCTCGTGCCGGAGTCGTTCCTGCCGCCGCCCACGGCCGTGGCGGCATCCTTCGTGCAATTGCTGTTCGACCCGGAGTTCTGGGCAGCGTTCGCCTACAGTCTCAGCAACGTGCTGATCGGCCTCCTGATCGCTGTCGTCTTCGGTGTCACGATCGGCCTCGCGGTGGGCTGGTCGCCCGCGCTGCGGTTCACGGTGGCCCCGTTCCTCTGGCTGCTGTACTCGACCCCGAAGGTCGCGCTCGCCCCGCTGTTCATTCTCGCGCTCGGGCTCGGCAGCCAATCGAAGATCGCGCTCGTGGTGCTGCTCGCGATCTTCCCGATCATCCTGAACACCATGGAGGGCGCGGTGACAGTGAGCACATCGCTCGTGAACGCCGCCCGTGTGTATGGGGTGAACGGGATTGCGCTCGGCTGGAAGGTCATCTTTCCGGCGACGCTGCCCTACAGCCTGTCGGGCATCCAGCGCGGTGCTGCGCTCGCCTTCACGGGTGAGGTTCTCGGCGAATTCCTCGGGGGCTCGGGTGGCCTCGGTCATATGCTCGAGTTCGCGGCGTACCAGTTCGAGATGGCCGACGCGATCGCCATGGTGCTCGTCATGGTGATCATCGCGAACCTGACGTTGTTCCTCATCTCGACGCTGCGACGGAGGCTCGCCCCCTGGTACGACGACCGCGCGGTCGCCGGGGCGTCGTGATGCAGCAGCAGATCGTGATGCCGGGTGATCTCGTGTTCGTGGACGGCAGCGCGCGATCCGCGCGCGGTGCTTCACGCGCTGCCTGATCCCCGCCCCACAAACCGCCGGCCCCCGTCTCATGCGCGATGACGGGGGCCGGCTTCTCGTGCGCCGCAGCTGACGCTGTCGGTCGAGGAGAGCAGCCAAGAGGTCGCGGGATGACGGGCGCACGCGCATCGAGAGCACGCATCCCGGGCACACGAAAGGCCCCCGCCGTCATGCGCTGCGGCGGGGGCCTGTCGTGAGGTTACTGCATCAGGGGTAGGGCAGCGTCGCCGGTCCCTCGTTGTCGAGTCCGAGCAGTTCCTGCGCCTTCTCGAGGTAGACGAGCTGCGAGTCGTCGAACTCGATGGGCTGCAGCTCCTGAGTCTCGATCGTCGTGTCCCACGCCTCCGCGTCGAAGTAGAGGTTCGGGCATGCCAGGTGGCCGTCGAGCACCCACGGGCTCTCGAGCGTGCGAAGCGCTTCGACGTCGAAGTCGTTCGCCTCGTAGATGTCGAGCACCTGGTCGACGTTCTCAGGGAACTCGCCCGGCGCGGGCGCCGTGATGACGTCCATGGCTTTGAGGGTCGCGCGGAGGAACCGGACCATCGTGTTCGGGTTCTCGGCGGCGTAGGAGCTGCCAGCGACCTGGACATCGTTCGCCCAATTGCGCAGCGCCTCGACGGGGATGTTCGCCCCGTGCGCTTCGAGCGCGGGCAGGTCATCGCCGTAGAACGGCTGGAGACTGATCTTGTCGTTCACGAAGAACTCAGTCCATGATTCCGAACCAGGTCCGGGATAGACGACCTCCACGTTCACCTTGTCGAGATCCCAGCCTTCCTCCTTGAGCACGCGCTTGCGCTGGAATTCAGCCGGGTCGCCGGGTGTACCGGCGAGCACGACGGAGGTTCCCTCAAGCTCCTCAACCTTCGTGATGCCGCTCTGCGTCGCGAAGTCGAAGTTCTGCCGGCAATAGTGACCGCCGACCAGGTCGACCTCGACGCCGCCGCGGATCGCCTCGATCACGGTGCCGGTCGACTCGACGCCGATGTCGGCGCTGCCCGAGGCGACCGCCGCGGTGACGTTGTCGGCCGTGATGACGTCGACAGTGAGACCCTCCTCCTCGTAGTAGCCGAGATCGGTCGCCACGACGTACATCGAGTACATCGTGAGGTCGGGGAAGGGGATGGCCACCGTGATTTCGGTGTCCTCGGCGGGGCCCGGCTCACCATCCGGGAGCTCGACCGGAGTCGGGTCCGAAGGTGTGCCGCTGGTGGCGCATCCGGCGAGCAGCAGCGTGAGGGCTGCAAGCCCAGCGACCGCTGCGGTGCCGTGACGACTGATTTTGCGCATGACTCTCCGTTCTTGGTGGGATTGACGCTCGCGGTCGACCCCACGAAAACGGGAGCCGCCCGCGAGTATTGGATACGGTATCCAATTCACAGTTCGCTGTCCATAGCTACGCTGACTTTCGCAGCCCGGGTGGTGGCAGTGGAGGAGGTTCGCCCTGGCCGGGCGACGTTCTGGCGAAGACATGGCGAGAACACTGGACGTTCGAGACGATTTTGGATACCGTATCCAGAAAGCACAACGCGAGGAGGCGGAGTGAAAGCAGCGCTGCTCACCGGTCATGCCCTCGAGGCGCTTGCCGTCGTCGACGTGGCCCGACCCGAGCCCCAGGCCGGTGAGGTGCTTGTGCGCGTCGAGACGGTCGGGGTGAATCAGCTCGACCGCAATGTCATCGCCGGGCACGGGCCGGGGGCCGCGGCGCGGCTTCCCCGTGTGCTGGGGATCGACCCGGCGGGAACCATCGTCGCGGTCGGCGCTGGCGTCGACCCCGCGCGGATCGGCACCGAGGTCGTCGTGAAACCCAACATCCCGTGCGGGCGCTGCGCGCGCTGTGCGGCCTTTCGCGAGGCCGACTGCCCGAACCAGACCGTCGTGGGCGTGCATCGCGATGGCGGTGCTGCCGAGTTCGTCGCGGTTCCCGATGCGAATGCCGTCGACCGCTCAGGAATCAGCGCGGTCATGGCAACGGCTGCCGTGCACACGGTGCCGATCGTGCTCAACGCTTTCGAGACCGCCGGGGTCGTCGCGGGGGAGCGCGTGCTCGTGACCGGTGGCGGTGGCACACTCGGCGGGGTGGCAGCCCAGATCGCGCTGGCGCTCGGAACCCACCCGGTCGTCGCCACCCGGTCGAGGCTGCAGCCCGCCGCCGGAGTCAACGCCATCCAGGCCGCTGACCCGGCTGAACTCGAGCGACAGCTCGCCGGACACGAGGCTTTCGACGTCGTCGTCGATGTCGGCGGGCACGGCCCGACCTTCGCTGCGGGCATCGCCGCGCTCGGCTGGGGTGGGCGGGCCGTCACGTGCGCGGCGTCGGCTGATCCTCAGCTCGTGATCGACCAACGCGCCTTCTACCTGCAGCGCAAGCGGCTCTTCGGGGTCGCCAGCGCGGACTTCGCGCAGGTGCGCCGCGCCCTCGACCTCGTGCGCGGCGGACTCGTGGTGCCCGCGATCGCCGAGCGATATCCCCTCGCGGACATCGCCCGCGGTTATCTCGGCACACCACGCTCTGCAGGAAAAGTGGTCATCGATGTCGCATGACCGCTACTGGACGACGAGGGCCGCAGTGCGTGCCCCGGAAGGAATGAAAGCGATGAACCCGCAACCGCATGGCCCGCTTGCGGGCGTCCGCGTGATCGAGCTCGGTCAGTACATCTCGGGGCCCTACGCCGCCAAGCTGCTCGCCGACCTCGGCGCCGAGGTGATCAAGGTTGAATCGCCCGAGGGCGACCCCATGCGCCGCTGGGAGGGCTCGGGGCAGATGAGCCCGCAGTTCGCCGCATACAACCGCAGTAAGCGCGCCGTCATGCTCGACCTGAAGACTGCGGACGGGCTCGAGGCCCTCCTGGGGCTCGCCCGCGACGCCGACGTGCTCATCGAGAACTTCCGCCCGGGGGTCGCCGCCCGGCTCGGCTTCGGCCCTGACGTGCTGCACGAGGTGAACCCGCGGCTCATCAGCTGCGCGATCACGGGCTTCGGCCCGACCGGGCCCTACGCGAAGCGCCCCGCGTACGACACCGTGATCTCCGCGGTCGGGGCGATGTACAGCCAGGTTGTGCCCGCCGACACACTGCGCCCGCTCGGGCCCGCATTCTCCGATTTGCTCTCGGGTATGTCGGCCGCGCAGGCGGTGCTCGCGGCGCTCCACGCGCGCGCTGCCCGGGGGGAGGGTGAGCACGTCGAGGTGTCGATGGTGGGCTCCCTCATCGACTTCCTCACGGAGGCCGCTTCGAGCTACCTCGAGACCGGCCAGGTCGCCGGACCCGACTCGCGTCCGCGACGCGCGCAGGCTTACGCGTGCGCCGGCTCCGACGGCCGCGCGTTCGTGATCCACATGTCGGTTCCCGAGAAGTTCTGGGTGGGGCTCCTCGAGGTGCTCGAACGCCCCGACCTGGCATCCGACCCCCGTTTCGCGACCCGCGAGGCACGCGTGCGCAACTACGACGCGCTCGATGCGGAGCTGAAGGCCATCACGGCGGGGATGCCCCGTCAGCACTGGCTCGACCGACTCGTGGCGCATGACATCCCGCATGGTCCGCTGAACACGGTCGCCGACCTCTTCGATGACCCTCAGATCGCCTCAATGCAGCTCGTCGAAGAGATCGCGGGGCCGGATGGCGAGGCACTGCGCGTGCCGACACCGAGCACCCGGTTCCACCGGAGCGGGCGGCCAGAGCTCCACGCGGCACCGCGACTCGGCGAAGGAAACAACGAGCTGCTGCAGACTACGAACACCGAAGGGATCCGCGCATGAACCGCATGGACGAGATCGTCGCGATCGACGTGCACACCCACCCGCAGACCGAGGAGTTCCTGGCGGCGATGGGCAGGCGGCACGGGGAGATGGCGAAGCATTTCGGGCGTGAGCGCCCCGTGGTCTCCTTCGCGGAGCAGGCCGACGCCTACCGTGAGCGCAAGATGATGGCCGTGATCGTCAATTCCGATTCGGAGACGACGTCCGGCATCAAGGGCGCACCGAACGACCTTCTCGGCAAGGCGCAGAACGACCACCCCGATGTGTTCCTCTCCTTCGCGGGAATCGACCCGTGGAAGGGAGAGGCGGCGATTGCGGAGATCCGGCGGATGCACGCCGAATACGGCATCGTCGGCGTCGGCGAGCTCAACCCGGCGAGGCAGAAGTTCCTGCCGAACGACCGCCGCTTCTTCCCGATTTGGGAGGCCTGCGCCGAGCTCGGGCTCGTCGTGATGTTCCACGGCGGCTTCCCCGGTGCCGGGGCCGGAACGCCCGGCGGCGGCGGTTACCGGCTCGAGAACGCCCGCCCGGTTCCGTACATCGACGACGTCGCCGCGGAGTTCCCCGAGCTCAAGATCATCAGCGCACACCCGGCCTGGCCGTGGCACCTGGAGAACCTCGCGATGGTGTGGCACAAGTCCAACGTCTACCTCGACCTCTCCGGCTGGGGCCCCAAATATCTGCCCCCGGAGGTCGTGCGATACGCCGACTCGCTCATCTCCGATCGGGTGCTGTTCGGCTCCGACTGGCCCGTGATGACCGTCGAACGCTGGATGAGTGAGTTCGACGAACTCGGTCTCAAGGAGACGAGTCGGCAGAAGATCCTGCTCGACAACGCCCGCACCCTCTTCAATATCTGATCTCGAAACGCCACTGCTAGGAGAAACCCGATGGCCGAACTCGTTCTCGCCGCGGCCACGCCGCACAACCCGCTGCTCTGGCGCACCATGGTGGAGCCCATCCCAGACGACCTCCGGGGCGTCGCCGACAACTTCGCCTCGATCGCCGCGCAGATCCGGGAACTCGAGGTTGACCTGATCGTGCTCGTCGGCAGCGACCATGTGCGGCAGTTCCACTCCGAACTGTCGCCGGCGTTCGTGGTGGGCAAGGCCGAGAGCTACCACGGCACCTGGCAGAACGAGGTGCGGGCATTCGGGATGCCGTACGTCGAGGTGACGGGGCACCGGGAACTCGCCGATGCGATCACCGGGCGTGAGATGCTCACCGAGGCGATCGATTTCGCCGTGAGCAGCGAGTGGCGCCTCGACCACGGCTTCATCCTGCCGATGCTCTACCTCACGCCGGATCTGGACATCCCGATCGTTCCGATCCAGGTCAACTCGACCCTGCAGCCGTTCCCGACGCCGCGCCGCTTCGCCGCCCTGGGCCGGCACATCGCCGATTCCATCGCGGCCTGGGACTCGCCGGCCAGGGTCGCCGTGATCACCTCCGGGCACATGTCCACGGAGATCGGCGGTCCCCGCCAGTTCCTCGGCGGAGGCTCGTCAGATCCCGATTTCGACGTCGAGGCGGTTGGTTGGCTCGCCGATGGCGACCTCGAGGCGGCGATCGCCGGCTGCAGCTACGAGCGGGTGCTGGCATCCGGCAACCTCAGCTACCAGTACGTCAACGTGCTCACCGCGTTCGCCGCGATGGGCGGGGCGCCGGCCGACTTCGCCGAGGCGACACCCTCGCGCTACGCACCCAGTCCGTTCTTCTGGTGGAGGAAGCCATGAGCAAGTACATGATCAACAAACTCATCCGTGGGATCGAGCTGAGCGACGCCACCGTGCAGGCCTACGTCGCCGATCCGCCGGGGTTCGTCACCGGCTGGCTGGCCGGGGGAGCGACGCCGGAGACGCGCAGCGATGACCGCGAGCTGACCGCGGAGGAGCGCGCCGCATTCGATAGCCGCGACTACGCAGCCCTCTATGCGCTCGGCGCGCATCCCTACCTGCTCTGGCACTGGGTGGAGGCCGTTTACCTCCACGAGGCGACGTGGCCGGAGATGGTCGAGCGTTACCGAACCGCCGTCACGCCGATCGGCTGGCCGGACTTCGTCGTATGAGTGCCGCCGTCGCCGGCTCGCGCGCGGCCGGTGCCCTTCCCGCCGGCGCAGTCACCCTCTGGGCCGTCCCGGGCATTCCCGAGGTGACGGCCGGCGATGATCTGGCCGCGCTGATAGCTGATGCTGTCGGCGAGACCCTCCGCGATGGCGACATCCTCTCCGTCACCAGCAAGATCGTCTCCAAGGCGGAGGGCAGGCAGCTGCTCGCCGCCGACCGCGAGCAGGCCATCAGCGACGAGACGGTGCGCCTGGTCGCCAGCCGCAGGCACGACCGCGGGGTCACCCGGATCGTCGAGAATCGACTCGGGCTCGTGATGGCCGCGGCCGGTGTCGACGCCAGCAACACGCCAGACGGCGTGGTGCTGCTGCTGCCGGAGGACCCGGATGACTCGGCCAGGCGCCTGCGCGCCGGGCTGTTCCGGCTGCTCGGTGTGCGCATCGGCATCGTGATCACCGACA
>CAZZNX010000005.1:15201-15427 GCA_964655795.1 uncultured Leifsonia sp. | reverse complement strand
CTGGGCCGGCCGTGGCGGGTCGGCCAGACCGACGTGGCGATCGGCGCCGCCGGTGTGCGGGTCGTCGACGATCTGCGGGGCACGCGCGACGCCAACGGTCGCCGGCTCGACGCGACCATCGCGGCCGTCGCCGACGAGATCGCCGCCGGCACCGACCTGGTCAAGGGCAAGAGCGCGGCCACCCCGGTGGCCGTCGTGCGCGGGCTGGCTCAGCTGGTGGCGCGGC
>CAZZNX010000005.1:8971-15183 GCA_964655795.1 uncultured Leifsonia sp. | reverse complement strand
CTCACTGGTGCGGGATTCCGCTGAGGATATGTTCTCGCTCGGAACCGCCGAGTCCTACGTGGAGGGCTTCAATGCCGGCGTAGCGACTACCGTGGAACTAGACGCGGTTGCGGAGGAGAAGCGATGAGCCCGGTTCTTGCACATGGTGGGGCCGAACAGAGCGGCGGAGGCCACTCGGCGGGAGCCCACACACTGCTGTGGTCGCTGATCATCCCGGTGCGCCGAGCAGACACCGCCAAGAGCAGGCTCGCCGACGGCACGCCGGAGCTGGCCAGGGCGATCGCGCTGGACACCATCGTCGCGGCATCCCGCACCCGCGGTGTCGCCTCGGTCATCGTCGTGACCAACGACGAGGAGATCGAGGAGGTGTTGGCCCCGCTCATCCGCCCGGAGGACTCGACGCTGCGGGTGGTGCAGCAGGGCCTCGTCGAGGGGCTCAACCCCTCGATCCGCCTCGGCATCCGCGCCGCCTGGAGCGAGCACGGTCGCCGCGCCCTCGCTGTGATGTTGGGGGACCTCCCCGCACTTCGCCCGGCCGAGCTTGAGCATGCGCTCACCGCCGCCAGCCGCTATCCGCTGGCCGTCGTCGGCGATCATGCCGGCACAGGGACGACGCTCATCACGGCCCGCCTCGGTGCCCGCCTCGAGCCCTCATTCGGCACCGGTTCCTTCGCGCGTCACGTGAATGCGGGGCACGAACCGCTCGACCTCGGCGAGGACTCGACGGTGCGCGCTGATGTGGACACGAGAGCCGATCTGGACCGTGCGGTGCGTCTCGGCCTCGGTTTGCACACCAGCGTCGAACTCTCTCCGGCGCTGGCCCGTCGGATGCGCCTGCTGCGCGCGTAACGGGCGACCCCGCTCGAGAACGAGGCCCGGGCCCGCCTACGCCGCCGCGTGGCCACCATGCAACCGGGTTACCGCGCGTGACGCGGTGTAACGCGCTACGACACATTCGATCGCCTTCCGCTGTGCGGAGTTGACACCATCAACTCACCCACCCGCACCCACAGCGAAAGGCACCACGGATGTCACGAATCACCCGAACGCTCGCCGCGGCAACAGCCGCGATCGCGACCGCAGCCCTGCTGGCCGCGTGCGCCACAACGGCGGCTCCGGAGGCCGGCGGCAGCGCCGACTCCGCGACGCCCGTTGCCGGCGGCACTCTCACCTACCTTGAGCACCAGGCCTTCACCAACCTGTACCCGCCGCAGGCTGGTTTCTACCCCAACGGCGGTGTCGTGGGCAACATCGCGGCGCGTCTGACCTACCAGAACCCGGAGACGCTCGAGATCGAGCCGTGGATCGCCGACTCCTGGGAGGTGAATGGCGACGCCACCGAGTACACCTTCACCCTCCGCGACGGCGTGACCTTCTCCGACGGCACCCCCGTCGACGCCGCGGCCGTCGCGAAGAACTTCGACGTCTACGGCCTCGGCAACAAGGAGCTCGCCCTCACCATCTCCGAGGCGATCAACAACTACGCCAGCAGCGAGGTCGTCGACGCCTCGACCGTGAAGTTCCACTTCTCGGCTCCGGCCCCCGGCTTCCTGCAGGCGACATCCACGATCAACTCCGGGCTGCTCTCGCCGGCAACGCTCGACCTGCCGCTGGAGAAGTTCGGTGCGGGCAACGCGGCCGCCATCATCGGTGCAGGCCCGTTCGTGATCAGCGACGAGAAGCTCGGCACCGAGCTCACCTTCACGGCGCGTGACGACTACGACTGGGCTCCGCCGTCGCTGGAGCACCAGGGCCGCGCCTACCTCGACGACATCCACCTGATCGTCACGCCTGAGGACAGCGTGCGCATCGGATCGCTCACCTCCGGTCAGGCCGACTACATCCGCTACGTGCAGGCCTTCGATGAGGCAGCGGTCGAGTCCGCCGGCTTCGAGCTGTACGCGCCGCAGACCCGCGGCGTGAACAACTCGCTCAGCCTGCGCTTCACCAACCCGCTGCTCAGCGACATCACGGTCCGCCAGGCGCTCGTCGCCGGCGTCAATGCCCAGGAGGTCGTCGACACGCTCTTCACCGCGAACTACCCGGTCGCCACCTCCTCGCTGAGCTCCACCGCGCTCGGCTACAAGGACGAGTCCGAGTACCTGACGTACGACCCGAAGAAGTCGGCGAAGCTGCTCGACGCCGCCGGCTGGACCGAGGGTGCAGACGGCATCCGCGAGAAGGACGGCACGCGCCTCTCCCTCGACGTCTACGAGGCCAAGCCGCAGCCGCTCTCCAAGCAGACCCTCGAGCTGGTCAGCCAGCAGCTGAAGACCATCGGTGTCGAACTCAACGTCAAGGCCGCCGACGCCGGCAGCTACGCCGAGGACATCAAGGATCCGCTGAAGACGCCGCTCTACCACTCGATGGTCGGCCGCGCGGATCTCGACGTGATCAAGAGCCAGTTCCACACCAAGAACCGCAACGTGCTGCTCTCGAACGACACGACGCTCGACGCGCTGCTCGAGGCCGTTGCCAGCGAGCCGGACCCCGCCAAGCGTCTCGAGGCCGACGCCGCCGTGCAGGACTACCTCGCCGAGCAGGCCTACGTGATCCCGCTGTTCGAGGAGCCGCAGGTCTACGGCGCAGCCGACTACGTCGAGGGCGTCGAGTTCGAATCCGTCGGGCGTCCGAGCTTCTACGACGTCTGGCTGAACAAGTAACACCGCTCCATCCGCTGGTTCCGGATGCCGCGCGCTGCGGCATCCGGAACCACACCCCACTCGCACCACCCCCCATCGCTCCACCACCACATCAGACCCACCAGGAAGGCACCACCCCATGAAGCACGTGCTCGCCCGCATCGGCCAGGCCGCCGTGGTGCTGTTCGTGGCCTTCGCCGCCACCTTCGTCCTGCTGCAGGCGCTGCCGGGCGACGCGCTCATGATCAAGTTCGAGAACCCGGAACTCGGGCTCTCGGCCGAGCAGATCGCCGCCCTGCGCGAGAGCTACGGCGTCGACATCCCGCTGCCGCAGCAGTTCTGGCACACGCTCACCGGCTTCCTCGCCGGTGACTTCGGCTACTCGATCCAGAACGGCACACCCGTCACCCAGATGCTCGCCGAGGCCGCGCCGCAGACGCTCACGCTCGCGATCTCGGCGTTCCTGCTGGCCGTGCTCATCGCCGTGGGGCTCGCCTTCCTCTCCTCACTCACCCGCTTCGCCTGGCTGCGGGGTTTCCTCCGCGGCCTGCCCGGCGTCTTCGTCTCCGTGCCGGTGTTCTGGCTCGGCATCGTCTTGATCCAGGTGTTCTCCTTCCAGCTCAAGCTGGTGCCCGTGATCGGGGCCGACCCCGTGCAGGGGCTGATCCTGCCCGTGCTCACGCTGGCGGTGCCGATCAGCGCCCCGCTCGCCCAGATCCTCGTCCGATCGATCGACGAGGTCGAGCTGGCCCCCTTCGTCAGCGTCGTGCGCGCCAAGGGTGCCAGCCGGCGCCGGGTGCTCTGGAACAACGTCGCCAAGAACGCGATCCTGCCCACCGTGACGATCGCCGGCGTGCTGCTCGGCGAACTGATCGGCGGGGCCGTCGTGACCGAGACGGTGTTCGGCCGCACCGGCATCGGGCGCCTCACCGAACAAGCCGTCTCTGCCCAGGACACCCCGGTGCTGCAGGCGATCGTCGTGCTCTCGGCGCTGGCGTTCGTCGTCACGAACCTCGCCGTCGACCTGCTCTACCCCGTGCTCGACCCGCGGTTGCGCCGGCTCTCACGGGGCAGCGCGGCCCCGGCTCCGGCATCCGCCCCCGTACTGGAAGGTGCAGCAGCATGAGTATCGACACCGAGAAGCTTCACGCCGCGCCCGTCGCGGTTGCCGATCCCGCTGGCTCCGGGGTCTCGATACGGCCGCAGGCGGCCTACTCGACCAGCGTGGAAGTGACCGCGTCCGAAAAGCCCGCTGAGTCCGAAAAGCCCGCTGGTCGAGTAGCGAGGAACGAGCGTATCGAGACCGGGATTCGCCGAATCCGCGCCATCCACCCCAGCCTCGTGCTGGCGTGGATCGTGCTCGGCCTCGTACTCGCCTGGGCGATCGTGCCGTGGCTGTTCACCGGCCACGACCCCCTCGTCGGCGTCCCGGCCGACAAGCTGCAGGCGCCGAGCGCCGCCCACCTGTTCGGCACAGACCAGCTCGGCCGCGACCTGCTGGCCCGCGTGATCTACGGCGCGATCCAGTCGCTCTCCGGTGCGCTCGTCGCCGTCGGCGTCGGGCTCGTGGTCGGCACGGCCATCGGCGTGATCGCCGGTTCGACCGGCGGCGTGCTCGACGCGATCCTGATGCGCATCGTCGACGTGCTGCTCTCGATACCCGGACTGCTCCTCGCGCTCAGCATCATCATCCTGCTCGGCTTCGGCACCATCAACGCCGCCATCGCCGTCGGAATCGGCAGCGTCGCGGCATTCGCCAGGCTCTCCCGGAGTGAGGTCGTCCGTGTGCGGCGCAGCGACTACGTCGAGGCCGCGTTCGGCAGCGGCGGCCGCTACATCGCCGTGCTGTGGCGGCACGTGCTGCCGAACTCGCTCGGCGGGGTTGTCTCGCTCGCCGCTCTGCAGTTCGGAGTCGCCATCCTCGCCATCTCGACGCTCGGCTTCCTCGGCTACGGCGCACCGCCGCCCACGCCGGAGTGGGGGCTGCTCGTCGCCGACGGCCGCAACTACATCGCGACCTCGTGGTGGCTCACGACCTTCCCCGGCCTCGTCGTCGTCCTCGTCGTGCTCGCCGCGAACCGCATCAGCCACTCACTCGGTGGGGAGAAGAAATGACACAGCAGGATGCCGCAACGCCCGTCGCGGATTTCGACAAGCTCAATCAACGGACTGCCCCGCTGGTTGAGCCTGTCGAAACCACGCCCGTCCTCGCGGTCGAGGGGCTGAGCGTCTCGTACCGCACCGCCGCAGGGCTCAGCCAGGTCGTGCACGACGTCAGCTTCACCGTGCGCCCCGGCGAGGTCGTCGCCCTCGTCGGTGAATCCGGATCCGGCAAGACCACGACGGCCCAGGCCGTCATCGGCCTCCTCGCCGAGAATGCCCACCGCGACGCCGGCCGCATCCTCCTGAACGGCGTCGACATCGCCGGGTGGAGCGACAAGCGCCTCGAGACCGTCCGCGGAGCCCGCATCGGCCTGATCCCACAGGACCCCTCCAGCTCGCTGAACCCCGTGCGCACCATCGGCGCTCAGATCGCCGAGGTGCTGCAGATCCACAAGCGCGGTGACAAGGCGGCACGGCAGGCCCGCGTCATCGAGCTGCTGACCCGCGTCGGGCTGCCCGACCCGGAGCGCCGCGCGAAGCAGTACCCGCACGAGCTCTCCGGCGGCATGCGGCAGCGCGTGCTCATTGCCATCGCCATCGCGCTCCGGCCGGAGCTCATCATCGCCGACGAGGCGACGAGCGCCCTCGACGTCACCGTGCAGAAGACGATCCTCGACCTGCTCGACGAGCTGCGCGCCGAGTTCGGCACCGCGATCCTCTTCGTCACCCACGACCTCGGGGTCGCGGCCGAGCGTGCGGAACGCATCGTCGTGCTGCAGCACGGCCGCATCCAGGAACAGGGCGACACCCGCGCGGTCATCGCCGGTCCAGAGAGCGACTACACGAAGCGGCTCTTCGCCGACGCGCCGTCCTTCCACCTCACACCGGCGCGGGCGCAGCGCCCGCCGGTTGCCCCGCTGTTCCTGCGGGATGCCGCGGCGGCCGCGGCCGAGAACCCCTACGCGGTCGAGGTCGAAGACCTCGTGACCGAGTTCGGGCGCGGTGCCAACGCCTTCCGCGCCGTCGACGGTGTCTCGTTCCGGCTGCGCCGCGGCACGACGCACGCGATCGTGGGGGAGTCCGGCTCGGGCAAGACCACGACCGCCCGCGCCGTCGTCGGGCTGACGGAGCCGACATCCGGATGCATCATCATCGACGGCCAGCACGTCGCCAAGCTCCGCGGCGAGCAGCGCAGGCAGCTGCGCCGGCGCATCCAGCTCGTCTACCAGAACCCCTTCGGCTCGCTGGACCCCCGACAGAGCGTCGAGCAGATCGTCGCGGAGCCGCTGCGCAACTTCGGCCTCGCCGACGGGGTGACGGCCGGCCGCCGCGGCCGCGGCATCCGTGCGGCCGAGCTGATCGACCTCGTCGCGTTGCCGCAGACCGTGCTCGGTCGGCGCGCCCGCGAGCTGAGCGGCGGCCAGCGGCAGCGGGTCGCGATCGCCAGGGCGCTCGCGGTCAACCCGG
>CAZZNX010000005.1:0-8961 GCA_964655795.1 uncultured Leifsonia sp. | reverse complement strand
TGGACGAGGCGGTCTCCGCCCTCGACGTCACCGTGCAGGCCCAGATCCTGCGCCTGCTCGAGCGCCTGCAGGACGAGCTCGGGCTCAGCTACCTCTTCATCTCGCACGACCTCGCCGTGGTGCGGCAGATCTCGGACACGGTGTCGGTGATGAGCCGCGGCCGGGCCGTCGAGACCGGCAGCGCCACCCAGATCTTCGGCAACCCACAACACGAATACACGCAGCAGCTGCTCGCAGCGGTGCCATCAGTCAAGGAGTTCTCAGCATGAGCGAAACCGCCCCAACCCCGACCTCTTCAGCGGCGCCGGCCCCGCGCGGCCTCGGATTCTTCACCCGCCTGCTCGACGACGCCGCTCCGGGGGAGCGCTACCGGCTCGCCGCCGAGCAGATCCGCACGGCGGAGCGCTTCGGCTTCGACTCGGCGTGGGTCGCCCAGCACCACTTCAGCGCCAGCGAGGGCGGGCTCCCCGCCCCGCTCGTCTTCCTCGCCAACGTGGCCGCGCAGACCTCCACGATCCGGCTCGGCACGGGCATCGTGACGCTGCCGCTGGAAGACCCGGTGCGGGTCGCTGAGGACGCAGCCGTGCTCGACCTGCTCTCCGGCGGTCGGCTCGAACTCGGCGTCGGCTCCGGCGGAACGGCCTCCTCCTTCCCGGCCTTCGGCAAGCGCAGCGAGGACCGGGGCACGATCTTCGCCGACCACCTCGCCGTGCTGCGCGACGCCTTCGCCGGCCTGCCGCTCGGTGCCGGGCGGGCGACGACGGTCGGCTCCTCGACGAACTCCGCGGATGCCGCGGCGCTCGCCTCCGCCTTCGCCGCCGCGCGCGAGAACCGGCTGTACCCGGCGGCTCCGCAGCTCGGCGGAAAGCTCTGGCAGGCGACGTTCTCGGTGGCCGGCGGAAGCAGGGCCGCCGCGGCCGGAGACGGCCTGATGCTCTCCCGCACCCAGCCGCGCCCGCCCGGATCGCCGCGTGCGAGCCTCGACGACATCCAGCGCCCCATCGTCGACGCCTACTACGAGGCCCTGCCCGCCGGGGCGACGCCGCGCATCATGGCCTCCCGCACGCTCTTCGTCGCCGACGACCGCGCGGAGGCGCTGCGCATTGCCGAGCCGAACCTGCGCCGCGCGGCGGCCGGCTTCCGCGCCGGTGGCCAGCACATCGAGGGGGACTCGCTCGAGGAGCTGATCGCCGGCCTCGACACGCACATCGGCACGGTCGACGACGTGATCGAGTCACTCGCGGCCGACCGCAGCCTCGACCGGGTCAGCGACGTCGTGTTCCAGGTGCACTCCGTCGACCCGCCGCACGAGTTGGTGCTGCGCTCGATCGAGCTCATCGCCACGCAGGTGGCCCCCGCACTCGGCATCGGGACCCGCGTCACCGGCTCCCTCTCATCCGATCCCCGCAGTACCGATTCATTCAGTACCGATTCACTCGCCAGAACAGGAGCACACGCATGACAACCATCGCCCCACCGGACGTGATTGATGAGCTGCTCGGGGTCACCCCGGGTTCCGCCATCGACGAGCTGCGCGCCCGCCGCCCCGTCACCCGCGCCAACGCGCAGGCCAGCTACGACGCCCTGTTCACCCCGGAGTACCCCGGAACGGTGAGCGCCGTCGAGCGCTTCGCAGTCGCCGCCTTCGTCACGGGGCTGCACGCCTCCGCCGCGACGCAGCGGTACTACGCGGAGCTGCTGGCCAACGCGGCCACCGCCCCCGTCGCCGCGCCGTCGGCGCGCGCCTTGCCGCAGGCCGTCGCCGCCGAGATCGCAGCGGTGCTGGCCTCCGGCCGCGCCAGCGGACCCTACGGCGCCTACCCGGCCGGTCCGCTCAGCGTCGAAGACACCGAGGGCCCCAACTACCGCGTCGCCCCCGAACGCCGCGACGTGCTCGGTGCGCGCCTGGCCGCAGCCCTCGAACACGCCCACCTGCTCGTGTTCCGCCCGCGCGAGGCCAGCCCGGCCGCGCTGCAGGCGCTGCTCGACGCAGGGTGGAGCACGAGCGACATCGTCACCCTCTCGCAACTCGTCGCCTTCCTCACTTTTCAGATTCGCGTTGTCGCCGGATTGGAGCTCCTCTCATGACCACGCCAGCCCAGGGTGCCGCAGCGGCATCCGAGACCATCGTCGGTGGTACCGCCGACACGGTGATTGAGCGCATCATCGAACACCCGGAACTCGACCGCCCGGTCGTCTTCACGCAGGCCGAGCTCGGCTGGGTACCGTGGCTCGAGCCGCTGCCGGAGTCGGAGTTCGAGGAGCGGCACTGGGACGGGCTCGTCGACGCCTCACGCGCCAAGTCGCCGTACTTCGCGCTGCTGGCCCGTGATCCAGAGATCCTCGGCGCCCGCACCCGCACCGACAAGGACATCTTCTACAACACCAAGGAGGGCCTGCCGCGGGCGGAGCGTGAGCTCGCCGCCACCGCGACGAGCCGGCACAACGGCTGCATCTTCTGCGCCAGCGTGCACTCGCGCTTCGCCAGCCACCACTCCAAGCGCACCGACGACGTGCAGCGCCTGCTCGACGAGGGCACGGATGCCGCCCTCGACCCGCGCTGGCGGGCCATCGTCGACGCCTCCGTCGCGCTCGCGAGCACACCCGTCGCATTGAACGCCGACCACATCGCCGAGCTGCGCGTCCAGGGTCTCGACGAGCTCGAGATCGCCGACGTCATCCACGGTGCTGCATTCTTCAGCTGGGCCAACCGCCTCATGCTGAGCCTCGGCGAGCCGGAGGCCCCACAGGGCTAACCGGCTCGCGCCGGCGTCGGCACCGGCGTCGGCAGAGGCAACGCCGGCGGAGGCGATGGGCGTGGGCGGAGGCCGGTTCTGGGGGAACCGGCCTCCGCCCGCGCTCATCGCCTCCCCGCGCGCTCACCGGCGGCGCGCTCACCGAAGGCGTGCTCAGTGCTCGCCCGCATGGGCAGCGGGGTCGTTCCCCGATCCGGCGCCGCGACGCGGCGAGGAGGGTGAGAGGTAGTCCGACTTCTACCTCTGGAGCCCCCCCATGTACGACTTCATCGAGTTACTGTCCGCTGCACGGCGTCAGCGCGCCGAGCGCCGTGCGCGTGGTGTCGCCCGCCGCGCGGACCGGACAAGCAGCAGCATCCTGCGTTCGAACAGCGCGACCGATCCGGCCTGGGGAACCACGGATGTCGGCCCAGCGACCGAGCCGCTCACCGTGATCCCTCAGCCCATCCCCGCTGGCAAGCACCTCGCCGCACACCGCACCGGGCCGGGCCGACTCGCCTACTGAGGTCCGCGGCCGCGCCGTTTCTCTGGCGCGGACCGCTCGCCGCTGCCACACTGGGCGGGTGACCCTCCCTGATGCGCTGATCACCCCGTTGACCATCGCCGCCGTGCTCGGCAGCGGCATCGTCGCCGGCGTGCTGCTCAGCTTCTCCAGCTTCATGATCCGAACGCTGCGTGAGCTTGCTGCGGCCGACGGCATCCGCGTCATGCAGTCGATCAACCGCACCATCGTGCGGAGCCCGTTCATCCTCGCGTTCATCGGCACCACCCTGCTCTCCGGCACGCTGATCATCTTCGGCGGCGTCCTGGCGGCGCGCGATGCCGAGGAGTCCGCGGCCGCGCCCTGGCTGATCGCAGGTGGAGCGGTGTATCTCCTCGGCGTCTTCCTCGTCACCGCGATCTTCAATGTGCCCCGCAACACCGCGCTGGATCGCGTCGACCCGGGCAGCGCCGACGGCCAGGCGGTGTGGCGGGACTACCTGACGACGTGGGTGCGCTGGAATCACGTGCGCACCGTCGCCGCGTGTGCGTCGACGGTGTTGTTCGCCGTGGCCATCGCGACCCGCACGGTAGTCTGAGGGCTAGCCACCGAGTCCCCCTCACGCGCCGCGTGCACGGGCCGGCCTCGCTCTGGCTGAGTGTCAAGAGGGGCCCTTATAGATGTCTGAAAGCCCGCGCGATCGTGAGCAACACCACCCGTTGGCCGACCCGGACAAGCCGGCCGCCTTCGCCCGCAGCGACGATCCGCGCGCGCAGGCACCGGAACGCGAACGCCACGGCTTCCTGAGCGCGGAGCCCGAGCCGGTTCTGCGCCGTCAGACGGGTCAGACTGCGCCTCTCACACCGGGCGCAGCGCCCCGCTTCACGCGCCACGACCTCGTGCTGCGCAAGGGCGAGTACACGCTCAGCTCCGGCCACTTCACCCCGCACGAGTCCATGGTCGACGACCTGCTCGCCGTGCGCGGAGCACTCATCGACGCCGGCATCGACTTCCTGCTCGTGCGCGGCGACAACGATCGCCCGGTCATCGCCGTCGACCGTCGCCAGCGCAAGCAACTCAGCCGCGCGCTCGCCGCGGCCTTCTCCGATGAGCCGTTCTACTCGGCCACGATCGACCGGCCCGGACAGCCCTCCGTGCTCCTCGCCGACGGCGCCCTCTCCCCGGCCCGCAAGGCCGCGGTGTTCCGCCTCTACCGGCCGCGGGTCGAGCCGATCGGCCGCCTCCGCTACGGACCGGAGACCGCGTTCCAGCTCGAGCTCTGGCGCTTCGGCGACGACGAGATCGTCGCCCCGCAGGAAAACGCCCTGATGCGCGCTCGGATGCCCAGGCACGAGGCCGTCGAAGACACCGTCGAGCTCTACGGTCGCCGCTGGCGCACCCTCGAGAACATGTTCGCCGAACTGGCCAGCGATGTCAGCTTCGACATCGACATGGTCTTCTCCTGGGTCGACGGCAGCGACATCGCCTTCCAGAAGGCCCGCGCCGCCCGCATGGCCGGCTACGTCGTCGGCGCGGGCGACGACTCCGACGCCCGCTTCCGGCAGATCGATGAGCTCAAGTACGCGCTGCGCAGCGTCTACCTCTTCGCCCCCTGGGTGCGCCGCATCTTCATCGCCACCGACTCCCCGGTCCCGGCCTGGCTCGGCGAGCACCCGCGGGTCACCGTCGTGCGCAGCGAGGAGTTCTTCCAGAACCCGGACGCGCTGCCCACCCACAACTCACACGCCGTCGAGTCGCAGCTGCATCACATCCCCGGCATCGCCCAGCACTTCCTCTACTCCAATGACGACATGTTCTTTGGGCGCCCGCTCAGCCCCGAGCTGTTCTTCTCGCCCGGCGGCGTGACGAAGTTCGTCGAGGCGGGAACCCGTATCGGACTCGGCGAGAGCAACCCGAGCCGCAGCGGCCACGACAACGCCGCCCGCGTGAACCGCCGACTGCTCAAGCAGCGCTTCGGCAAGGTGACGACGCGCCACCTCGAGCACTGCGCCGCACCACTCCGCCGAGACGTGCTCGACACCATGGAGCGCGAGTTTCCCGAGGACTTCGCCCGCACCGCGGCCAGCCAGTTCCGCTCGGCCACCGACATCTCGGTGACGAATTCCTTCTACCACTACTACGCGCTGATGGCCGGTCATGCCGTCATCCAGAACCAGGCCAGGGTCAAGTACATCGAGACGACGCTGCGTTCGGCGCTGCCGGCGATGGACCGGCTCGTGAAGCGCCGCGATCAGGACATGTTCTGCCTGAACGACGGCAGCAACCCCGAGATCTCGGATGAGACGCGCACGGCCGCGGTCACCGAGTTCCTGGAGAAGTACTTCCCGTTCCCGGCACCGTGGGAGCGCGCAGAGGAACCGGAGCCTGAGCGCACCGCGAGTGGCGGACGCGGGCTCGGCATCGACACTCGCGGCATCGACTCCCGCGGCATCGACGCGGAGGCGGCCGAGGCGATCAACGAGGCGGTGACCGCAGCCGCGGCATCCGCCCACCCGTGGATCGAGCCGCCGCCCGTCGCAGCGTCGCTCAGGCCATGACGGGGATCGGCGTGGTCGGCGGCCCGTGCACGCTCGATGGCGCGATGCGGATGCCGTCGGCCGCCAGCCGGCGCGCGGTCTCGGCCGCGTCGATGTAGTCGAGCGGCTGGTAGCTGCCGAGCGGAACCACCGAGTGCAGCACCGTGTCCGGGTAGACGTGCACGAGGTTGAAGCCCTGCGCGCCGTCGCGGCCACGGGTGCCGCCCACCGGAACGTTGAGGTCCTGGGTGTAGCAGGTGGCCGAGGCGACCGACACGGGGATGCCGGCGAAGGTCGCCGTCGACGAGTAGTGCAGGTGCCCGGCGATGATGCTGCGCACGTCGCTGCCGCGGAGCACGGCGGCCAGCGGGCCCTGATCGCGCAGCTCGACGGCGGCGGCGAGGTCGAGCACGCTGGGGATCGGCGGGTGGTGCATGGCCAGGATGGTGCCGTCCGGGGCCGGCGTGGCCAGCTCGCGGGTCAGCCAGTCCAGCTGGGCGGTGGTGACCGCCCCGAAGTGGTGGCCCGGCACGGTCGAATCGAGCGTGATCAGGCGGAGGCCATTCAGGTCGTAGACCGCATCGACCGGCATCGTCGACGGCTGCTCGCCGAGCAGCTCGCTGCGGAACGCACCGCGATCGTCGTGGTTGCCCATCACCCAGATGACGCGCGCCCCAAGCCGGGCGGCGGCCGGCTCGACGATCTCACGCAGTCGGCGATAGGCGTCCGGTTCGCCCTTGTCGGCGAGATCACCCGTGAAGACGATCGCCTCCGGGTGCCCGCCGGAGGCCTCGACCTCGTCGAACAGGCGTTGCAGCAGCGCGGTGCTGTCGACCCTGTCGTACAGCTTGCCGTCGGCGGCGAGCAGGTGGGTGTCGCTCAGGTGGAGCAGGAAATGATGTGGCCGTGGGTACTCGGCCATGCGTGTGTTCACACGAATCCTCTGTTCATCAGTGCGTGCTCTGTTGCGCGCCCTCACGGTGCACATATTCCAGCAGACGAATCCGGATGTCGGCTGCGAATGGCCCGGCGCGCCGCAACTGTTCATGCCGGCGACTGCCGGCGTTCACCGTCATCGGGTGATTCGGGCCTCCTGTGATTCGCGCCGTGCGTGATTCGCGCCTCTTGTAATCTGCGCAGAAGCTGCGACCATCAGTTCATGGCTGTTCTGATCAAACGCGCCTACGATGACGCGTCACCCGACGATGGGTACCGTGTGCTCGTCGATCGGCTCTGGCCGCGCGGCGTGAGCCGGGAGCACGCCGACATCCACCTCTGGTTGAAGGCCGTCGCGCCCAGCCCGGAGCTCCGCACCTGGTGGAATCACGACCCCGCTCGGCTTGACGAGTTCGCCGCCCGCTACCGGGCCGAGCTTGAGACGGTGCCGGATGCCGTCGACGGCGTCGCCCAGCTGCGAGCCATCGCCGCCGCGCACGACCCGCTGACGCTCGTCTACGGGGCGCGCGACCCCGAGGTGAACCACGCGGCCGTGCTCCGGGATTACCTCAACTCCTGACGTCGAGATTCCATTGAGAGCGGTCAAATGGCCGTTTTGAGTGCCCCAAAGCGGCCATTTGACCGCTCTCATCGGAACCTGCGTGGATGCAGTTGAATTGACGCATGGTTGTTGAACTGAATCCCACCGCGATCGCCCTCCTGCGCGCCGACCTCGACGAGGCGCGCTTCTCCGAGGCGAGCCTCGACGGGCTGTGGGGTCCGGATGCCGCTGCCGCCCTCCGCCGCAACGAGCGCGTCCCGGCACTCCGCGCTCTCGCCGCGCTGCGCGCCCGCCTCGGAGCCCCGACGGCCGTCGCCACCCTCGCCGAACTGTTCGTGCTGGGCATGCCCGTCGGCCGCGCAGATCTGCAGGCAGCGCTGCCACGGCTCGGAGCCGACGGTGCGATCGAGCTCGGACTCGTCGGGCCGGCGGGGGAGCAGCCGGCATCCGCAACACCGGGTGAAGAAGCACAGAGTGAGGCGGGTAACTCGCTGCGGGCCCTGCTCGAGCTGCGCCCGTACAGCTTCAGCGACAGCCGCGGCGGCGGAGCCTGGTGGATCCTCTCCGACCTCGGCGAGCTCGCCCTCGGCGGTCCGCTCGGCGAGAACCACGTGCTCGGCGTCGGCGGGGCTTCGCGCACGCTCTCCGGACTCATGCTGCAGAACGAGGTCGACAGCGTGCTCGACCTCGGAACGGGCTGCGGCATCCAGGCGATGCACGCGGCCAGGCACGCGCAGCGCGTCGTCGCGACCGACATCTCGCGCCGTGCCCTCGAACTGGCCGCGTTCAACGCCGAACTCAACGGCATCGACTCCATCGAGTTCCGCTTCGGCAGCCTGTTCGAGCCCGTCGCCGGGGAACGCTTCGACCACATCATCAGCAATCCGCCGTTCGTCATCACACCGCGGGTCGAGGGCGTGCCGGCCTATGAGTACCGCGACGGTGGGATGGTCGGCGATGCCCTCGTCGAGCAGGTGGTGCGGGATGCCGCGGCCCACCTGACCCCGGGCGGCGTGCTGCAGATGCTCGGCAACTGGGAGTACACCGAGGCCGTTCCGAACGCCTTCGACCGGCTGCGCTCGTGGCTGGAACCGCGCGGGGGAGCGGTGGACGCGGGCTCGGCGCTCGACTACTGGATCGTCGAGCGTGAGGCCCAGTCGGCGACGCAGTACGCCGAGACGTGGATCCGTGATGGCGGCACGCGCCCCGGAACACCCAACTTCGACCGGCTCTTCGGTGCCTGGCTCGACGACTTCGCCGAGCGCGGCGTGACCCAGATCGGCTTCGGCTACGTGCTGCTCCGCGCCCCTGCTCCGCAACCCTCGCTGGTTGAGCCGAACCCGCTGGTTGAGCCTGTCGAAACCCCTGCGGATGATTTCGACAAGCTCAATCAACGGGAATCCTCGCTGGTTGAGCCGCTCCCGCTGGTTGAGCCTGTCGAAACCCCGCGCCTGGAGCGCCTCGAACGCCTGCACGCACCGCTCGGCGATAACGAGTGGGGCCTCGGTGTGCACATCGGCAACGCTCTGGCCGCCCGCGACTGGCAGGCGGCGCAGTCCGACGCCGAGCTCGCCGCGCAGTGCCTCAGCGTCGCCGGTGACGTCACGGAGGAGCGCCACTACTGGCCGGGCCACGACGACCCCACCGAGCTGCTGCTGCGCCAGGGCGGCGGCTTCGCCCGCACCATCT
>CAZZNX010000004.1:68208-72440 GCA_964655795.1 uncultured Leifsonia sp. | reverse complement strand
CGACCTTGACGACCTCATCGTCCTGGAGGCCGGGGGCGATCTTCACGAGCAGCGGCGTCGTGCCGCAGGCGTCCTTGACCGCGCTGAGCAACGGGCGCAGCAGCTCGAGTTCCTGCAGGCCGCGGAGGCCCGGGGTGTTCGGCGAGCTGACGTTGACGACGAGGTAGTCCGCCAGCGGTGCGAGGGCGCGCGCAGAGATCAGGTAGTCGGCCGTCGCATCCTCGACCGCGGTGATGCGGCTCTTGCCGATGTTGACGCCGATCACCGGGCGCCCGCTCGTCGCGCGGGCACGGCGGAGACGCTCACGCGCGGCGTCCGCGCCGCCGTTGTTGAATCCCATGCGGTTGATGACGGCACGGTCTGGCACCAGACGGAACAGGCGCGGCTGCTCGTTGCCCGGCTGGGCGTGCGCGGTCAGCGTGCCGACCTCGATGTGGCCGAAGCCGAGCTGGCCGAGGCCGATGACGCCCTTGGCGTCCTTGTCGAAACCTGCCGCGACGCCGAACGGCGTGTCGAAGTGCAGGCCGAGCGCCTGCACGGAGAGGTCGGTGCGCGGCCGCGTGTAGCGGTGCACGAGGCGGCCGAACCCGACGGTCGGCAGAGCCTTGATCACGCCGAACGCCAGGTGGTGCGCGCGCTCGGGATCAAGCTTGGACAGGACGAGGGAGAAGAGTAGAGGATACATGCCTGACCAAGAATACCGGCAGGCGCCGCTCGGCCGGGACCGGCGCCGTCCCGCCGCTATTCGACGGGCTTGGCCGGCTGGCGGCCGTGCTCTGTACGCAGCTGTTCGATCGCCGATTCGAAGTCGTCGAGAGACTCGAATGCCTGGTAAACGCTGGCGAAGCGCAGGTAGGCGACCTCGTCGAGCTCACGCAGCGGGGCCAGGATGGCGAGCCCGATGTCGTTGGCCTCGATCTGCGACGCACCGGTCGAGCGGATCGTCTCCTCGACCTTCTGCGCGAGAACAGCGAGGTCCGAATCCGTGACGGGGCGGCCCTGGCAGGCCTTGCGGACACCCGCGACGACCTTCTCGCGGCTGAAGAGTTCCACGACGCCGTTGCGCTTGATCACGGCGAGGCTGGCGGTCTCCGTCGTGCTGAATCGCCTGCCACACTCTGGGCACTGGCGTCGGCGTCGAATGGAGAGCCCGTCATCGCTGGTGCGCGAATCGATGACCCGGGAGTCGGGGTGGCGGCAGAACGGGCAATACATCGTGCTGCAAGCCTACCGCGCCGAGGTGCCGCTACAGTGATGGCATGAGCGCGAGAAGCGGGCAGGGTTCTGAGCCGGTGCGATCCGCGGATGCCGCGCTGCCCGCGTGGCTCGTGCGGCATCCGCTCATCGCCGGGTGGGTCTGGATCGCCCTGTTCACGGCGGTGCTGCTTGCCGCCGAAATCTTCGACTGGCCGCTGCCGGCCTGGTTGATCGCGATCGCCCTGGCCGTGTTGCCGTCGCTGGCCGCGATGATCACCGTTCTCGAGGCGACGCCGCGGCGCTCCCTGGAGAACCACGGATCGGTGTTCGGACACTTCTTCACCCGCTACCTCGTCGTCATAGCCGGCTTCCTGGCGTGGACCGCGTCGATCGTCGTCGGCTCCACAATCTCGGCGTCGCTCAATCTGCTCGCCGCGGATCGGGAGGACGAGGTGCTCGGCCTGGGCTTTCAGCTGATGATCGGGATCGTGCTGCCGGCGATCACGGTGCTCTGGATCGTCTTCATGCTGCGCTGCGCCTGGTTTCTGATCCGGGTGCGCGGCTGGGCGGAACACCCGGCGAGCACGACCGTCCCCGCCCGGCTGTTCCTGCGGAGGCCGCGGCTGCGCACGGTCACGATCGGCCTGGCCCACCCTGGCCTGCTCGTCGCAGCGGCCATCGTCACCGGTCTCGCACTGCTCGCCATCGAGGTCTCCGACATCGCCGTGGTGATCAACTGACCGCACGGCGGGCCGGACACCTGCTGCTCAGGCGAAGCGGGCGGTGATCGCGTCGCCGTGTGCGGGCAGTGCCTCGGCGTCGCTGAGCGCGAGCACGTTCTGGTGCACCTCGGCCAGTGCCTCGCGGCTGTAGCGCACGACCTGCTGCGGGCGCAGGAAGGTCGAGGCACTGAGGCCGGCGGAGAAGCGGGCCTGACCGCCGGTCGGCAGCACGTGGTTGGAGCCGGCCGAGTAGTCGCCGAGGCTGACCGGAGAGTTCTCACCGAGGAAGATGGCCCCGGCGTTCTCGATCAGCTCGAGCACGCCGTCCGGGTTCTCGGTCTGGATCTCGAGGTGCTCCGGTCCGAAGGCGTTGCTGAAATCGGCAGCCGCGGCGAGGTCATCGACCAGCACGATGGCCGATTGGGCGCCCGTGATGGCGGCGGTGACCCGCTCGCTGTGGGTTGTCGACGCGGCGAGGCGCACGAGTTCGCGCTCGACGGATGCCGCCAGCTCGGCGTCGGCGGTGACCAGCACGGTCGCGGCCAGCTCGTCGTGCTCCGCCTGGCTCACCAGATCGGCGGCGATGAGCACGGCGTCGGCCGAGGCATCCGCGATCACGAGGATGTCGGTCGGTCCGGCCTCGGCGTCGATGCCTGCCTGGCCGCGGATGAGGCGCTTGGCCGCAGCGACGTAGACGTTGCCGGGCCCTGTGACCATCTGAACGGGGTCGAGTCCAATGCCCGCGACACCGTA
This sequence comes from uncultured Leifsonia sp., assembly GCA_964655795.1. GTDB lineage: Bacteria > Actinomycetota > Actinomycetes > Actinomycetales > Microbacteriaceae > Microterricola. The sequence continues at coordinate 69,768 of CAZZNX010000004.1, read as the reverse complement.
TGCGAAGGCGCCGACGGCACCGGCGCCGCCCATGGCGTAGATCTCGGTGACGCCGAGCAGTCCGGCGACGGCGAGGATCGTCGGGTGCACGCGGCCGCCGAATGCCGCCTGCGGCGGCGAGGCGAGCGCGATGGAGCGCACGCCGGCGGTCTGGGCCGGCACGACGTTCATCACGACGCTCGACGGGTAGACGGCCTTGCCGCCGGGCACATAGAGGCCAACGCGGCCGACCGGCTGCCAGCGCTGCATGATCTCGGCTCCGGGGGCGAGCACGGTCGTCGCGGCCGGAGGCACCTGGGCGGCGCTGGCCAGCCGCACGCGGCGGATGGTCTCGAGAATGGCGGAGTGCACGGCCGGCGCGAGAGCGGCGACGGCCTCGTCGATGTGCGCCTGCGGCACGCGGATCGACTCCGGGCGAACCCGGTCGAGCCGCTCAGCCTGATCGAGCAGAGCATGCTCCCCGCGCGCCCGCACATCGTCGATGAGCTCGGCCGCCACCTCCAACGCAACGGTCACGTCGGTGCTGGCACGGGGCACGACGGCGAGGAGTTCGGCGGGGCTAGGCTGGAGACCGCGCAGGTCAATCGTCTGGATCATGATCTGCCCAGCCTACCGACACGACATTGGCCGCACGGTCTTGTGCGCACGGCGCGGGGCACCGTGCGGGAATATGCGCCCCCGTTTGGAGCTTGATACAGGCGTATGAACATCACCGCCGCTTCCGTTTCGAACGAGAACTCCCCCGGCTCAACGCCGGAGGCTGTGCCCTCACCCGCCGTCCCCGACGACCTGCATGCCTTCAAGCAGGCCTTCCGCAGGCATGCCGCCGGCGTCGCGATCGTGACGGCGCTCGATCCTGAGGGGCGTCCGGTCGGGTTCACAGCAACCTCGCTGGCCTCACTCGCCGCGGTCCCACCGCTCGCGACCTTCAACATGGCCCGCTCTGCCAGTGCCTGGCGGGCGATCACCGAGACCGACCGCGTCGTCATCCACATGCTCGGCGCCCGCAATCGAGCGGTGGCCCAGATCATGGCGCGCGACGCATCCGAACGCTTCATCGGAGATCACTGGCACGTCGGCCCGCACGGGCTTCCCGTCATCAACGACGTCACGGCGTGGATGAGCGGGCGTATCCTGGAACGCGTCTCTGTGCACAACAACGCCGTGGTGGTCGTTCAGATCGAGGAGGGCGAGCTGGGCGAGGATGCCGCTCCCCTGCTGTACCACGAGGGCGCGTACCGCACCCCCGGCGAGATCGTCTAGGCCTACCAGTTCTGAGGGAGCGCCAGCCTGTCCCACGTTGGCTCGAGGGAGCGCCAGCGACCGAAGCCCTGACACAACCGGACACCTCGCTGGTTGAGCCTGTCAAAACCGGTTTCGATACGGCCGTAGACGGCCTACTCAACCAGCGGAGTGGGTTTGCTGGTCGAGTAGCGAGGAACGAGCGTATCGAGACCTCACGACGCCAGCCTTCCCACGCGCCTCGGTTTCGACACGGCCGCGGGCGGCCTACTCAACCAGCGGAGTGGGTTTGCTGGTCGAGTAGCGAGGAACGAGCGT
>CAZZNX010000004.1:49210-68108 GCA_964655795.1 uncultured Leifsonia sp. | reverse complement strand
ATCGAGACCTCACGGACATCAGCTTCCGTACGCGCCTCGGTTTCGACACGGCCGTAGACGGCCTACTCAACCAGCGGAGTGAGTCTGCTGCTCGAGCCGGCTAGACCAGGCAGTTCGGGCCGAGCAGGCTCTTCAACTCGCCGTACAGGTCGGCGGTCACCTTCACCCGGTGCCGCGGGAGTTCGAACACGCGTGCCGTTCCGCCACGGACCAGCTTCAGACGCACCTCGTTCTCGCCGCTGTGACGCGAGAGGATCTCGTCCAGCGTGGTCACGGTGTCTCTGGTCGCGCGGTTGTCCGGCATCGAGATGATCACGGTGCCCTCGACCTCGTCCTGGCCGAGCTCTGGCGTCATCAGGCTGAACGCGTGCAGGTTCATGCCGTCGTCGCGCATGCTCACCCGGCCGCGCACAACCGCGATCGAGTCGGAGATCAGGAGCGGAGCGAACTCCTGATAGCCCTTGCCCATGAACATCACGGTGATCTCGCCGCCGAAGTCTTCGATGGTGATCATTCCGTACTGGTTGCCGGAGTTCTTGGCCGTGCGGTGCTGCACGCTCGTGACGAGGCCGGCGATGGTCACCGTCTCGCCGTCCTCGATGCTCTCGGATGCCATCAGCTCGGCGATCGAGATGCTGGCGTGCTTCGCGAGCGGCACCTCCAGCCCGGCCAGTGGGTGGTCGGAGACGTAGAGGCCGAGCATCTCCCGCTCGAACGCGAGCTTGTCCTTCTTCGCCCACTCCGGGCGATCCGGCACGTCGGAGGCCGGAGCCTCGCCGACCTCTTCGAACAGGCTGTCGAAGTCGAAGCCGACGTTGCCGTGCTCCTCGTCGCGCTTGATCTTGACCGCGGATTCGACGGCCTGCTCGTGGATCTCCACGAGGGCGCGTCGGGTGGAGCCGAGCGAGTCGAAAGCGCCGGCCTTGATCAGCGATTCGACGGTGCGCTTGTTGGTGGCGTGGATCGGCACCTTGCGCAGGTAGTCGTGGAAGCCCTCGAAGCGGCCCTTCTCCTCGCGCGACGCCCTGATGCCCTCGACGACGTTGGTGCCGACGTTGCGCACGGGGCCGAGGCCGGAGCGGATGTCGGTGCCGACGGCGGCGAAGAAGCCGATCGACTCGTTGACATCCGGCGGCAGCACCTTGATGCCCATGCGGCGGCACTCGTTGAGGTAGATCGCCATCTTGTCTTTGGAGTCGCCGACGCTGGTCAGCAGTGCGGCCATGTACTCGGCCGGGTAGTGGGCCTTGAGGTACGCCGTCCAGTACGACACGACGCCGTAGGCGGCGGAGTGCGCCTTGTTGAATGCGTAGTCGGAGAAGGGCAGCAGGATGTCCCAGAGCGCCTTGACGGCGGCATCCGTGAAGCCGTTGGCGTGCATGCCGGCCCGGAAGCCCTCGTACTGCTTGTCGAGCTCCGACTTCTTCTTCTTGCCCATGGCGCGGCGCAGGATGTCGGCCTGGCCGAGCGAGAAGCCGGCGACCTTCTGCGCGATCGACATCACCTGCTCCTGGTAGATGATGAGGCCGTAGGTGCCGCCGAGCACCTCCTCGAGCGCGTCGGCAAGCTCGGGGTGGATCGGGGTGATCTCCTGCAGGCCGTTCTTGCGCAGCGCGTAGTTGGTGTGGGAGTCCGCGCCCATCGGGCCCGGGCGGTACAGGGCCAGAACGGCCGAGATATCTTCGAAGTTGTCGGGCTTCATCAGGCGCAGCAGGCCACGCATGGGCCCGCCGTCCAGCTGGAACACACCGAGGGTGTCGCCGCGGGCGAGCAGCTCGTACGCTCCGACGTCGTCGAGGGCGAGCTCCTCGAGCACCAGGCGGTGGCCGCGGTTCAGCTCGATGTTGTCGAGGGCGTCCGAGACGATCGTCAGGTTGCGGAGGCCGAGGAAGTCCATCTTGATCAACCCGAGCGCCTCGGCGGCCGGGTAGTCGAACTGCGTGACGATCTGGCCGTCTTGTTCGCGCTTCATGATCGGGATGATGTCGATCAGCGGGTCGCTGGACATGATGACGCCCGCGGCGTGCACGCCCCACTGGCGCTTGAGGTTCTCGAGGCCGAGCGCCGTCTCGAAGACCGTCTTGGCCTCGTGGTCGGTCTCGACGACCGCGCGGATGTCTGCGGCCTCCTTATAACGCGGGTGCGTCTTGTCGAAGATGCCGGTGAGCGGGATGTCCTTGCCCATGACGGGCGGCGGCATCGCCTTGGTGAGCTTGTCGCCCATGCCGAAGGGGAAGCCGAGCACACGCGAGGAGTCCTTGAGCGCCTGCTTGGCCTTGATCGTGCCGTAGGTGACGATCTGCGCGACGCGCTCGGAACCGTACTTCTCCGTCACGTACTTGATGACCTCGCCGCGGCGACGATCATCGAAGTCGACGTCGAAGTCGGGCATCGAGACACGCTCAGGGTTGAGGAAGCGCTCGAAGATGAGGCCGTGGTGCAGCGGGTCGAGGTCGGTGATGCCCATGGCGTATGCCGCCATCGAGCCGGCACCGGAGCCACGGCCCGGTCCGACGCGGATGCCGTTGCGCTTGGACCAGTTGATGAAGTCGGCGACGACGAGGAAGTATCCGGGGAAGCCCATCTGCAGGATGACGCCGGTCTCGTAGTCGGCCTGCTTGCGCACGGCGTCCGGGATGCCGTTCGGGTAGCGAACGGCGAGGCCGGCGTCGACCTCCTTGGTGAACCAGCTGTCCTCCGTCTCGCCCTCCGGCACGGGGAAGCGCGGCATGTAGCTCGTCGAGGTGTCGAACGTCACATCGCAGCGCTCGGCGATCAGCAGCGTGTTGTCGCAGGCCTCGATGTTGTCGCGGAAGAGGTGCCGCATCTGGGCCGCGCTCTTGAGGTAGAACTCGTCGGCATCGAACTTGAAGCGGTTCGGGTCGTCCAGCGTCGAGCCGGACTGCACGCAGAGCAGGGCGGCGTGCGCCGTGGCGTCGTGGGCGTGCGTGTAGTGCAGGTCGTTGGTGGCGACGAGCGGCAGGTCGAGTTCCTTGGCGAGCCTGAGCAGCTCGCTGATGGTGCGGCGCTCGACGTCGATGCCGTGGTCCATCACCTCGACGAAGAAGTTCTCCTTGCCGAAGATGTCGCGGTAGTCGGATGCCGCCTTCTTGGCCTCCTCGTACTGGCCGAGTCGCAGGCGCGTCTGCACCTCACCACCGGCGCAGCCGGAGGTGGCGATGACGCCCTTGGAGTACTGGGCGAGCAGCTCACGGTCCATGCGCGGCTTGAAGTAGTAGCCCTCGATCGAGGCCTTCGACGACATCCGGAACAGATTGTGCATGCCCTCCGTGGTCTCGGAGAGCAGCGTCATGTGCGTGTAGGCGCCGGAGCCGGAGACGTCGTCCTCGCCCTGCGCGCCGCTGCCCCACTTGACGCGGGTGCGGTCGCCGCGGGCGGTGCCGGGCGTGACGTAGGCCTCAGTGCCGATGATCGGCTTGACGCCGGCGGCCTTCGCCTGGTTCCAGAAATCGAAGGCACCGAACATGTTGCCGTGGTCGGTGACGGCGATCGCCGGCATCTTCTCTGCGACGACGGCTTCCATGAGCGGCTTGATGTGCGCAGCGCCGTCCAACATGGAGTATTCGCTGTGCACGTGGAGGTGAACGAAGGAGTCGTTCGATGTTGTCACGTAGTGCTCCGACTAACTGGGAATGCGGATGGTGTGCCTGGGTCCCGCCTAGGCGGCGAGCACGTCCAGGGCGTGTTGCAGCTCTGGCGCGTAGGGGGCGGTGAAGCTCACCCACTCCCCCGTCGCCGGGTGCGAGAAGCCGAGCTGCACGGCGTGCAACCACTGGCGGTCCAGCCCCAGGCGCGCGGAGAGCGTCGGATCTGCACCGTACATCGAGTCACCGACACAGGGGTGGCGCTGGGCCGCCATGTGCACGCGGATCTGATGGGTGCGACCGGTCTCGAGGTGGATCTCGAGGAGCGAGGCGTACGGGAACGCCTCGAGCGTCTCGTAGTGCGTGATGGAGTGCTTGCCGTCGCTGGTGACGGCGAACTTCCACTCGGCACGCGGATGCCGGCCGATCGGCGCGTCGATGGTGCCTGCCAGCGGGTCTGGGTGGCCCTGCACGACGGCGTGGTAGATCTTCTCCACCTCGCGGTCATGGAACGCCCGCTTGAGCTCGGTGTAGGCGTGCTCGGACTTGGCGACGACCATGAGGCCGCTCGTGCCCGCATCCAGGCGGTGCACGACACCGGCGCGTTCAGCGGCGCCGGAGGTCGAGATGCGGAAGCCTGCCGCGGCGAGGGCGCCGACGACGGTCGGTCCCGTCCAGCCGACGCTCGGGTGTGCGGCGACACCGGCCGGCTTGTTGATCACGACGATGTCGTCATCGTCGTGGACGATGGTGAGATCCGGCACGGCGATCGGCACGATCTCCAACGGAGACTTGCTCTGCCAGTTCACCTCGAGCCAGGCACCGGCGCGGAGCTTGTCCGACTTGTCGACGGAGGAGCCGTCGAGGCTGACACCGCCGGCCTCGATCACCTCGGCCGCGAAGTTGCGGGAGAAACCGAGCAGCTTGGCCAGCCCGGCGTCAACGCGCGTCCCGGCGAGTCCGTCGGGTACGGGGAATGAACGTGATTCCATATTTACGGCGCCGGCACTTCGTCGGTGGATGCTGCGGCTGCGCCGTCATCCTTCTGGCTGGTGGAGTCCTGCTTGTTCTTCTTCGGTTCGATCGTGCGAACACCGTCGAGACCGACGCCGCGCAGCGTCAGGATCATGAACAGCGCCATGCTGCAGACGATCGCGATGTCGGCGAAGTTGTAGATCGCCGGGAGCATCCACGGTGTGTAGATGAAGTCGATGACGTGACCCTCCGGGAAGCCGGGGTCACGGAAGTAGCGGTCGGTGAGATTGCCCATGACGCCGCCGAGCAGCAGCCCGAAGACGATGGCCCACGCGATGGAACGGATGCGACGGGCGAACCAGATGATGAACACGATCACGGCCGAGGCGATGATCGTGAAGATCCAGGTCTGCCCACTGGCGAGGGAGAAGGCGGCCCCGGGGTTCCGCACGAACTGCAGTTGCAGAACGTTGCCGAGAACCGGGACCACCTCCCCTTCGCTCAGATTCGAGACGACGAGGTACTTGCTGAACTGGTCGAGACCATAGGCACTGAGAGCTACGAGGGCCAGGACAACAAGCGCGACGGCGCTGACCTTCCCTCGGGAATCAGACCCCAAAGCCCTGGAAGCTCGGGGCGGGCGCGTCGTTGCCCTGTGCAGCACCGAAACCGGCCGACGGCGCCTGAGCGGCCGAGGCGTCGAGATCGCGCAGCTGGCCCTCGATGTAGCTCTTCAGCTTGGCGCGGTAGTCGCGCTCGAAGGTGCGAAGCTCCTCGATCTTGGCCTCGAGCGTCGAGCGCTCCTTCTCGAGTGCGCCGATCTGGGCGCGCTGCTTGGCCTCGGACTCGGCAACGACGCGGGCTGCGGTTGCGTGACCCTCGGCGATGAGTGCGTCGCGCTTCTCAGCACCCTCACGCACGTGCTCCTCGTGCAGGCGGCGAGCCAGCTGCAGGAGGTTCGTGGTGCTGGCCTGCTCCTCGGCCTCGGCGGATGCCGACGGCACGACGGGAGCAACGATCGGGGCGGCAACGGGGGCCGGCGTCGGCTCCGGAGCCGTGAAGCTGGGCACCGGCGCCGGAGCGGCTGCCTGCGGTGCACCGCTCTCTGCGGCGGCGAGGCGCTGACGGAGCTCCTCGTTCTCGCCGTTCAGGCGACGCAGCTCGACGACGACCTCGTCGAGGAAGTCGTCAACCTCGTCCTGGTCGTATCCCTCGCGGAACTTGGTCGGCTGGAACCGCTTGTTGACTACATCTTCCGGAGTTAGCGCCATGGCTTTCCACCCTTAGAACTTGGTTGTGAACAGAAGTTACGTGTGAGCAACGCTAACAAAGGTCGTTCCTCTCACGCACGATGAACCGTCGAACGGTGTCACCGATTCAGGATACTCGCAGCAGCGCCGGTGACGCTGACCGAGTACACAGCATTGAATGCTGCTTGAGTGCCGACGCTCTCGCTAGACATAGCGGAATGCGCCGACGATCGGCATCAGGATGATGACGAGAAGCATGGTCAGGCTCCAACCGAAGTCGAAGGCGACGGATCCGAAGCGGAGGGGCGGCAAGATCCGACGGAAGAACTTGATCGGCGGATCGGTGATCGTGTACACGAACTCGACCAGGATCAGGGCGAACGCACGTGGCCGCCACGACCGGTTGAAGTTGCGCACGAGGTCGAGCACGAACCGCGCCCACATCGCAAAGAAGTAGAGCAGCAGAAAGAAATACAGAATCCCCGCGATCAGGGCAACGATGGTCACAGACTAATTATGACTGTGCAAAGAACGAAGCATCGACATCGGAGTCGGTCTCACCGTTCTCACCGCTCACGATGACGTGCGACGGGGAGAGCAGGAAGACCTTGTTCGTGACGCGCTCGATCTTGCCGTAGAGGCCCTGTGAGAGGCCGCTGGCGAAGTCGATGAGACGGCGGGCGTCGCCCTCGCTCATCTGCGAGAGGTTGATGATGACCGGGATGCCGTCACGGAAGCTTTCGGCGATGATCTGCGCGTCGCGGTACTGACGCGGGTGCACGGTGAGGATCTCGTTCATTTCCGCCGCCTGGGAGGTCTGCTTGGCTACGGGGGCCTTGCGCAACGGCGTGACCGGTGCCGCGTTCTTGGTCGGCGCTGCAGCCGGGGCCTGCGCGACCGGGGCTGCGGCGGCAGCAGGCTCGTCGTACTCGAGCTCTTCGTCTGCCAGTCCCAGATAGACCATGGTCTTCTTGAGCGGGTTGGACATTACTACCTCCGTGTAAGGTTCCGTCTTGTTTGAGCCGGCTAATTGACATTAACCGGGCTGGGGGCGATTCCCGGTAATGGCGGTGCCAATACGCAGGTGTGTCGCCCCCTCGGCGATGGCTGCGGCGAAGTCTTGCGACATGCCCATGGAGAGTGCTGTTGCATCCGGTGCGATGAGCCGAACGGACTCGGAGAGCTCGCGCACACGGGCGAATGCCCGGCGCGGTTCCTCACCAAGCGGGGCGACCGCCATCAGGCCGAGGAGCCGCAGGCCGGGGGTGGCCAGCGTCTGCTCGACGAGCGTGGGCAGCTCGGCGGGAGCGACACCGCCTCGCTCCGCGTTGTCGGTCAGATTCACCTGCAGAAAGCAGTCGATGGTGCTCTCGTCTGAGGCCAGCGCACTCAGCAGCGCCGGCCTGTCGATCGAGTGGATCACGTCTGCGTATGCACGCACCTGCTTCGCCTTCTTGCTCTGCAGCTGCCCGACGAAGTGCCAACGCAGCGGCAGCCCGGAGAGCTCCGCAGCCTTGGCCTGAGCCTCCTGGTGGCGGTTCTCACCGACGTCCCGCACGCCGAGCGCGGACAGCTCGGCGACGAGCGAGGCCGGGTGGAACTTCGTCACGACGATCGTCGTGACGCTGCCCGGCTCGCGGCCTGCCGCTCGCGCGGCCTCCGCGACACTGCCCTGCACAGCTGCCAGCCGCTCGGCCAGGGCAGAGCCGCTGGCCGAGCCGCCGGTCAGCCCGTGCTCGCTCATTCCGGTGCTACTTGAGGAAGTCGGGGATGTCGAGGTCGTTGTCGTCCTCGGCGAACGCCGGGTCGGTGACGGCGGCCTCGGTGGCGCTGACCTCTGAGCTGTGCCACGCGGACTCGACGAGTGCGTCGATGTCGCTCGCGGTGGGCTCCTCGGCAACGGCCGTGACGGTGGCACCGGCAGCCGCAGCGGCGACGCCGGCGGTCACGAAGTTGCTGCGACGGGAGTCGGAGGACTTCGTCTGCGGCTCTCCACCGTCGAAGCCTGCGGCGATCACGGTCACGCGAACCTCGTCACCCAGGGTGTCGTCGATGACGGCACCGAAGATGATGTTGGCCTCGGGGTGGACGGCCTCCTGGACAAGGCGGGCGGCGTCGTTGATCTCGAAGATGCCGAGGTTCGATCCACCCTGGATCGAGAGCAGAACGCCGTGCGCGCCATCGATCGATGCCTCGAGCAGCGGGCTGGCAACGGCCAGCTCTGCTGCCTTGATGGCACGGTCCGCGCCACGCGAGGAGCCGATGCCCATGAGTGCGGAGCCTGCGCCCTGCATGACCGACTTGACGTCGGCGAAGTCGAGGTTGATCAGGCCGGGGGTCGTGATCAGGTCGGTGATGCCCTGCACACCGGCGAGGAGCACCTGGTCTGCGGTCGCGAAGGCGTCGAGCATGCTGATGCCGCGGTCGCTGATCTCCAGCAGGCGGTCGTTCGGCACGACGATGAGGGTGTCGACCTCTTCCTTCAGGGTGCTGACGCCGGTCTCGGCCTGAGCCTGACGACGCTTGCCCTCGAAGCCGAACGGCTTGGTGACGACACCGATGGTGAGCGCACCGATCGACTTGGCGATGCGGGCGACGACGGGGGCGCCACCGGTTCCGGTTCCACCACCTTCACCGGCGGTGACGAAGACCATGTCGGCGCCGGCGAGGGCTTCCTCGATCTCTTCGGCGTGGTCTTCTGCAGCACGGCGACCGACCTCGGGGTCTGCACCGGCACCGAGGCCACGGGTGAGGTCGCGGCCGACGTCGAGTTTGACGTCCGCATCACTCATCAGCAACGCCTGGGCATCGGTGTTGATGGCGATGAATTCAACGCCACGCAATCCGAGCTCGATCATGCGGTTGACAGCATTGACACCGCCGCCGCCGATACCGACGACCTTAATTACGGCAAGGTAGTTCTGATTTGTTGACACGTCCGGCCTCCGGTGGAAACTCTCAACTTCTTGTCGAAGCTTAAAGTTATGCTGAGTATGCAATTCCTAAGCTCGAAGTTATGCGCAGGGGCGGATTCGCACGGCAGGCGCGCCCGCGTGTCGGGAATTCTGCCCGCAATCCATCGCGGCGTTCGTGTATGCCTGGCGTGTCGCCGACGGCGGGGTCAGCGGACGACGGGGCTCGTCGGCGATGAGACGTCGTAGACGGAGACCGTGCCGGGGGGCGCGGCCGCCATCAGCTTGCTGAGCACGACGGCCTTCAGGGCCGATTCCTCTGCACTCCCCCACGCCACGCTGGCCCCTCCGACGAGCACGAGGCTCACATCGTCGGTGCTGGCGGCGCGCACGACATCGACCTGGGGGCGGATGTCGGCAGGCAGCGCCTGCACGACGCTGCCGGCAGCGGCGAGTCCCTCGGCGCCGGCCGCCTCCACAACAGGGAAGCCCTCCGGTCGCTCCGGGGTGGTCTGGATGACGACCCCAGCCGGATCGACGAGGTCGAAACCGTTGGGTCCTGCGATCGCCCCGATCGGGGTGCGCTCGACGATCCGCACGACGAGGGTGTTCGGCGGTCGGCTCTCTGTCGAGAAGCTCTGGATGAGCGAGAACTGGGACAGATCGGTCTTCACCTCGCCGAGGTCCACGAGCGGCAACGGTGTGCCGATCTGGCCGCTCAGCGCGGCAGAGACGTCGGTGGCGAGCAGCCGGTTCGTACCCTCCACCTGAATGGTGGTGAGTGCCATCAGCGGCGAGAAGGTGCCGACCGCGACGAAGATCGCGAGCGCGAGCACCGCGCCGAGCCCCGTGAGCCAGGCGGCACGCCGCCGGCGCAGGTGGCGGGTGAAGCGGCGCACCTCCGCACGCTCGTAGGCGCGGCGAGCCTTCGTTGCGGCCCGCAGCCGGGCTCTGGCCGTGCTCGGAGTGAGCGGCTCCGGTTCCTTGTCGGCCTCCGGCTCCGATTCCGGCCGAACGCCCGGGATCACCGAGGTGATCTCGGTCACCGGCGCGAGCGGTCCGGTCGATGCCTGCGGTGCCGGCGGTGCCGGTGGTGCCGCTGCCGGCTGAACGCCCTGAACAGCGATCGGCTCCGTGACGGCATCCGGTTCAGTGCTGGCCGGGGCAGGGCTGGCGGGCACAGGGCTGGCGGGCGCGGATGCCGGTTCCTGCTTGTTCATCCACCATGCCGTCGGCAGCTTGGCGGCCGGCACGCGCGGCGCCCGGGGAATCGGCGCCTTCGGAGCCTGGGCCTTCGGAGCCGGAGCCTTCGGACCCGGTGCCTTCGCCGGTGCCTTCGCCTCGTTCTGACCCCGCTGGCGCGCCGAAGGAGCCGGGGCCGCCGGCGGCTCGAATCCCTGGGGTCGCTTCATGCTGATCGGCGGGTGCCCGTTAGGCCCTGGTGCGCTGCAACGCCTCGAGCAGCTGCGGAACGATGCGGTAGACGTCGCCGCAGCCGAGGGTGATCACGAAGTCGCCGTCGCGGGAGATCTGCGCGGTGTGATCCGCGGCCGCCTGCCAGTCGGGAACGAATGCGACGTGGGAGGGGTCGGTGAACCGCTCGGAGACGAGCGCGCCGGTGACACCGGGCTCCGGGTCTTCGCGGGCGCCGTAGACGTCGAGCACGACGGTCTCGTCGGCGTAGGTCTCGAGCACCTCGGCGAACTCCTTCGCGAAGAGTCGGGTGCGGCTGTAGAGGTGGGGCTGGTGCACGGCGATGATGCGGCCGTTGCCGACGACGGTGCGGGCGGCGGAGAGGGCGGCCGCGACCTCGGTCGGGTGGTGGGCGTAGTCGTCGTAGACGCTGACGCCGCCGACGGTGCCGTGCAGCTGGAAGCGGCGCTCGGTTCCGCCGAACTCGGCGATTGCCGCGAGGGAGGCTGCCGGCTCGAAACCGAGGCCGACGAGCACGGCGAATGCGCCGGCCGCGTTGATGGCGTTGTGGAGCCCGGGAATGCGCAGCTGGGCGCGGTAGTCCTCGCCCTGCCAGCTCACGCTGAACGCGACGGGACCGTCGGTGTCGACCGAGTGCACACGCACGGTGGCGTCCGCGGCCTCACCGAAGGTGATCACACGCTTGTCCGGGTGGCTCGCGCGCAGCTTGGCGGTGACGCCGATGGCGCCCGCGTCATCCGACGACACGACCACGAGCTCGCTCGCCGCCGCGGAGAACGAGACGAAGGCGTCGTGGAATGCCTCGAGCGAGCCATAGTGGTCGAGGTGGTCGGGGTCGACGTTCGTGATCAGGGCGACCGCCGTGTCGTAGAGCAGGAACGATCCGTCGGACTCGTCGGCCTCGACGACGAAGAGCTCGCTCTCGCCGCGGGCCGAGCTCACACCGAGCGTGTCGATGACGCCGCCGTTGACGAAGCTGGGGTCGGCGCCAATGCCGAGCAGGCCGGTGACGATCATGCCCGTCGACGTCGTCTTGCCGTGTGCACCGGCGACGGCGATGAGGCGGTGCTTCTGCACGAGCCAGGCGAGTGCCTGCGAGCGGTGCAGAACGGGGAGGCCGCGTTCCAGGGCGAGAACGTACTCGGGGTTGTCCTGCCAGAGCGCGCCGGTGACGATGAGCGTGTCGGCGTCGCCGACGTTGGCCGCGTCGTGCCCGACGGTGATCGTCGCGCCCAGTTCGCGCAGAGCAGCGATGTTGGCGCTGTCGCGCACATCGGAACCGCTCACCGTGTAGCCGGCACCGAGGAAGAGTCGCGCGATGCCGCTCATGCCGGAGCCGCCGATGCCGACGAAGTGCACCGCACCCAACTCGGTGGGAACGGTGATGCTGAGGTCGGGCTTGATTGTCACGGCTGAGAGCCTCTCATTACGTCGATAAGAATCTGGATCGCTGTGCTCGCGCACGGCGACAAGGTTACGCGCCCCCGGTGGGGATCTCGTGCGCGCCACCGCGACCCGCCACGGACTCGCGGATCAATGCGAGCATTCTGGCCGAGCCGTCGGTGACGCCGACGGATGCCGCCCGCGCGGCCATCGCCTGAATCTCGGCGCGGTCGGCGAGCACCGGCAGAAGCGTTCCGGCCACCCATCCGGGCAGGAATTCCGCGTCGTCGACGAGGAGCGCGCCGCCGGCCTCGACATCGCTCGCGGCGTTGAAGCGCTGTTCGCCGTTGCCGACCGGGTAGGGCACGAAGACGGCGGGCAGGCCGAGCGCGGTCAGCTCACTGACCGTGGCCGCTCCGGCGCGGGAGACCGCGAAGTCGGCGGCGGCGAGAGCCAGATCCATGCGGTCGCAGTACGCGAGCAGCGTGTAGCCGGCGATGCCGGGATCGGTAATCTCTGCCTTGTCTCCGGTGATGTGCAGGATCTGCCAGCCTGCATCCACGATCTGCTGGGCGCTGGCGTGCACGGTCGCGTTGATCCGGCGGGCGCCGAGCGATCCGCCCGTCACGAGCAGCACGGGCCGCACGGCATCGAGGCCGAAGAAGCGCAAGGCGTCGGCCCTGGCGGCTGCACGGTCGAGGCTCTCGATCTCGGGGCGCAGCGGCATCCCGACGAAACGCGCGTTGCGGATCGGGGTGTCGTGGAAGGCGACACCGACGAAGGGGGTCGAGCGCGCGCCGAGCTTGTTGGCCAGCCCCGGCTTCGCATTGGCCTCGTGGATGACGACGGGGATGCCGGCGCGCCCGGCCGCGAGATACGCCGGTGTCGAGACGTAGCCGCCGAAACCGACGACGACGTCGACGCCGCGCTCGGCGATCAGTGCCTGCACGCGGCGAACCGTTGCACGCAGCCGGCCGGGGAAGCGCAGCGCGCTCATGCTCGGTCGGCGGGGGAACGGCAGCTTGGGGATGGTGACGAGTTCGTAGCCGCGCGCGGGAACGAGTCGGGATTCGAGTCCCTCGGCCGTGCCGAGCACGATGACCTCGGCGTCTGGCTCTGCGGCGCGGATGATGTCAGCGACGGCGAGGAGGGGGTTCACGTGGCCGGCGGTGCCTCCACCGGCGAGAAGATAGCGGGTCACTCAGGAACTCTCATGTGGTCTGGATGGTGGGCGGCGGACGCCGAGCAGGCCGCGCCGGGCCGGCATGCCGAGGGCTTCGCGTTCCTCCGGGCTGTGTCTGGCAAAGGAAAGCACGATGCCGATGCCGATCAGGGTGGTGAGCAGGGCGGTGCCACCGGCCGAGATGAGCGGTAGCGGAACGCCGAAGACGGGGAACACGCCGAGCACGATGCCCATATTCATGAACGCCTGACCGATCATCCACGACATCGTCGTGGCGGTGGCGACACGGACGAAGGTGTCGTCGCTGGAATTCATGATGCGCACGAAGGCGATGGCGAGAACGACGAAGAGCAGCAGCACGACGATGGCACCGAGCAGGCCGAGCTCCTCGCCGATGATCGCGAAGATGTAGTCGTTGTGCGCGGCCGGGAGCCACGACCATTTCGCCTTCGAGTTGCCGAGCCCGGCTCCGAGGATGCCGCCGTTGGCCAGCGCGAAGTCACCGTGCGTGCTCTGCCAGCACTCGTTCATCTGCTTCGCGAGGTCTTCGCAGCCGCCGGCGAAGGTCATGAGGCGGGTGACTCTGCTGGGGCTCGTCACCGCCATGATGGCGAAGAGCAGCCCGCCGGCGAGAACCAGCATGCCGAGCATCCGCAGCCGCACCCCGGCGAAGAACAGCCCGCCCATGAGCATGGCCGCCAGGACGAAGGTGGTGCCCAGGTCGTCGCCGAGCAGGACGAGACCGATCGCCGCACCGCTCGTGATGAGGATCGGGGCCAGGCCGTGCTTCCAGTCGTCGAGCAGCTCCTCCTTGCGGCTGACGATGAGGCCGAGCCAGATCACGAGCGACACCTTGATCAGCTCCGACGGCTGGAACTGCACGAAGCCCAGGTCGATCCAGTTCTTGTTGCCGCCGACCTCGACGCCGAGGGGCGTGAAGACGACGAGGGCCTGCAGGAACGACGATCCGATCATCGCGAACGGCGCCAGCCACTTCCAGAACGAAACCGGGAGGCGGCTCACGAGGAGCATCATCGGGATGCCGAACAGCGCGAACGCGCTCTGCTTCAGGAAGCTGCCGAAGAAGCCCTGATTCTCGAGGTACGACTCCACCGACGAGGAGGAGAGCACCATGACGAGCCCGAAACCGACGAGGAAGACGGTGGTGCCGAGCAGAAGGTAGAAGTTCGTTCCCTCCGCGCGGAACACGCGCCCGAGGGAGATGCGGGCCAAGGCGGCGCGGGCCGAGGGATCCTGGGCAGAGCCCTCCGCGCCTGCCTGGGGCCTGCTAGTGACCCGAGGCGGATTGCTCATCCGCCCCACCTCCCAGAAATTCTCGTACCGCACCGGCGAACAACTCGCCACGTTCCGCATAGTCGGCAAACTGGTCCATCGATGCCGCCGCCGGTGCCAGGAGAACAGCGTCCCCGGGAACCGCGACCTTCGCGGCCAATCGCACCGCCGTCGGCATGACCTCTCCAGTGTCGGTCGCGTCGACCTCGAACACCGGCAGTTGGGGGGCGTGTCGCGCGAATGCCTCGCGCAGTGCACTGCGGTCGACGCCGATGATCACGGCGGCACGGAGCCGCTCCACCTGGCTGCGCACGAGATCGTCGACGTCGACGCCCTTGAGCAGTCCCCCGACGATCCACACGACCGAGTCGTTCGCCTTGAGGGACGCGACCGCCGCGTGCGGGTTGGTTGCCTTGGAATCGTCGATCCAGCGGATGCCGTCGGCGACGGCGACGGTCTGGATGCGGTGCGCATCGAGCTCGAAGTGGCCGAGCGCGCGGGTGATGGCGGTGACCTCGATGCCCGCGGCCCTGGCGAGGGCGCTGGCCGCGAGGATGTTCGCGACGATGTGCGGCGAGTCGAGGCCCCGCTCCGCGAGGGCGGCGAGCGTCGTCAGCTCGATGGCGCTGTGGTGGCGGTCGTCGAGGAAGGCCCTGTCGCAGAGGATGCCGTCGACGATGCCGAAGTCGCTGGGGCCGGGGGCACCCAGGTCGAAGCCGATCGCGCGGGCGCCATCGGCGACATCCGCCTCACGCACCATCTCCTCTGTCGCGGCGTCGGCCTTGTTGTAGACGCAGGCGACGAGCGTGTTGGCGTACACGGTGGCCTTGGCCGCACGGTACGCCTCGGCGCTGCCGTGCCAGTCGAGGTGGTCGTCCGCGATGTTCAGGCAGACGCTGGCGAGGGGCTCGAGCGCACCGGCTCCCTCCCGCTTGACGTGGTGAAGCTGGTAGCTGGAGAGCTCGACGACGAGCGCGTCCCAGCCCTGCGGGTCGCGGATGGCGTCGAGTACGGGCACACCGATGTTGCCGCACGGCGCGACCCGACGGCCGGCCTCGGCGAGGAACGTCGCGGTGAGCTGCGTCGTCGTGGTCTTGCCGTTGGTTCCGGTGACGAGGATCCAGGGAGCAGGCTCTCCGGATGCCAGCGGCACCTTGTCGCGCAAGCGCCAGGCGAGTTCGATGTCGCCCCAGATGGCGATGCCACGCTGCGCGGCCCACTCGAGCACGAGGTGGTCGGGGTGGAAGCCGGGCGAGGCGATGAGCAGATCGGCGCCGAACTCCTGCAGCCCATCCGGCACGGTGCTGAGATCGTGCTGGAGCAGGCGGGCACCGATCACCTCGAGCAGGCGGGCCCTGTCGTCGTCGGCAGCGGATGCCACGACGAGCACGTCCGCGCCCAATTCGGCGAGCGTGTCGGCAACGGCGAAGCCCGTGACGCCGAGACCGAGCACGGCCACCTTGAGGTCACGCCAGTCGGCGTTCCAGCTGGTGAGGGTGTCCAGCCGTTCCCTGACGGAGTCGAGATCGGGATTGCTCACGTGCGAGAGATCCATTCGAGGTAGAAGGTGCCGACACCTGCGGCGACCAGCAGGCCACCGATGATCCAGAACCGCACGACCACGGTCACTTCCGCCCAGCCCTTCAGCTCGAAGTGGTGGTGGATCGGGCTCATCAGGAAGATGCGCTTGCCCTTGGTGATCTTGAAGTAGGCGCGTTGAACGATGACGGAGCCCGTCTCGATCACGAACAGGCCGCCGATGAGGATCAGCAGCAGCTCGGTGTGGCTGAGGATGGCGAACGCGGCCAGCGCGCCACCGAGGGCGAGCGAACCGGTGTCACCCATGAAGATCTGCGCAGGCGAGGTGTTCCACCACAGGAAGCCGATCAGCGCGCCGGTGATGGCCGCGGCCACGATCGCGAGATCGAGCGGGTCGCGCACGTCGTAGCAGCGGAACTCATCTCCGACGTCCAGCCCGCCGCCGAAGCAGCTCTGGTTGAACTGCCAGAAGCCGATGACGACGAAAGAACCGATCGAGAGGATCGATGCACCCGTCGCGAGGCCGTCGAGACCGTCGGTGACGTTGACACCGTTCGAGGTGGCCGCCACGATCAGGCAGATCCAGAGCACGAAGGCGCCGAGGCCGACGACGGCGCCGAGCGCCATGAAGTCGATCGGCAGATCCCGGATGAAGGAGATGTGCGTCGAGGCCGGCGTCACGCCCTGCGCGTTCGGGAACTGCAGCGAGAGCACGGCGAAGGTTCCGGCCACGATCACCTGGCCGGCCACCTTGGCCCAGCCGCCGAGGCCGAGGCTCTGCTGTTTGCGAGTCTTCAACAGGTCATCGATGAAGCCGACGACGCCGAGTCCCACCATCATGAACAACACGAGCAGGCCGGATGGCGTCGGGGGTTCACCGCTGACCCAGGTTGCGACGAAGTAGGCCATGACCACGCCGACGATGACGACGAGTCCGCCCATCGTGGCCGTGCCCCGCTTGGAGTGGTGCGCCTGGGGTCCGTCGTCGCGGATGAACTGCCCCCACTGCAGCTTGTGGAAAAGCTTGATGAACAGCGGCGTGAGGAACAGGGTGAACGCGAGCGCCAGTGCGCCGGCGGTGAGCAGGGCTACCACGAGAACAATTCTCCCAGTCGATCGCCCAAGAAGCGCAGAGCAGCGGAGTTCGAAGATTTCACCAGCACGAGATCACCCGGCTGGATGGACTTTTCCAGCAGCGCGAACGCCTCGTCCGGCGTGTCGACGATGGTCGACTCGCCATCCCAGGAGCCCTCGTTGATGGTGCTGATGTGCATGCGGCGCGCGTTCTGGCCGACGACGAGAAGCTGCGAGATGTTCAGCCGCACGGCGAGGAGCCCGATGCGGTCGTGCTCGTCACCGGAGAACTCCCCCAGCTCACTCATCTCGCCGAGCACGGCGATGGTGCGCTGACCGGGGGTGCGGATCTGCGCGAGCGTCTTGAGCGCCGCGGCCATCGAGTCGGGGCTCGCGTTGTACGCATCGTTGATGATCGTGACGCCGTCACGACCGCCGAGCACCTGCATGCGCCACCGTTCGGCGAGCTCGACGCTCTCCAGCGCGGTCACGATGTCGTCGATGCCGACACCGATCGCCTCCGCGGCGGCCGCGGCGGCCAGGGCGTTCATCACGTGGTGCTCGCCGAGCACGCGGAAGCGCACGGGGCGGCTCTCGCCGCTGGCGAGCGTCAAGACGAATGCGGTGCCGCCGGCGTCCGAGCGCACCTCGCCGGCGCGGACGGCCGCGTTGGGGCCGAGACCGAACCACACGACGGGTGCCGCGGTGGATGCCGCCATGCCGGCGACACGGGGGTCGTCGGCGTTCAGCACGGCCACGTCGTCCGCGGTGAGCTCGCTGACCATCTCGGTCTTGGCGATGACGGTGGACTCGATGCCGCCGAACTCGCCGGCGTGCGCGAGACCGACGTTCAACACGATGCCGATGTCCGGCTTGGCCATGGCGATGAGCCTGGCGATCTCGCCGATTCCGCTCGCACCCATCTCGGCGACCAGGAACTCGGTGTCCTCGGTGAGCTCGAGCATCGTGAGCGGGGCGCCGACCTCGTTGTTGAACGAGGCGCGCGGTGCAATGGTCGGACCGACCGCGCTGAGGATCGTGCGCAGCAGGTTCTTCGTCGTCGTCTTGCCGTTGCTGCCGGTCACGGCGACGATCTTCAGCCTGCCGAGAGCCCGTACGCGGGAGACGAGCTCGGTTGCGAAGGCGCCGAGCGCGATGACGGCGTCGTCGACGAGGAGCTGCGGAACGTCGATGTCGAGCTCGCGCTCGACGATGAGGAGCGCGGCACCGGCGTCGGCGGCATCCGGGGCGAAGAGGTGGCCGTCGGTGAATTCGCCCGGCTTGCAGACGAAGACGTCGCCTGGCGTGACATCGCGGGAGTCGGTGTGGGTCAGGCCGGTGATCACGAGCGCGGCGTCTGGGGTGCGCAACAGCTGCGCGCCCGTCGCGGCCGCGATCTCGGCGATGGTCATGGCGATCATTACAGCCACCCGGCCTCTCGAAGGGCCTGGCGGGCATCGTCGCGGGCAGAGTAGGGCAGCTTCACGCCGGCAACCTCCTGGTAATCCTCGTGGCCCGGGCCGGCGTAGAGCACGGCGTCGCCGTCGCCGGCGAGGGCGAGGGCTGCGCGGAAGGCGGCACGCGGGTCGGGTACTTCGTAGAGTTCCGCGTCCGGTACGGCGGCGCGTGCGCCGTCGAGCAAGGCCTGCCGGATGGCGGCGGGGTCTTCGAATCGCGGGTGGAAATCGGTGATGACGACGGCGTCGGCCCCACGGGCCGCGATCGCGCCCATGTCGGCACGCTTCGTGGTGTCGCGGTCGCCGTCGGCGCCGAACACCATGATCACGCGGCCGGCCGTCGTGCGCCGGATGGCGTCGAGGGCGTTGAGGAACGCGTCCGGCGTGTGGCCGTAGTCGATGTAGACGGTCGGGCCGTGATCGCCGGAGACCCGCTCCGTGCGACCGGGGATGTAGACGTCGATGCCGCCGTCACGGTCGAGCGCGTGCGCGATCGCGTCGAGGTCGAAGCCGGACTCGACCAGCATGACGATGGCGAGTGCCGCGTTGGCGGCCATGAACCAGCCCAGCAGCGGCAGTGTGGTCTCGAGGCGGCGGCCCTCCGGCCCTTCGAGGGCGAAGCGGGTGTACGTGGCGTGTTCCTCGAGCACGGTCATCCGCCAGTCGGCGTTCTGGCCGGCGATGGTGCTGAGGGTGGTCACCGGGATGCGGGACTGCTGCGCGAGCTTCGCGCCCCACTCGGTGTCGACGGTGACGACGCCACGGCGGCTGCGGTCGGGCTGGAACAGCTCGA
>CAZZNX010000004.1:0-49200 GCA_964655795.1 uncultured Leifsonia sp. | reverse complement strand
TTGGCCTGGAAGTACTCCTCGAGGTCCGTGTAGTCATCGAGGTGGTCGTGGCTGAGGTTCGTGAAGCCCGCGATGTCGAAGACGAGTCCGTCGACGCGGTGCCTGCTGAGTGCCTGGGCCGAGACCTCGACGCCGACGGCGCGCACCTCTGCCTCGCGCATGCGCGCCAGCAGGGCGTGCAACTCGCTGGCCTCCGGCGTGGTGAGGTTGCTGGTCACCGCGACGTCACCGATGCGGCGCTCGGCCGTCGAGGTGAGACCGGCGACGACGCCGAGCTGGCTGAGGATCGCGTAGAGCACGTAGACGACGCTGGTCTTGCCGTTCGTGCCGGTGACGGCGAACAGGGTCGCCGGGTTGTCTGTGGTGCGGTAGATCCAGGCGGCCACATCACCGAGCGCCGCGCGGGCGTCGGGGGTGACCAGCACCGGAAGACCCGATGCCGCGGCGAGACTCGCACCGGCCTCGTCGGTCAACACCGCGACAGCGCCGGCACGAGCCGCCGCTTCCGCGAATCCGGCGCCGTGGGCATTGCGCCCCGGAACGCCGACATAAAGATCTCCTGGCTGCACCGTCGTCGTGCTCAGGCTGACGCCGCTGAGCTCGACTCCGTCGATATCGCCCTGCACGTGGAGGTCGAAGGTGTCGACCAATCCAGACAGGGATCGTGAAACGGGGTGCTGCGGGCGGAGCGCCGTGGGTCCGGTCACTTGGCCCTCTTTCTCACCAGTTTGCTGGTAACTCGGGCGCCGGGGCGCCGGATGGAACGACCCGGTACTTCTTCAGCACCTGGCTCATGATCTGTTGGAAGACAGGAGCAGGTGCGGCAGAGGTGTTCATGTTCACCGGGTCTGCCAAGCTTACCGAAACCACGTAGCGCGCATCATCGGCCGGCGCATATCCTGCGATCGAGACGAGGTAGCCCTTGGAGTATCCGCCGTTGCCGTCTGGCATCTGAGCGGTTCCCGTCTTGGCCCCGACCCGG
The DNA here is from genome assembly GCA_964655795.1 of uncultured Leifsonia sp. GTDB lineage: Bacteria > Actinomycetota > Actinomycetes > Actinomycetales > Microbacteriaceae > Microterricola. The sequence goes on along the minus strand of CAZZNX010000004.1, from coordinate 48,218 downwards.
TATCCGGGCACGTTCCACTGATCGGCGAGCCAACCCTGCTTGTAGACCATCTCGAGCATGTCGGATGTCGCACGGGCGGCCTCCGGCGACACGACCTGCGTCCCAGCCGTCTCCGGCTGGTCCACCACGGTGCCGTCGGACTGCGTGCAGCCGTTGACGAGCTGCACCGGCAGCCGCACGCCGTTGTTGGCGAGGGTCTGGTACACGCTGGCCATCTGGATCGCGGTCGTCGTCAGGCCCTGGCCGAACATCGTCGCGTACTTCGTCTGGTTGTCCCAGGTGGACGGCCCGTCGCCGTTCAGGTCTCCTGAGTCCTCTGAGGGGAATCCGACCTCGCTCTCGCGGCCGAGGCCGAACTTCTTCATCGACTCGTAACGGGCCTCATCGCTGATCCGCTCGCCGAACTGCGACATGCCGGTGTTGGAGGAGTCGATCATCACGCCGGTCATCGTGAGCCGGTCATCGCCGTGGAACGAGGAGTCGTTCACATCGGCGCCGTTCGGGAAGATGATCCGGTAGGGCGCGACGACCTGGGCGAGCGGGTCGGCCTGGCCCGCGTCGATGACGGTCGCAGAGGTGAGCGCCTTGAACGTCGAACCCGGCTCGTACGATGCGGCGAATGCGCGGGAACCGCGGTCGCCGTCCGCGGTGCCGTCGACGTTGTTCGGGTCGACGGATGGGTAGTCGGCCACGGCGAGGAGCTTGCCGGTCTTGACCTCCTGCACGATCGCGGTACCCCACGCCGCGCCGGTCGCCTGAGCCTGCTCCGCAAGTGCCTGCTGCACGAACCACTGCAGATCGGAGTCGATCGTCAACTCGAGCGTTCCGCCCTGCTTGGCCTCGGAGATGACGTGTGTCGTGTCGGGCAACCGCACATAGTCGGCTCCCGTTTCGTATGCCTCTTCGCCATTCACGCCGGCGAGGCAGCTGTCCTGGCCGAGCTCGAGCCCGGCCTGTGCCTCGCCCTCGGCTCCGACGAAGCCGACGAGGTTGCCGGCGACGGCACCGTTCGGGTAGGTGCGGGCCGGCTGCGACCGCGCGTACTGCCACGGGAGGTCGAGCTCGTCGACCGCGCGGAACACCGTGGTGTCGACCAGCTTGGCCACATAGGCGAAGTCGGAATCCGGGTCCTCGGCGATGGCCGCGTCGATGACGGCCAGCACGCTGCCGGCAGGCATGCCGAGCGCTGCACCGAGTTGATCGGATTCGGCGGCGAGAACGGCGCGCGACTTCGCGTCGATGTCCGGGTCGGATTCCCTGATGCCCTCGCGGGACGCCAACACGGCCTGCTTCGGCGAAACGATGATGTTGTAGCGCTCGACGCTTCCGGCCAGCACGACGCCGTTCGCGTCGACGATGTCACCGCGTGCGCCGAGGATCGGTGTTGTGCTTGAGCGCCGGTCGAGCGCCGCGGCGTTCAGCTCATCGGCGCGCACGACCTGGATGTCGACGAGCCGGACGACGAAGACGCTGAGCAGTGCACACAGCAGGACGGCGGCACTGAACACGCGTGCCCTGTTCGATCGGGTGGTACGGGCCACTAGGCAAGTCCTTTGTGAGTGGGATTCCGTCGACGTCGCTCGGTCTGGTTAGTGCGTGCTCGGCGCGGGGATGCCATTCTGCAACGGTAACTCCGGGCTGTTCTGCGGGGTGACAGGCGCGGTCGGCGTGGCTGAATCCGACTCATTCTCCGCGACGAGGACGGGTGCCTTCAACGCGGGGGCCTCGGCCGCCGCGGCATCCGGGGTCTGCTCCGTCACGAGCGGCACACCGCTCAGCAGCTCGTTCGGAACGAGCGCTGACGCCCCGGCCGCGCTCGTGCCCTGCTCCCCGAACGGCTGGCCGAGCACGGCCCCATTGGAGAGCTGCAGGTAGGCGGGGTTGGCGTTGGTGACCATGCCGAGCGCCTGCGCGTTGGCGGCGAGGAACTGGGGCGACTTCATGCGGTCGAGGTCCTCCGTGAGGATCTGAGCATCACGGGTGGCCTCCTTCTGCTGAAGCTGCAGTGCTGCGATGTCGTACGCCCCCTGCGAGGTCACGACGCTCAGCACCAGCTGGGCCGCGATGATGGCGATGATGCCGAGCACGGCGGTGAGTCCGTATGCAAGCTTCGGCCTGGCCTTCCGCTGCTCGCGCGACGGGACGATCTCGATGTGGGTGCGGGGCGCTGGCGCCGCGGCCGGGTGGGCTGGGCGCGCGTAGTGTTCGCTGCTCCGTGCCAGGTTGTCGCTCATTCGCCACTCCCCCGTGCTGATCGCTTGGTGCCGCTCGGTGCCGCGGGCTTCCACAGACGCTCCGCAGCGCGGAGGCGAACGGGAGTCGCCCGCGGGTTGAGCGCCTTCTCGGCGTCGCTGGCGAGTTCCGCGCCACGCACGAGGAGCTTGAACTCCGGCTTGTGTTCCGGCAGCTCAATCGGCAGGCCGGCCGGAGCCGTTGACGAGGATGCCTGGGCGAACGCCCGCTTGACGAGGCGGTCCTCCAACGACTGGTACGACATCACGACGATGCGGCCGCCGACGGCGACGGAGCCGAGCGCGGCCGGAATGGTCCGCTCCAGAACAGACAGTTCCTGGTTGACCTCGATGCGCAGCGCCTGGAACACGCGCTTGGCCGGGTGGCCGGCGTTCTTGAGGGCGCCCGGCGTTGCCTCCTGCAGGATGTCGACGAGGCGGCCGGAGCGGGTGATCGGCTCGATCTGCCTGGCGGCGATGATCGCGCGGGCGTAGCGCGCCGCGAGCTTCTCCTCGCCGTAGTGCTCGAAGATGCGGCGCAGATCGCCCTCACGGTACTCGGCGAGGATCGTTTCCGCGGTCAGCGGCGACGTGGCGTCCATGCGCATGTCCAGCGGCGCGTCCTGCGAGTACGAGAACCCCCGCTCGACCCGATCCAGCTGCAGCGAGGAGACGCCGAGATCGAAGAGGATGCCGTCGACCTCGGTGAATCCCTGTGAGGCGATCGCGTCGACGATTCCGTCGTACACCGTGTGCACGAAGCGGGCGCGGTCGCCGAACGGCGCCAGGCGCTGCTTGGCGATGGCCAGGGCGTCGAGATCGCGGTCGAGGCCGATCAGCGTGAGGCCGGGGAAGCGGGTGAGGAAGGCTTCGGCGTGGCCGGCCATGCCGAGCGTGCCGTCGACCATCACGGCGCCGGGCTTCTGGATCGCCGGGGCGAGCAACTCGATGCAGCGCTCGAGCAGGACGGGGGTGTGGATGTCGTTGAGTGCCATGGTTTCCAGGGAGGGCTCCTGATTCCTGATCCCCATCCGCTCGACCTGGCACCGGGGAAGTGTGACAGGGCGAATCGGCTGGGAGTCAGGCGTCAGGAACTAGAACAGTCCCGGAATCACCTCCTCTTCCGTGTTTGCGAATGCGGCTTCTTGTTCGTTCAGGTACAGCTCCCAGGCCGCGCTGTCCCAGATCTCGATCCGGCTGCCGACGCCGATGACCGTGAGCTCGCGCTCAAGCGATGCATAGCTGCGCAGGTTGGCTGGGATCGTCACCCGGTGTTGCTTGTCTGGCGTCTCGGAGCTGGCCCCGGAGAGGAAGACACGCTGGTAGTCGCGGGCCTGCTTGCTCGTGACCGGAGCCTGCCGAATCTTCTCGTGCAGGTTCTCGAACTCGCGCGTGCTGAAGACGTAGAGGCAGTGCTCCTGCCCGCGGGTCATGACGACGCCGCCGGCGAGTTCATCCCGGAACTTCGCGGGAAGGATCAGCCGCCCCTTGTCGTCGAGCTTGGGCTCGTAGCTTCCAAGGAACATGCCATCACCCCCGCTCAAGCTTTACGTTTGCTCCACTTTACTCCACTTAGCACCACCAATCAATGATCATTGGGAATAAAACGCGCAAAACTCGACAAAGTTCCGCGTAAATAAAGGGCTTGCGTCGGTGGAGTGAAATGGAGGGATTTTCCCCACCATGGCCCTGCGGGCACAAAAAAGGGGCCGATCCGTGAGGATCGGCCCCTGAAGGAGACGGGTCCAGGGCGCGCGTGGCGCTCTGGAGGTGGTCACCGGGGTGACATGTGGAGTGTTTAGGGTTGGCCGTCCTGACGGCGGTCCCAGCGGTCGTTCAGCTTGTCCATGAAGCCGGTGTCCGACTGCGTGGAACGGGCTTTGCCGCGGGCCTCAGCCGACGGCTCGACCGGAATCTTCTTCGACGTCTTGATCGCCAGCAGGACGCCGGCGAACATGACGACGAATCCGATGACACCGATCACGAGCTGATGCAGCATCACGCCGGCAAGCAGGCCGGCGATGCCGGCGACGGCGATCAGTACACCGAGCGCAATCGATCGGTAGCTGGGGCGCCCTCGCGAGGCACCGACGCTTGCGACGAAATCGGCGTCGTTGCGATAGAGGCTGCGCTCCATCTCTTCCAGGAGCCTTTGCTCCTGCTCAGAAAGTGGCATCTCATTCCCTTCAGTCTCGGGATCGTGTCGAGATATCAACTCATTCTATCGTCGCTTCGATGGCTAGGCTAGGCGGGTGGCAGAAAGCACCCGGCTGGTCGACCTCGTCGATTCACGCATATCAGATTTCCTCGCAGACCGTGCTCCCATTGTGCGCGCGATCAGCCCCGAGCTGGGCCCCTTTGTGGACTTCTCTCGGCAGTTTCTCAGCGGTGGCAAGCGCTTCCGCGCGCTGTTCTGCTACTGGGGGTTTGAATCGGTCTCCGGAGTCGAATCCGGCTTCGACCCATTCGCCGATGAGGAGGAGCCCGCGCGGGACCTGAGCGCGATCGTCGCCGTTGCCGCGGCACTCGAGATCTTCCATGCAGCGGCACTCGTGCATGACGACATCATCGACAATTCCGACACCAGGCGCGGCTCGGCATCCGCCCACCGTCTGTTCGAGAGCCTGCACCGCGATTCGGTGTGGGCGGGCAGCCCCGTCGAGTTCGGCCGGGCAGCGGCGATCCTGCTCGGCGACCTGCTGCTCGGGTGGAGCGACGAGCTCCTCGACGAGGGACTCGAGCTCATCGAGGACAGGGCACTGGCGCGCGCGACCCGCGCGGCGTTCAACCACATGCGCACCGAGGTGACGGCGGGCCAGTACCTGGACGTGCTCGAGGAGAGCGCGTGGCTGCGCCGTCCAGACGCGGAGCTGCGCGAACGCGCGGAGCGCGTGATCGTTTACAAGTCGGCGAAGTACAGCGTGCAGGCTCCGTTGCTGATCGGTGCAACGCTCGCCGGCGGCTCGCCGGCGCAGCTGGCCGCGCTGCGCGACTTCGGCCTGCCCCTCGGAGTCGCCTATCAGCTCCGCGACGACCTGCTCGGCGTCTTCGGCGACAGCGCCGTCACGGGCAAGCCGAGTGGGGACGACCTGCGCGAGGGCAAGCGCACCGTGCTCATTGCCATCGCCAGGGAACTCATGCCGCAGGGCGCACGCCGCGCCGTCGACGAACTGTTGGGCGATGCCGATCTGGACGACGCCCAGGTGCGGATGCTGCAGAACACGATCGCGGACTGCGGCGCAGTCGACGAGGTCGAGGCTCTCATCTCGCGCAATGTGCGCACGGCGATCGCCGCGGTCGGTGCATCACCGCTCAGCAGACGTGCCATCACTCAACTGAGCGAGCTCGCCGAGACGGTCACGACCCGCTCGGCCTGATAGCACCCGGTGGTTGAGCCTGTCGAAACCGTGATTTCGACAGGCTCAATCAGCGGAAGGGCTGCTCGATCAGCGGAAAGGGCTGCTCAAACAGCGGAAGGGCTTAGCCCAGGGACTGCGCGACGCGGCGCACCTCGGCCTTGCGGCCGGCGCGCAGGGCGTCGATCGGAGCAGCCTGCAGGCTCTCCTCGACGCTCAACAGCCACTTCATGGCGTCGTCGTCGCTGAAACCGTCGTCGGAGAGCACGTAGAGCGTGCCCCGGAGTTCGGTGAGCGGTTCGCCGTCTCTGACGAAGTCAGCAGGAACCTTGAGCACGCCGTCGACACGCACTGCGAGCAGTTGCTTGTCTTCGATGAGTCTGCGCACACGGCTCTGGCCAACGCCGAGGAGTTCAACAAGGTCGGGGATGGTCAGCCACTGTCGGCCTGAAAACACGTCGGTCACGTACATAAGAGTGCCACGTCAGGCGTGCTGTGCAAACCAGCGCGCCGCAGTGTCGACAAGCCACGGCACCCATTGTGTTTCGAACAGATGAACTCAAATCACTTTCGCCACTTCATTCACTCTGATTTCTCAAAAGCACTTCTGCCACTGTGGCATCACTGGTTGACTCTCGATGACTTCTCTGCCACGGTTGAGGGGGTAGCACAGACGGGGGCCATGGCGATGCGATTGATCGGGCGATGAACGAGATCGAGGGCACGACGACACGCCGCGAAGCACTGCGGGCGTCACGCAAACGACGCTCGTCGTTCGTGACGATTCCACTCGCCGTCGTCAGCGCCATCGCCGTCTCCTTGAATTTCGCGTCGCCCGCTGAGGCCGCCACTCCGGCGAAGCCGTCACTCAAGCCGCGTGCGGCCATTCCGACGCCGAAGCTCACCGCCGCCCCCACCGCGGTCGCCGCGACCCAGGCCCCGTCGAGCTACGTCGTCGTCGAGGGCGACACCGTCAGCGGCATCGCCGCCCGCTTCGGCCTGTCGACGGCCGCCGTGCTCGCGCAGAACGGCCTCGGCTGGTCTGCCGTCATCTTCCCGGGGCAGACACTCAGCCTCGGTGGTTCCGCCGTCATCGTCTCAGCTCCGCCCGCCGCGCCATCCGCCGAGATCACCCGGTACACGGTCGTCGCCGGTGACACGATCAGCGGCATCGCGGAGTCGCACGGCCTCAACAGCCACGACGTGCTGCGCGCCAACGGCCTCGACGCGCAGAGCCTGATCTTCGCCGGGCAGACGATCGTGCTGCCGGACGCCGCAGTCTCGGCTTCGACTGCATCGGCCGCACCGGCATCGACCGTCGACGCGGGCCCTGCGGCCACCGGAACGCACACCGTGAGCACCGGTGACACCATCAGCGGCATCGCTGCCGACGCCGGCGTATCGGTGCAGGCGTTGCTCGACGCGAACGGTCTGGGTTGGTCGAGCATCATCTACCCCGGTCAGACCCTCGCACTGCCGGGGGGACCAGCCCTCGAGGTCGCCGTCGTCGTCCAGCAGATCATCGCCTCCCCCGCCGACACGGCCACATCTGACACGGTGCCGCTCAGCGAGGAGATGCGACGGAACGCACGCACCATCATCGACGTTGCGCGCTCGATCGGCGCCAGCGATGAGGCCATCGTCGTCGCCCTCGCCACAGCCGCGCAGGAATCCAGCCTGATCAACCTCGACCACGGCGACCGTGACTCGCTCGGCCTGTTCCAGCAGCGGCCGAGTGCCGGCTGGGGTGCGCCAGAGCAGTTGATGGACCCGCACTACGCGACGCTCGCCTTCTTCGGTCATGCACCCAACACGAACGACGTGGTGCCGCGCGGCCTCTTCGACATCGACGGCTGGCAGAACATGAGCGTCACCGAGGCGGCGCAGGCCGTGCAGATCTCTGCCCACCCTGACTTCTATGCGAAATGGGAGACGTCGGCACGGAGCTGGCTGACCGAGCTCGGTTGAGCCGGCATCCGAACGCCTCAAACGGAAATCTGCCCTGCCAATGCACCGCTTCACGGTGTTTTATCGGGGTTTCCCCGCCGCGACTTCCTAGACTGCAACGGTGAGCTCCACACCGAACGATCCGATGATCGGCCGTCTGATAGACGGCCGTTATCAGGTGCGCTCCCGCATCGCCCGCGGCGGCATGGCCACCGTCTATCTGGCGACCGATCTGCGCCTCGAGCGCCGGGTCGCCATCAAGATCATGCACGGCCACCTCGCCGACGACAACACCTTCAAGAGCCGCTTCGTGCAAGAGGCGCGCTCGGCCGCACGACTCGCGCACCCCAACGTCGTGAACGTCTTCGACCAGGGCCAGGATTCGGACATGGCCTACATGGTCATGGAGTACCTGCCCGGCATCACGCTGCGCGATCTGCTCAAGGATTACGGCAAGCTCACCCCTGAGCAGACCATCGACATCGTCACCGCTGTGCTCGGCGGCCTCGCGGCTGCGCACAAGGCCGGCATCGTTCACCGTGACATGAAGCCGGAGAACGTGCTGCTGGCCGATGACGGGCGCATCAAGCTCGGTGACTTCGGCCTGGCACGGGCCACGAGTGCGAACACCGCGACAGGGCAGGCCCTGCTCGGCACCATCGCCTACCTCTCCCCCGAACTCGTCACCCGCGGTGTCGCGGATGCCCGCAGCGATATCTATGCGCTCGGCATCATGATGTACGAGATGCTCACAGGCGAGCAGCCCTTCGTCGGCGAGGCGCCGATGCAGATCGCGTACCAGCACGCCAACGACTCCGTTCCGGCGCCGAGCCTCAAGGTGCCGGGTCTCCCCCGCGAACTCGACGAGCTCGTGCTCTGGGCGACGGCCCGCGACCCGGAGGATCGCCCGCGCGACGCCAGCGTCATGCTCGAGCAGCTGCAGCTGATCGCAGCCGACATGCCCGGCACCGCAGAAGCCGGCGCCACCGCGGCCACCACCGTATTGCCGAGTCCACTCGCGCCGACCATGATTCTCGCCGGCGGCATCGAGGACGTCGCCGGTGATTCAGACGCTGAGACCCAGATCATCGGCAGCGCCAGGCACCGCACCGGCCCCGTGGAGGCGACATCCGCCGACAGCACAGCTCTGCTGCGCAGCACGGCCGCCAAGCGCAAGCGCCGCGGCTACTGGCTGTTCGCCCTCATTGTTCTGCTCGCCGGTCTGGCCGCAGGAACCGGCTGGTACTTCGGATCAGGGCCCGGCTCGCGGGCCACCGTTCCCGACGTCAGCAATCAGAGCGCCGACGCCGCGACCACCGAGCTCGACGCCGCCGGGTTCACCGTGGCGGACGCAACGACAGCCTGCTCGCACCCCACCATCGCTCCGGAGCTCGTCGCGAGCACCGACCCGGCCATCGGCTCCTCTGTCGCCCGCGGCAGCACGGTCACGCTCTGCCTCTCCACCGGGCCGGAGATCCTCGACGTTCCCGCCGTCGTCGGAACCCAGGAGGCCGACGCTCGCGCCCAGCTGGCACGGTTCGCCGTCGCCGACGCCGCCGACGTCCAGTTCACGGGTGAGCAGCCGCAGGGCGCGGTCATCGCCCTCCTCGACGCCGACGGCAACCCGGTCGGCGCCACCGCGCCGGAGGGTGCCGCGATGACGCTCGTCGTCTCGGCCGGCCCGATCCCGGATGTCGCCGGCATGAGCGTCGACGAGGCAACCGCCGCGCTCGATGCGGTCAACCTGGCCGCCGTCGCGACCGACCCCATCTTCGACTCGAACGTTCCAGACGGAGTGGTCATCTCGGCCGCCCCGCAGGAAGAGGGCGCCGTGCGCCCTGGCTCGGCGATCGTGCTGACCATCTCCAAGGGCCCAGACCTGGTCACCATCCCCGATGTCGTCGGCATGGGCATGCAGGAGGCCATCGACACCCTGAAGGCCGCGGAGTTCGAGGTCAGCTACCAGTTCCCCGAGGCGCTGTTCCCCTTCGCGAAGGTCGTGCAGATGGAACCCGGCGGCGGAACCCAGGCAGAGCGTCACTCCACGATCAAGCTCACCGCCCAGGTAACCCTCTAGCCGGCTGCCCGAGCGCTCGCCCCACCGCCGGCGCGTCGTGCGCTCCGGCGTCCGTGAAACGCACACAGGGCGGCCGGGCAGCGGACGGCCGGGGGTTCGCGGGGTGTCGAGTTATGACGTCTTCGTTTGGACCCCACCGCCAAGAGAACGCATCCCGATCTCGCAAGCGGGGTCCGAACGAAGACGTCATTGTTTGAGCTGAGGAGCGTACCGCCGGCCGGCCGCGGTATGGCAGGGCCTGAGCTGAGGAGCATGCCCCGGCCGCCCGCCACCAGAAACCAAAAGACGGATGCCGCGCCCCACAGGGGACGCGGCATCCGTCTACTCAGTCAAGACGCTTCAGCGCTTGGCCGCAGCCAGCTCCTCCGCCACCAGGAACGCCAGCTCCAGCGACTGCATGTGGTTCAGGCGCGGGTCGCAGAGCGACTCGTAGCGCGTCGCCAGCGTCGCCTCGTCGATGTGCTCGCTACCCCCGAGGCACTCGGTGACGTCGTCACCGGTGAGCTCGACGTGGATGCCGCCCGGGTTCGTGCCGACGGCGCGGTGCGCCTCGAAGAAGCCCTTGACCTCGTCGACGACGTCGTCGAAACGACGCGTCTTGTAGCCGTTCGGCGTCGTGATGCCGTTGCCGTGCATGGGGTCGGTGACCCACAGCGGCAGGGCGTCGCTGGCCTTGATGGCCTCAAGCAGCGGCGGCAGTGCGTCGCGGATCTTGCCTGCACCCATACGCGTGATGAAGGTCAGGCGACCTGGCTCACGGTTCGGGTCGAGCTTGTCGACCAGGCGCAGCATGTCGTCGGTGCTGGTGCTCGGGCCGAGCTTGACACCGATCGGGTTACGCACGCGGCTGAGGAAGTCGACGTGCGCGCCGTCGAGCTCACGGGTGCGCTCACCGATCCAGATGAAGTGCGACGAGGTGTTGTACGGGGTTCCCGTACGCGAGTCGATGCGCGTGAGGGGGCGCTCGTAATCCATCAGCAGACCCTCGTGGCCGGTGTAGATCTCGGTGCGCTTGAGCTCGTCGAAGTCGGCCCCGCATGCGGCCATGAAGCCGATCGCGCGGTCGATCTCCTTGGCCAGCTTCTCGTAACGCTGGTTGGCCGGGTTCGCGGCGAAGCCCTGGTTCCAGCTGTGCACCTGGCGGAGATCGGCGAAACCACCCTGCGTGAACGCACGGATCAGGTTCAGCGTCGACGCGGCCGTGTGGTAGCCCTTGATGAGACGCTTGGGGTCGGCCTGGCGCGACTCCGGGGTGAAGTCGTAGCCGTTGACGATGTCGCCACGGTACGCGGGCAGCGTCACGTCGCCGCGGGTCTCATTGTCGCTCGAGCGCGGCTTGGCGAACTGACCGGCCATGCGGCCCATCTTCACGACGGGCATGGATGCGCCGTAGGTGAGAACGACGGCCATCTGCAGCACGGTCTTCACGCGGTCGCGGATCTGGTCCGCCGTCGCGCCCGCGAAGGTCTCTGCGCAGTCGCCGCCCTGCAGCAGGAATGCCTGCCCGTTGGCCGCGGCCGCGAGACGATCGCGCAGCTGGTCGACCTCGCCGGCGAAGACGAGAGGGGGCAGTGCTGCCAGTTCGGCGGATGCCGCGGCTGTCGCCTCAGGGTCCTGCCACTCCGGCTGCTGCTTGATGGGAAGGGTGCGCCAATAGTCCAGACCGGCAATCACAGATGCATCTGCCAAAACGACCGGTTCGGTGGGTTGTACCACGGGACTATTCCTGTTTTCTCGAGGCGGCGTCTGATGACGCCGGGGGGGGGGGTGATCGGCGGCCGGGAGCGGCAGCCGAATGCAAATCAGCCTAGCGCGAAAGCGTGGCCCGCTGCTCCTTGACGGAGCTGGCGTAGACGTCGTCGTAGACCTGGCCGCTCAGGGCGCGCAGTTCGTACATCAGCTCGTCTGTCACGGAGCGCAACACAAAACGATCGCCCTCCATTCCCTCGAAGCGGCTGAAGTCGAGGGGTTCACCGATGATGATGCCGATGCGACGGATTTTGGGCAGTCGCTTGCCGATCGGCATGACCTTCTCGGTGTCGATCATGGCGACGGGAACGATCGGGACGCCGGCCTCGAGAACCATGCGGGCGACGCCGGTGCGGCCCCGATACATCTTTGCGTCCGGGCTGCGCGTGCCCTCCGGGTAGATGCCGAGCAGCTCACCGCGGCCGAGAACGGCCAGGCCGGTGTTGAGCGAGGCCTCAGAGGCCTTGCCGCCCGAGCGGTCGATGGGCAGCTGCCCCGTCGCGGTGAAGAAGAACTTGGTCGCCCAGCCCTTCAGCCCCTTGCCGGTGAAGTACTCACTCTTGGCAAGGAAGGCCATCCGGCGTTCGACGACGAGCGGCAGGAAGATGGAGTCAATGAAGGAGAGGTGGTTGGAGGCGAGAATCGCCCCACCGGTCTTCGGCACGTTCTCGAGCCCGATGATCCACGGCCGGAAGATGGCCAGCAGAATCGGGCCGACAACGATGTGTTTCATGATCCAGTAGAACATCGCACCCGCCTCCTTCGCTCTGGCCCTGCTTACTGAGCTGCACTCAGCCTAGCGAGGTCCGCCGCCCCGACCACTCCGGCGTCGTTGACGAGCTCGGCAACGAGGAAGTCGGGCTCCGGGTGGTAGCCGCGGGCCGGGAGGTGGTCGAAGTAGGCGGAACGGATGGGCTCGAGCAGCAGTTCGCCGGCGCTGGAGACGCCGCCGCCGAACACGAAGACCTGCGGGTCGAGCACGGCAGAGAGACTCGCGCAGGCCTGGCCGAGCCAGTGCCCGAGCTGGCGGAGCGCTGCCAGCGCGCCGCCGTCGCCGTCGGCGATGAGCGCAGCGACGTCCTCACCGCGGAGTTCACCGCGGGCGGCACGCACATCGGCCAGCGTCTGACCGATGCCGCCGGCATCCGCGTACTCATTGGCCATGCGGAGCAGGGCACGGCCGGAGCCGTACTGCTCGATGCAGCCGCGGGCGCCACAGCCGCATGGCAGGCCCTCTGGAACGATGCGCATGTGGCCGAGCTCGGCGCCGGCGCCGAATCCGCCGCGGAAGAGCTTGTCGGCGCTGACGATGGCCCCGCCGACGCCGGTGCCGATGGTGAGCGTGACCATGTCGCTGTACAGGCGCCCGGCGCCGTAGCGGAACTCGGCCCAGCCTGCGGCGTTGGCGTCGTTCTCGATGATCACGGAGAGGTCGAGGCGGGCCTCGAGCTTGGCGCGGAACGGCTCGTTGCGCCAGTTGATGTTCGGCGCGTAGTAGACGGTCGACTGCGCGGCGTCGATGAATCCGGCTGCGGCGATGCCGGCAGCGGCCACCTGCTCCCCCGCCGAGAGGCTCTGCACCATCTGCACGACGGCGTCCTCGATCTGAGCGGGATCTCCGGCCGGCGTCGGCACGCGTTCGCTCTTCACGATCACGCCGAACTCGTCGACGAGCGCCCCGGCGATCTTGGTTCCGCCGATGTCGATTCCGATCGCGTGCACGTGCAACAGCCTTTCGTCGTGAAATTCAGGGCGGCGGCGTCCCGAAGGGCTTGCGCGCGCCACATTAGAGTGTAAGTCAATCAGTATTCCGGGACGGTCTTCGCCTCGGCGGTGTAACGCGTTCACACGCCGATAGAGTGGGTTCTATACATTTCCGGTACCAAAGGAGTTGCCGTGCAAGAATTTTCAACGCCCGCTGTCGTCGCAGCGGACCCTCAGGCGAATATCACCGACCTGCTGGTCCAACGTGTCGCGGCAACACCCGAGCTCGTGTTGTTCTCTCTGCCGGACGGTGCAGGCTGGAAGCCCGTCACGACCGCGGAGTTCCACGCCCGGGTCGTTGCCCTGGCCAAGGGCCTCGTCGCCGCCGGCATCCAACCCGGCGACAAGATCGGGCTGATGAGCAAGACCCGCTACGAGTGGACGCTCATCGACTTCGCGACGTGGTTCGCCGGCGCCATCCTCGTGCCCGTCTACGAGACCAGCTCACCCACACAGGTGCGGTGGAACCTCACGGACTCCGGTGCGACGTCGGTCATCCTCGAGACCGCGGATCACTTCGCCCGCTTCGACGAGGTGCGCGCAGAGCTGCCCGCCGTCGCTAATGTGTGGCAGATCGACCTCGGCGACCTCGACAAGTTGATCGCGGCCGGCACCGAGGTTCCGGACGCCGAGATCGAACGCCGCCGCAACCTCGCCGTCGGCGACGACATCGCGACGCTCATCTACACGTCCGGCTCCACCGGCAAGCCGCGCGGATGCGTGCTGACGCACTCGAACTTCCTGGAGCTCTCCCGCAACGCCGCGGTCTCCCTCAAAGAGGTTCTGACCGCCCCGGGCGGCGCATCGACCCTGCTCTTCATCACGACCGCGCACGTGTTCGCCCGTTTCATCACGGTGCTCTGCGTGCACGCCGGCGTGCGCGTCGGACACCAGCCGGACACGAAGCAGCTGCTGCCGTCGATGGCGAGCTTCCAGCCGACATTCCTGTTGGCTGTCCCCCGCGTCTTCGAGAAGGTCTACAACAGCTCGGAGCAGAAGGCGGAGGCCGGCGGCAAGGGTGCCATCTTCCGCCGTGCGGCCGACGTCGCCGTCGCCCACTCCAAGGCGGTCGAAGCCGGCAAGGTTCCGCTCGGTCTCGCTCTCAAGTTCAAGCTGTACGACACCCTCGTCCTGAAGAAGATCCGTGCAGCCCTCGGCGGAAAGGTGCAGTACGCCGTCTCAGGCTCAGCACCACTCGGCCAGCGACTCGGTCACTTCTACCACTCGCTGGGCATCACGATCCTCGAGGGCTACGGACTCACCGAGACCACGGCGCCCGCGACGGTCAACCTCGCCACCAAGGCCAAGATCGGCACGGTCGGACCGCCCCTGGCGGGCAACGCCGTGCGCATCGCCGACGACGGCGAGATCGAAGTCAAGGGCATCTGCGTCTTCAAGGAGTACTGGAAGAACCCGGAGGCCACCGCGGCGACGTTCCACGACGGCTGGCTGAAGACGGGCGACATCGGCTCCTTCGACTCCGATGGCTTCCTGACCATCACCGGTCGCAAGAAGGAGATCATCGTCACGGCCGGCGGCAAGAACGTCGCCCCCGCCGCGCTCGAGGACCCGATCCGCGCCAACCCGCTCGTCGGGCAGGTCGTCGTCGTCGGCGATCAGAAGCCGTTCATCTCGGCGCTGATCACGCTCGACCCCGAGATGCTACCGGTGTGGCTGAACAACAACAACGAGGACGCGGCGATGACCCTCGACGAGGCGTGCGCAAACCCGGCCGTGCTGGCCGAGTTGCAGCGTGCAGTCGATGCGGCCAACGAGACGGTCTCGCGGGCCGAGTCGATCCGCAAGTTCCGGGTTCTCGCGCTCGAACTGACGGAGGCCAGCGGCCACCTCACGCCGAAGCTCAGCATCAAGCGCAACATCATCCTGCAGGACTTCGCAGGAGAGATCGAGAGCATGTACGCCGGAGCACCCGCGACGGAGGGCATCAGCCTGCAGCAGTAACTCCGCAGCAGCGCAGAAGGGCCGGTCACGAGAGTGACCGGCCCTTCTGCGTTGCCGGCTAGAACCAGCTGGACTCGCGGACTTCCTTCATCGCGACCCGACGCCGTTCTTTGTCGAGCCGATCGAGGTAGAGCTTGCCGTCGAGGTGGTCGGTCTCGTGCTGCAGGGCCTGGGCCATCAGCCCGCTGCCGGAGAGCTCGACGGCGTTCCCGTCGAGGTCGACGCCGCTCACCCTGGCGTAGGGGTAGCGCATCGTGTCGTGCCAGAGTTCCGGCACCGAGAGGCATCCCTCGCCGACGAGTTCCGGCTCTCCGGAGAGCTCCTCGATCACGGGGTTCAGGATGTAGCCGATCTCGCCGTCGACGTTGTAACTGAACGCGCGCAGGTTCACGCCGATCTGCGGAGCGGCAACGCCGGCACGGCCGGGCAGCTTGACGCTGTCGACCAGGTCGTCGACGAGTGCGCGCACGCGCGCGTCGACGACGCGGATCGGGTCGGAAACGGTTTTCAAGACGGGGTCGCCGAAGAGGCGGATCTCGCGAACGGTCATGCTGGCCTACAGCGCCCTGTCGCTCGGCAGTCCCTCGACCACGAGTGCGGCGAGGGTGCGGGCGGAGTGACGCGTCAGCGGCTTCAGATCGGCGTAGTTCACGACGGATCCCGCTGCCAGCTGCGGGTCGTAGGGAATGCGCACGATTTCGCGCACGCGCGACTGGAAGTGCGACTCGATCTCCTCGAGCTTGACGAGGTTCGTGCCCTGGGTCGCCGTGTTGATGGCGACGACAGCATTGCGCACGAGATCGCCGTAGCCGTTGGCCTCGAGCCAGGTCAGCGTCTCGGATGCCAGGCGCGCCTCGTCGACGCTGCCGCCGGAGACGATCACGATCGAGTCGGCCCGCTGCAGCGTCGCCCGCATCACCGAGTGCACGATGCCGGTGCCACAGTCGGTCAACACGACGGAGTAGAACCGAGCGGCCAGGTCGGCGACGACGTTGTAGTCGTTCTCGTCGAAGGCCTCAGAGAGCATCGGGTCCGTGTCGGAGGCGAGGATGTCGAGGCGCGTGTCATCGCGGGAGACCAGCGACGAGAAGTCGGTGAAGCCGTTGATGGTGTGCGCCTTGGTGACGACATCGCGCACGGTGGCGCGGGTCTGCTTCGTGACGCGCTCTGAGAGGGTTCCACGGTCGGGGTTGGCGTCGACGGCGATGATGCGGTCTTCGCGGGCATCGGCCAGCGCCATGCCGAGCAGCGTCGTGACGGTGGTCTTGCCGACGCCGCCCTTGCGGGTGAGGATCGGCACGAAGCGCGTTCCACCGTTGAACTGCTTGGCGATCCGATCGGTCAGAGCCTGTTCGGCCCGCACCTTCGCCGAGTCGCCGAGGTTCACGCCGTGGAAGGTCGCGTTGTAGACGAAACGATTCCAGCCGCCCTTGGGTGCCGGGCGGGTGCGCCGGTTCACCTCGAGCAGGCGATCGGCGGTGAGCATGCCGGCATCCTCTGGTCCGTCGCCGCGGCGCTGCTCCGCCACCTCCTCGTACGCGCTGGTCGAGGCCATGTCGACGTGCTCCGAGCGCACGCGGTCGCGGCGTGAGTGGGCTGCGGCCGCGGCATCCGTCGCCAGCAGGGCGTCGTACGGCGAGGCACTCGATGTACCGGACGACGGCACGGCCGAGTAGCTGGAGCGCCGCAGCGGAGGCGTGACCACCTCGATGGAGGTCGTGGTGGGCTCAGTGGAGTCGACGAAGCCCGGGTTGACGGCCACCTCATCGATCGCAACGGCGACCTCATCTGCTGGCATGACGCGGGCGGGAGCAGCCGGGAGGTCGACCTGAATGCTCAGGCTCTCCGGCAGCGACGACGCGAGGCTGTCGACCGTTTCCGGCGGCAGCTCGCTGTTGTACTCGTCGTTGCTCGTCTTCGTGTTGGGCACGGTGTATTTCCCCTTATTTCGGGTAGAACTAGCGTTCCAGTTTAGCGCGGACGCACAACCACGAGAAGATCACCGGCATCGACCTGCTGAGTCTTGGGGATCGCGAGGCGCTCGATCACTCCGGCAATGGGCGACGTGATCGCCGCTTCCATCTTCATGGCCTCGATCGAGGCGACGGCCTGACCGGCCGCGACCTCCGCGCCGAGCTCCAGCTGCAGCGTGACGACGCCCGAGAACGGGGCCGCGATCTGACCGGGCTGAGAGGCGTCGGCCTTCTCCGCGACCTTGGACTCGACGGTGATGCTGCGGTCACGCACGAAGACGGGGCGCAGCTGGCCGTTGAGGATGGTCATGACGGTGCGCATGCCCTTGTCGTCGGCCTCACCGATGGCCTCGAGGCCGGCGTAGAGGCGCACGCCCTTCGAGATCTCGACGACGTGCTCGCCGCCGGGGCGCAGGCCGTAGAGGTAGTCGAGGGTGTCGACGCTGGAGAGGTCACCGAAGAGCTCGCGGATCTGCTCGAACTGGCGCGTCGGCGCCGGGAACAGCAGGCGGTTCAGCGTCGAGCGACGGGTGTTGCTGTCGGCCTCGAGGGCCTCGCGGTCCTCCTGGCTGATCTCGGTGATGCCGATGCGGATGTTCTTGCCGGCGAGCACCTTGCTGCGGAAGGGCTCCGGCCAGCCGCCGGGCAGCTCGCCGAGCTCTCCGGCCATGAAGCCGATGACCGAGTCCGGCACGTCGTACTTGTCCGGGTTCTCGGCGAAGTCGGCCGGGTCGGCGCGCACGGCAGCGAGGTGCAGGGCGAGGTCGCCGACCACCTTCGACGACGGCGTCACCTTGGGCACGCGGCCGAGGATCGTGTTGGCGGCCGCGTACATGTCTTCGACGAGCTCGAAGTCGTCGGCGAGGCCGAGGGCGATCGCCTGCTGGCGCAGGTTGGAGAGCTGGCCACCGGGGATCTCGTGCTTGTAGACGCGGCCGGTCGGGCCGGCGAGGCCGGACTCGAACGGGCGGTACACCTGGCGCACGGCCTCCCAGTACGGCTCGAGGCTCGAGATGCCGTCGAGCGAGATGCCGGTGTCACGCTCGGTGTGAGCGAGCGCGGCAACGAGCGAGGAGGCGGAGGGCTGGCTGGTGGTTCCGGCCATCGGAGCGGATGCCACGTCGACGGCATCGGCGCCTGCACGGGCCGCGGCCAGCAGGGTCGCGAGCTGGCCACCCGGTGTGTCGTGCGTGTGCACGTGGACGGGCAGGTCGAAACGCTCACGGAACGCGCCGACGAGCTTCTCGGCCGCGGCGGGGCGCAGGAGCCCTGCCATGTCCTTGATCGCCAGGATGTGCGCGCCGGACTCGACGATCTGCTCGGCAAGACGCAGGTAGTAGTCGAGCGTGTAGAGGTCTTCGGCCGGGTCGAGGAGGTCACCGGTGTAGCAGACGGCGACCTCGGCGATGGCGTGTCCGGTCTCGAGCACTGACTCGATCGCTGGGCGCATCTGCGACACGTCGTTGAGGGCGTCGAAGATGCGGAAGATGTCGACGCCGGTCGACGCGGCCTCGCGCACGAATGCGTCGGTCACCTCGGTGGGGTACGGCGTGTAGCCGACCGTGTTGCGGCCGCGGAGCAGCATCTGCAGGTTGATGTTCGGCAGGGCCTCGCGCAGGGCGGCCAGACGCTCCCAGGGGTCCTCACCGAGGAATCGGAGCGCGACGTCGTAGGTCGCACCGCCCCAGGCCTCGACTGAGAGCAGCTCGGGGGTGAGACGGGAGACGTACGGGGCGACGGCGACGAGGTCACGGGTGCGCACGCGGGTGGCGAGCAGCGACTGGTGGGCGTCGCGGAATGTCGTGTCGGTCACGGCCAGAGCCGTCTGCGCACGCAGGGCGGCCGCGAAGCCGGCCGGGCCGAGCTCCTGCAGCTTCTGACGGGATCCCGCGGGAGCCGGCGTGCTGAGGTCGAGCTTCGGCAGCTTGTCGGCCGGGTGCACGAGTGAGATCGGCTTGCCGTTGGGCTGGTTGACGGTGACATCCGCCAGCCAGTTGAGGATCTTGGTTCCGCGGTCCTTGGAGACGCGGCCGCGCAGCAGCTGCGGGCGCTCGTCGATGAAGGACGTGCTGAGGTCACCGGCTGCGAAGGACGGGTCCTCGAGCACGGCCTGCAGGAAGGAGATGTTCGTTGAAACACCACGGATGCGGAACTCGGCCAGTGCGCGCTTGGAGCGGGCGACTGCCGCATCGAAGTCACGGCCGCGGCAGGTGAGCTTGGCGAGCATCGAGTCGAAGTGCGGGCTGATCTGGGCGCCAGGGTTGATGGTTCCACCATCGAGGCGGATGCCGGCGCCGCCCGGCGAACGGTAGGTCGTGATCTTGCCGGTGTCCGGGCGGAACCCGGCCGTCGGGTCCTCCGTGGTGATGCGGCACTGCAGTGCGGCACCGCGCAGCTTGATGTCCTTCTGCTCGAGCGCGAGGTCGGTGAGGGTCTCCCCCGCCGCGATCCGGATCTGGGCCTGCACGAGGTCGACATCCGTCACCTCTTCAGTCACGGTGTGCTCGACCTGGATGCGCGGGTTCATCTCGATGAAGACGTGCTGGCCGGCACGCTCGCCGGCGGTGTCGAGCAGGAACTCGACGGTTCCGGCGTTGACGTAGTTGATCGACTTCGCGAAGGCGATGGCGTCGGCGTAGAGCTCCGCACGCTTCTCGTCGCTGAGGTTCGGCGCCGGAGCGATCTCGACGACCTTCTGGTGGCGGCGCTGCACGGAGCAGTCACGCTCGAACAGGTGCACGGTGCCGCCCTGGGCGTCGGCGAGGATCTGCACCTCGATGTGACGCGGGCGCAGCACGGCCTGCTCGAGGAACATCGTGGCGTCGCCGAAGGCGCTGTCGGCCTCGCGCATCGCCTCTTCGAGCGATCCGCGCAGCTCGTCCTTGGTGTTGACGCGGCGCATGCCGCGACCGCCACCGCCGGCGACGGCCTTGGCGAAGATCGGGAAGCCGATCTCGTCGGCCTGGGAGATGAGCAGGTCGACGTCACGCGACGGCGGCGTCGACTTCAGCACGGGCACGCCGGCGGCGATGGCGTGCTCCTTGGCGGTGACCTTGTTGCCGGCCATCTCCAGAACTTCCTTCTGCGGGCCGATGAAGGTGATGCCGTTGGCGCGGGCGGCCTCGGCGAGCTCCGGGTTCTCAGAGAGGAATCCGTAGCCCGGGTAGATGGCGTCTGCGCCGCTGTCCAGTGCGACGCGGATGATCTCGCTGACGTCGAGGTAGGCGCGTACCGGATGACCGGGCTCACCGATCTGGTAGGCCTCATCGGCCTTCAGCCGATGCAGGGAGTTGCGGTCCTCATAGGGGAAGACGGCGACCGTCTTCGCCCCGAGCTCCACAGCAGCGCGAAATGCACGAATGGCGATTTCGCCTCGATTGGCAACAAGGATCTTCTGGAACATGAAAGCCTTTCAAACACCCCGGGCACTCAGCCAACGGTTAGGTTCTCTAAGACTAGTGAAGGTATCGTGTCTCCTTGTGCACGTACTCTCTGTCAGCTCCCTCAAGGGAGGCGTCGGTAAGACCACAGTGACTCTGGGTCTAGCATCGGCGGCCTTCGCGCGCGGCATCCGCACCCTCGTGGTGGACTTGGACCCGCAGTCCGACGTCTCCACCGGCATGGATATCCAAGTCGCGGGGCACCTGAACGTCTCTGACGTGCTCGCGTCCCCCAAGGAAAAGGTGGTGCGCGCGGCAATCGCGCCCTCCGGCTGGACCAAGGGCAGGGCAGGCAGCGTCATCGATGTGATGATCGGCAGCCCGTCAGCCATCAACTTCGACGGCCCGCACCCGAGCATTCGCGACATCTGGAAGCTCGAAGAAGCACTCGCGAATGTTGAGAAAGATTACGAACTCGTCCTGATCGACTGCGCTCCGTCGCTGAATGCGCTCACCCGCACCGCCTGGGCGGCCAGCGACCGTGTCGCCGTCGTGACGGAGCCCGGCCTCTTCTCCGTGGCAGCGGCTGACCGCGCACTGCGTGCGATCGAGGAGATCCGCCGCGGTCTCTCGCCGCGCCTGCAGCCGCTCGGCATCATCGTGAACCGCGCTCGCACGGCGTCCCTCGAGCACCAGTTCCGCATCAAGGAACTGCGCGACATGTTCGGGCCGCTCGTGCTCAGCCCGCAGCTGCCAGAGCGCACCTCGCTGCAGCAGGCGCAGGGCGCCGCCCAGCCGCTGCACATCTGGCCCGGCGACAGCGCGCAGGAGCTCTCGCGCTACTTCGACCAGCTTCTCGACCGCGTGCTGCGCACCGCGAAGATCGAGAAGTACGCGGAGAACCCTCAGGCATAGCCGGCTGGTTTCGACCCTTCGACAAGCTCTGGGCAAGCCAAGCTCAACCAGCGGGGTTTCGTCGAAATCCTGCGCTGTGCGCTCACTCCTGCATCGCTCACGGTTCCAGAGATTTCCTGGCTGTGGGCTGCCGTCTTTCGCGACGCTGCGCGTCGCGCTACTCGACCAGCGGGGCTTAGGAGATCTTCTTGCGGCTGACGCGACGGGCGGCGAGCTCATCGCCGGCATCCGCGTTCTGCACGTTGAGCTCGACGAGGCTCGTCTCGACCTCGCGCAGCACCTTGCCGACGGCGATGCCGAAGACGCCCTGGCCACGGCTGACCAGGTCGATGACCTCGTCATCCGATGTGCACAGGTAGACGCTGGCTCCATCGCTCATCAGGGTCGTCTGGGCCAGATCGTTCACGCCGCTCTCACGCAGCTGGTTGACGGCCGTACGGATCTGCTGAAGCGAGATGCCGGTGTCGAGCAGGCGCTTGACGAGCTTGAGCACGAGGATGTCGCGGAAACCATAGAGACGCTGCGAGCCGGAGCCCGCCGCCCCACGCACGGTGGGCTCGACGAGCTCTGTACGGGCCCAGTAGTCGAGCTGGCGGTAGCTGATGCCGGCCGCGCGGGCCGCAACGGCGCCGCGGTAGCCTGCTGAGTCATCGAGTTCGGGCAAGCCGTCGGTGAAGAGCAGACCGAGGTCGTAGCGGTCTTTCTCGCTTCGACTGAGTTCACTCATGCGGCTGCCTCTCAAACGTCTACGGGGTGTGTGCACCCCACCAGAGCAACGCTACCGAGAGCGGGGCTCCCCGGCAACGACATCCGCACGAATGATTCGGCGTGTCGTGCGGGTCACGGTGCGAGACGGGTGAGCGCGGAGCGGATCAGGCTGCCGCGAACGACCTCCAGCTGCCCCGCAATGTCCTGTGCGCGCTCGATGACCTGCGCCCGACTCGAGGAGTCTTTGCGCCGTGCCAGCGGTGTGAGCGCGGATTCGATGAGTCCGAGCTCACGCTGGGCGGCGCCGCGGAAACCGCGCAGATGACGTGGTTCGATGCCGGAACGCTGCAGCTCCACGAGGGCACGCAACACGCTCAGCGAATCGTCGGTGTACACCTCGGACGGCGTGACGAGCGAGGCAGCAATGGCGTCATCGAGCAGCGCGGCGGTCGCGCCGGATTCGCGCACCAGTTCGTCGCGGCTGTAGCGGCGAACGGCGGAGAGCATCGACGGAGCCGATGGCGCACCGCCGGGCAGATTGGGCGTGCGGCCCGCATCGATCTCGGCCAAGTGGCCGCGGATGACCTTGAGCGGGAGGTAGTGGTCGCGCTGCATCGAGAGGATCAACTGCAGGCGTTCGACATCGGCCGCGCAGAACTTGCGGTATCCCGACTCGGTGCGGGCAGGCGACACAAGCCCCTGCTCCTCAAGAAATCGGAGTTTCGACGGCGTGAGATCCGGAAACTCGGGGTTCAGGTGTGCGAGTACCTGCCCAATGCTCAGTCGCGGAGCGGACCCGGCCACCCGCGCCCTGGCCGTGGATGCGGGCACTATTCGCTCGCAGCCTGGGCGAGGTCGAGCCGCGAGGCGTAGAAGGTGAGTCGGAACTTGCCGACCTGGACCTCGGCGCCGTCGCTGAGCAGCGCGGTCTCAATGCGGACACCGTCGAAGTAGGTGCCGTTGAGCGAGCCGAGGTCTTTGACCTCGAACGCCGTGCCGTGCCGGAGGAACTCTGCGTGCCGCCGCGATACCGTGACGTCGTCGAGGAAGATGTCGGCATCCGGGTGACGCCCGGCGCTCGTGACATCGCTGTCGAGAAGGAAGCGTGCCCCACTATTGGGGCCACGGCGCACGATCAAAAGCGCCGATCCGGAGGGCAGCGCCGCGATGGCTTCCGCCTCTTCCTCACTGATGTCGCCATCGATGGCGACCAACTGTGCGGCCAGTTCGCGGCTGAATGCCAGCGTCGTGTCCACCAGTTTCGGGTGCGCCTGAGTGTGATTCAACGGCGCAGCGCTCTCATCACTCGAGTTCTCCTGCTCGGAATCAACCACGGTAACCTCCCCTATATATCCAGCGTATCGGATTGACGCGGCACTGCCACACGGCCAAGGCTGTCATTTTGCAGGCACCACCTTGATGACACGCAGCGTTTCAATAAGGTAGATCGCTCCTGCCCACCAATAGAGGAAGGCACCCCAGAGCGTGATCGCCCATGCGACCGGCTGGCTGAACGGGGCGAGAACGGGGATGGCGAGGCCGAGCATGATCAGCGGCATCCCGAGGAACAATGCGAAGGTCGCGACCTTGCCGAGCAGGTGCACGGGAAGCGGGCCGTAGCCGTAGTTCGCAAGCACGATGCCGAGCGCCACCAGCAGCAGATCGCGGCCGACGATGACGGCGACCAGCCACCACGGGACCAGTTCCCTCGAGGCGAGACCGATGATCGCCGCGAAGATGTACAAGCGGTCGGCCGCCGGGTCGAGGAGTTGACCGAGTCGGCTCATCTGGTTGAAGCGGCGCGCGATGTAACCGTCGAGGAAGTCGGTGAGGCTGGAGATGACGAGCACGGTGAGGGCCGCGGCATCCCGCCCCTGCATGAGCAAGACGAGGAACACGGGCACGAGCAGCAGACGGGCGAAGCTCAGAATGTTGGGCACCGTGAAGACGCGGTTGCTGAGTTCTGGCTGACCGGTCACGCTTTCGAGTCTATCCAGCAGCCGCCCTCGGAAGCCGGAGGCGCAGCGCGGGCCACGCCGCGGCGAAGCCGGGATGAAGCAGACGCAGTTCGACATCGGCCGGGTGCACCCACTCCAGGGCGATGCTCTCCGGATCGCTGATCACCGCGTCGAACTGCTCGACCACTTCTGCGATCACGGTGGTGTAGCTCCAGAAACCCTTGTCGAAGACCGATTCACCGATCACGCGCAGAGCGGCCGCAGGAACACCGGCCTCTTCATTGGCCTCACGCATCGCGGCGTGCGTCGCGCTCTCGCCGTCATGGCGCGCGCCGCCAGGCAGACCCCAGGTTCCGCCGTGGTGACTCCACTCGGCCCGGTGCTGGAGCAACACTCCCCTGGCCTCATCGCAGACGAGAAGCCCGGCCGCGCCGAACCGGCCCCAGAACTTGCTGCCATCCTGGCCGAACACCCAGGCGTCCCCGCTGTCGCGTGGTCGGGCCGGCCGAATCGGGACGCTCATGCGATCGCTTCCACGGGATGTGCACCAGCCTGCTCGGTCTTCCTCGGTTTCGGGAAGGCTTCGCGCATGTGGTCGCTGTCCAGCACGTCGGAGACACCGATGAGGATCAGGCTGAAGACGATCTGCTCTGTCACCATCCAGAGCGGGTAGAGGCCGGGGATCGCCGCGACCACAAGCGTGACCACCGGGAAGATCTTGCTGAACAGCCGCAGCCGCGAGTAGGCCCAGTAGAAGCCGCGCTGGGCACGCCAGGCGAAGTAGAACAGGGTCACCGTCATGGCGAGCACGACGAGCGAGCGCATCCACACGGCGAAGGGAATCTCAATGCCGTCAAGCCAGAGCACGACGGCGACGACGACGGCCGCGCTCCCGATCAACAGCTCGGCGGCCAGGAGCCACGTGATCCAGACAAAGCTGCGACGGGTACGCGGGTGCTGCCTCATGTCTTCGGGGATGGTGATCCCCGCCGTGCGCCCGCCGGCGATGCGGTCAAGTGTGAGAAAGAGTGATTCCAGGGTCATGCGTGCCTCCAGCTCAAGGCTACGCTCCCCTAGGCTCGAGTCATGGCACAGGAGGGCACGACGCGCGTCGACAGTTGGCTGTGGGCCGTCCGCCTGTTCAAGACGCGTTCAGCGGCCACCGCGGCGTGCCGTTCGGGCCATGTGCGCGTGAACGGCGAACGGGTCAAGGCGGCGCAGGGCGTGCGCATCGGCGACGAGATCCGCATCCGGATCTCAGGATTCGACCGGATCGTGATCGCGCGGCGACTGCTCGTGAAGCGGGTAGGAGCGGATCTCGCCGCCGAGTGCTACACCGACAACACTCCGCCTCCCCCACCGAAGTCCGAGATGGCGCTCCTGCCCGTTCGAGATCGCGGCGCCGGCCGCCCGACGAAGCGGGATCGCCGCGAGATCGAACGGCTGCGGGGCGAGCGGGAGTAACGCGCGATCAGCATGTCGCGTCAGGCATACGTACGGCCGTACAGTTCAGTTATGGCCACACGCAGGATCGAACCCGTCTACTCGAGCATGATCGCCATCGGCCGCGCGCTCTTCGGCGTCCTCGGTCTGCGGCGCACCGTCACGGGCATCGAGAAGATCCCGAAAGACGGCGGCGCGATCCTCGCCATCACCCACTTCGGCTACCTCGACTTCGCCCTGACCGAGTGGGTGGTCTATCTCGGCACGCGGCGGCACGTGCGCTTCATGGCCAAGGAGAGCGCGTTCGCCAATCCGCTCGTCGGCTGGCTGTTGCGCGGCATGAGCCACATCCCCGTGAACATGAAGGCAGGGGCGGCCGCGTTCGACAACGCCGTGGCGGCGCTCAAGTCCGGCGAGCTCGTCGGCGTGTTCCCCGAGGCCGGGGTGAATGCGTCCTTCACCGTGCGAGAGCTGAAAACCGGTGCGATGCGCATGGCCCAGAAGGCCGGAGTACCGGTGATCCCCGTCGCGGTGTGGGGTGGGCACCGCCTGCTCACGAAGAACCACAAGCCGACACTGCGCGAGGCGTACAAGGTGCCGATCTGGGTGGCAGTCGCCGATCCCATCACGGTGGCCGCCGGCGATGAGCCGCACGAGCTCACGGTGCGGTTGCGGCAGAAGCTGCAGAGCATGGTCGACACGCTCCAGGCCGACTACCCCGTCGATGGCACCGGCGCCTGGTGGCAACCACGGCACCTGGGCGGAACAGCCCCGACGCCGGAGGAAGCCGCAGCCGCCGACGCCGCACGTGACCGCCGACGCGAGGCAGAGGCGGCCGAGCGCAACGCCGAGAAGCACAGGCCAAACAGCTGACCCCCGCCAAGCACTCCGCCTCCCCCGCCGGCTTGCGGGGTTGAGGCACTCCGCTTGTTGAGCTTGTCGAAACCCCGCCGAAACCCCGCTGGTTGAGCTTGTCGAAACCCCAACCAGCTACCCCGATACCCCACCGTTCTCATCACCCTTCCGCTGGTCGAGTAGCGAGGAACGAGCGTATCGAGACCTCACGGACGCCCGCTTTCGCACGGGCCTTGGTTTCGATACGGCCGTAGACGGCCTACTCAACCAGCGGAGTTGTCCCGCTGGCCTTGGTTTCGATACGGCCGTAGACGGCCTACTCAACCAGCGGAGTGAGATTGCTGGTCGAGTAGCGAGGAACGAGCGTATCGAGACCTCACGGACGCCAGCCTTCGCAAGGACCTCGGTTTCGATAAGGCCGCGGGCGGCCTACTCAACCAGCGGGGCGATTTCGACAGGCTCAATCAACGGATGACCGCAGCTTGGCGGACGCGACTACACCGCGGCGCGCACCGGCAGCACGGTCGGGTGGGTCTGGGCCATCTCCTCGAGCACCCGGACAACCTGGCAGCTGTAGCCGAACTCGTTGTCGTACCAGACGTAGAGCACGAGGTTGTTCTCGGTGGCGATCGTGGCGAGGCCGTCGACGATGCCGGCACGGTGCGAGCCAACGAAGTCGGTTGACACGACATCCGGGGAATCGATGAAGTCGATCTGCTGGCGCAGGGTCGAGCCCAGCGACAGTTCGCGCAGGTAGGCGTTCACCTCTTCGCGGCTCGGGGTCGTCTCCAGCCGCAGGTTGAGGATCGCCAACGAGACGTTGGGGGTCGGCACTCTGATCGCGCTTCCCGTGAGCTTGCCGGCCAGCTCCGGCAACGCCTTGGCCACAGCCTGGGCCGCACCCGTCTCGGTGATCACCATGTTCAGCGCTGCCGAGCGACCGCGACGATCACCGGAGTGGAAGTTGTCGATCAGGTTCTGGTCGTTGGTGAAGGAGTGCACGGTCTCGACGTGCCCGTGCACGACGCCGTACCGCTCGTTGACGGCCTTGAGCACCGGGGTGATGGCGTTGGTGGTGCAGGATGCCGCGGACAGGATCGTGTCCTCAGCGGTGATGGCGTCGTGGTTGATGCCGTGCACGATGTTCTTCAGCTCGCCCTTGCCCGGCGCGGTGAGGAGCACTCTGGCCGCACCGGGGCAGGCCAGGTGCTGGCCGAGGCCCTCGGCGTCGCGCCACCGCCCCGTGTTGTCGACGACGATCGCGTTGGTGATTCCGAACGCCGTGTAGTCGATCGACGCCGGGTCGTTGGAGTAGATCACCTGGATCAACGTGCCATTGGCGAGGATGGTGTTGTTCTCCTCGTCGACGGTGATCGTGCCCTCGAATGAGCCGTGCACGGAGTCTCTCCGCAGCAGGCTGGCCCGCTTCACGAGGTCGTTGGCCGAGCCCTTGCGCACGACGATCGCCCGCAAGCGCAGGCCGTCGCCGTGGCCGGCGTGTGCGATCAGGATGCGGGCGAGCAGACGGCCGATGCGTCCGAAACCGTAGAGCACGACATCCGTGCCGCCGCTCGGTGCCCCGTCGCTGTTCAGGACGGGCTGGAGTTCGTCGCGCACGAACTCCTCGAGGGTGCGGCCGTCGCCTCGCTCGGCGAATCCGGAGACGAGACGGGCGATGTCGATGGATGCCGGCCCGGGCTGGAGCGCGCGGAGCGTCTCGAGAACCCGCATCGTGTCGTCGACATCGAGCTCGGCGCCGTCGACCTGCTTCGCGAACTTGTGCGCTTTGAGGAGTCCGATGGCCGAGCGGTTCAACAGCCGCCTGCCGTGAACCGATGTCACCACCCCGTGATCACGGTAGAGGCTGCCGATGATGGGGATCATCGCCTCGGCACGTTCTTCACGGCCGATCCAGAGGGTGCGGTGGGCGTCAAACTGTTGTGTCACGGAGTTCCTTCGCGTGGCCGCACAGGGTCACCGTGCCCGGCCTCGTTGCCTGATGGGGATACCCGTCAGTCTACCGATTCGGCGAGGAGCTCCCGTACGCGTGGTGCGACCGCGCTGCCGTAGAGCTCGATGCTCTGCATGAGCTGCGCGTGCGGCATCGTGCCGTTGCTGTACTTGAGGTCGAAGCGTTCGGCGCTGAGCGCGGTGACCGCCGCCGCGATCTTCTGCGCGACCGTCTCCGGCGAACCGACGTAGAGCGCGCCGTCCGGGCCGGCCGAATCCTCGAACTGTTCCCGGGTCATGGGCGGCCAGCCGCGTTCCCGACCGATGCGCTCCTGCATCACCGAGTAGTGCGGCCAGAGCTGCTCGCGGGCGATCGCATCGGTCTCGGCGACGTGACCGGGCGAGTGGATGCCGACCGGCTGCGCCGGCTGCCCGTACTGTGCGAGTGCACGGTGGTAGAGCTCGACGTACGGCGCGAAACGCGCTGGGCTGCCGCCGATGATCGCCAGCATGAGGGGCAGGCCGTGCCGCGCCGTGCGCACGACGGACTCCGGGCTGCCGCCGACACCGACCCAGGTGCGCAGCGTTCCCGACTCTGTGTGCGGGTACACGTTCTGCTCGTTCAGCCCGGATCGGACGGTGCCCTGCCAACTCACCGGGCCCTGCTTGATCAGCTCGACGAAGAGTTCGAGCTTCTCCTCGAAGAGCTCCTCGTAGCGCTCAAGCGAGAGCCCGAACAGCGGGAAGGACTCGGTGAATGACCCCCGCCCGAGGATCACCTCCGCGCGCCCGTCTGAGATGCCGTCGAGCGTCGCGAAGCGCTGGTAGACGCGGACCGGGTCGTCGCTGCTCAGCACGGTGACGGCCGAACCCAGGTGGATGCGCTCGGTCTTGGCGGCGATCGCGGCGAGCACGACATCCGGGGCGGAGACGGCGAAGTCGGCACGGTGGTGCTCACCGATGCCGATGAAGTCGAGGCCCATCAGATCGGCCCGCGCGCCCTGTGCCACGAGATTGCGCAGCACCTCGCCGTGCGAGAGCGGATGCCCGTCGGCGTCGAAGGTGACGTCGCCGAAGGTGTCGATTCCGAGTTCCAGTGCCCGCGTCATCCGTCTCTCCCTGTTTCGTGAGCGTATTCGCCTCCGACAAGAACCGCGCGGACGGCGCGGCTATTCCGCCGGTGCGGTGAGCTTGCCGAGGCTCTGCACGAGTCGTTGCTCGTCGTCGGCACCCGCGGTCGTGGCCGCGACATTGGCATCCGCGACGGCCTGGACGACCTCTGAGCGCTGGATCTTGATCCCGCGCGGGGCGTCCACCCCGATGCGGATGCTGTCGCCGCGCGCGTCGAGAACGGTGATGACGATGTCGTCACCGATGAGGATCTTCTCCCCTGGTTTTCGCGTCAAGACAAGCATCAGCTCAGCCTATCCTTTCGTGTGCCGGAGTCGGGCGCCCAGAGCACGGGCAAGCCGAGCGCTGCGACCGAGTGCGGGGTGGAGGTCTCGGCGCCGCCGATTGCGACAACACCGTGCACATCGAGGGTGTCCCTGCAGGCGGCGACCCACGCCGCCGTGTCTTCCGGCTTGCGGCTGACGTCGACGACGAGCCACAGCTGGTCGGGCAGGATTCCGGAAGCGACGCCGAGTTGGCGTTCGCGGCTGTCTCTGGCCGCGGCATCGGCCTCGGCTCCGAGAGCCGTGAGACCGAGCACGGCGATGCAGGCCGCGCCGTTCTCGACGCCCCGCGCCCGCGCCGCGGCGGCGTCGCGGCGATCGGAGAGCACGAGCTCGGACAACACGGCCTCTGAGCTGACGGGGGCGGCGGTTCCTGGGCTTCGCGGCGCGCAGCGGATGACCTCGGCGCCCGTCGCCTCCGCCCAGTCTCGCGCGAGCAGATCGGCATCGGCGCGCAGGCCGATGCACAGCACGAGGTCGCCGGGACTCTGCAGCGGCCGGGGCGGCTGCCCTACGGTCGGCGCGGACTCGATCGCCGCCGGAGCGGAGGGCGGCGTAAATACGGCAGCGGTGATGGGCAGCAGCCCGGCGGCCGGAGCCAGCACAACGGGGTTCTCGCTCGGCTGGGCCGTGTCGAAGGTCATCTGCGCCAACAGCGCGGCGAAGTCCGGTCTCGCCGTCGACGGCTGCTCGACCTGGGGTGCATCGATCAGCTGCCGCTCGGCGCTGTCGGCATCCTCCAGCAGCGCCGCAAGTCCGACACGGGTCGGCAGGCTCATGCTGTGCACGCCGTGCGTACCGGATTCTGGGAGCTCGACGGTGACCTCGAAATACTGCTTGGCGAAGAAGCCCCGGATGCCGCCGCTCACGACGCGCTCGGCCGCGACGATCTTCGCGTGTCGCCCGTGTTCGGCCAGAACGCGCTCATGC
The DNA here is from genome assembly GCA_964655795.1 of uncultured Leifsonia sp. Classification (GTDB taxonomy): domain Bacteria; phylum Actinomycetota; class Actinomycetes; order Actinomycetales; family Microbacteriaceae; genus Microterricola. The sequence continues at coordinate 17,566 of CAZZNX010000004.1, read as the reverse complement.
AGCGCGTTCAACGACGGACCCTCAAGCCGCAGCTGCCGTGACAGAGCGCACCACCCCCACGGTCTCGATCTCGACGTTTGCGGAGGTGACCTCGCTGTACGAGAGCACGGCGACCCCGGTCTGCGGGGTGACGAGGCGGTGGATCGCGGGGCGGAGCGCCGGCGCACAGACGAGCACGGCCGTGGTCCCGATCGCGTCGGTGTGGGCGAGCGCCAGACGGAGCGAGTCGATGACCCGCTCCATGCTGTGCGCATCGAGCAGAATCTGCGTGCCCTGCTCCGCCGGCCGCAGGCCCTCGAGCATGCTCTGCTCGAGTCCGGGGTCGATCATGACGACGCGCAGCATGCGTCCGTCGAGGTGTTTGGCGACGAGCGCGGGGCCGAGCGCCAGTCGCGCGGACTCGATCAAGCCCTCCGGGTCGACAGAGACCTTCGCGCGCAGGGACAGCGCCTCGAAGATTCGGGGCAGATCGTTGATGGCGACCTGCTCGGCGAGCAGGCCCTGCAGCACGCGCTGCACCTCTGCCAATGACAGCAGGCTGGGGGTGAGCTCCTCGACGGCCGCCGGGTTCACCTGCTTCACGCCGTCAGTCAGCACGCGCACGTCCTCGCGGCTGAGCAGACGGCCGGCGTTGGCCGTGACGATGGACGAGAGGTGGGTGACGATCACCGACACCCGGTCGATCACCGTTGCACCGGCCATCTCCGCGCTGTGCCGCAGCTCGGCCGGAACCCACTTGCCAGGAAGACCGAAGACCGGTTCGTTCGTGGCCGTTCCCGGCAGCGCCCCGAGCGCGTCGCCGAGCGCGAGCACGCGCCCGCCCGGCGCGATGCCGCGGCCGGCCTCGACCCCGGCGATGCGGATCACGTAGGTGGATGCCGGCAGCTCGATGCTGTCGCGGGTGCGCACGGGCGGCACGACGATGCCCAGTTCCATCGCGATCTTGCGGCGGAGCGCACGCACCCGGCCGAGCAGGTCGTCGGAGGCGCCGGAGACGACGTCGACGAGGTCGGGGGCGAGCAGGATCTCCAGCGCGTGGACCCGCATCTGCTCGATCAGATCGTCCGTCGTCTCCGCCACCGTCAGCGGGCCGGCATCCGGAACCTTCGCCGCCGCCTCCTCACGGATGGTTCGCGCCTTCACCTTCTGGGCTCCCCAGATCAGGAAGGCGCCGATCACGATGAACGGGATCATCGGCATGCCGGGGATGAGGGCCATGACGATGGCCGCGCAGCCGGCGATCATGAGCGCATTGCGCGACTGTGCCAGCTGGCTGCCCGCTGTCGTGCCCATGTCGGCGTCGGCGGTGGAGCGCGTCACGATCATGCCGGTGGAGACGGCCATCAGCAGCGCCGGGATCTGTGTGACCAGACCGTCGCCGATCGTCAGCAGCGTGTAGGTGCTCACGGCGTCGGCGAGTTCCATGCCGCGCTGGACCATGCCGATCGTGATGCCACCGATCACGTTGATGATGATGATCAGGATGCCGGCGATCGCGTCACCCTTGACGAACTTCGACGCGCCGTCCATCGCACCGTAGAAGTCGGCCTCCGATGAGACCTCCGCGCGGCGCTCCCGCGCCTGGATGTCGGTGATGAGGCCGGCGTTCAGATCGGCGTCGATCGCCATCTGCTTGCCCGGCATGGCGTCGAGGGTGAAGCGGGCGCCCACCTCGGCGACTCGCTCGGCGCCCTTGGTGACGACGATGAACTGGATGATGACGAGGATCAGGAAGATGACGGCGCCGATGATGATGGAGCCGCCGACGGCGACGTGCCCGAATGCCTCGATCACCTGGCCGGCGTAGCCCTCACCGAGCACGAGGCGGGTCGAGGCCACATTGAGGCCGAGGCGGAACAGCGTCACGGCGAGCAGCAGCGACGGGAACACCGAGAAGTCAAGCGGCTTGCGGATGAACATCGTCGTGAGCAGGATCACGAGCGCCAACAGGATGTTGACGATGATCAGGATGTCGAGCAGCCAGGCCGGAATCGGGACGACCAGCAGCAGGATGATGCCGACGACGCCGATCGGAACGGCGAGCTTGGCGAGGTTTCGATTCATGAGAGTGCCCTCCGAGGTGCTGCAGGCTGTGGAACGAGTGTGTGGGTGCCGTGATCGGCGCCGCGCTTCTTCAACGCCATGACGAAGGCGAGGACGCGGGCGACGGCGTTGTAGTGCTCGAGCGGGATCTCGTGCCCGATCTCGCACTCGGCGTGCAGGGCGCGGGCCAGCGGCACATCCTTGACGATGGGCACGCGGGTGGCGTCCGCCTCCTCGCGGATGCGGGTCGCGATGAGGCCCTGCCCCTTGGCGACGACGCGCGGCGCGGCCTTGCCTGCCTCGTAGCGCAGGGCGACGGCGATGTGTGTCGGGTTGACGAGCACGACGTCCGAGCCGGCGACGGAGGCGATCATGCGGTTGCGACTCATGGCGAGCTGGCGTGAGCGCCGCTGCGACTTGATCAGCGGGTCGCCCTCGCTGCTCTTGTTCTCGTCCTTGAGCTCTTGCTTCGTCATCCGCGTCTTCTTGCGGTTGCGCTTCATCACCACGAAGACGTCGGCTGCGGCCAGCACGAGCCCGGCGGCAACCGCAGCCTGCAGCATCACGGCCGAGCCGTCTGCCGCCGCGGTGAGCAGCACGCTCACCGGCAGGCCACCGGCGCTCGTGAGCACCGGCATCAGGCCCTGGATCACGAGGAGGAGCACCAGCCCGACGACGAGGGTCTTGAGGAGCGACTTCGCGCCCTCCCAGAGCGCCTGCATTCCGAAGACGCGCCCGGCGCCCTTGACCAGGTCGAGCTGTTCGTAGCGGCCGGTGAACTTACGGAAGTGGATGCCGCCCTGGGCGGCAGCGCCGAGCAGAACGACGGCGGCGACGACGAGGAACAGCGGGCCGAGCGTTCCGAGCATCGAGCCGAGGCCCTGCACCAGCTCGTCAAGGGCATGCTGGGGGTCCGGCGCCGCGATGATGTCGCGGATGCCGAACATCTGCGCTTCGGCTGCCTCCGTGCCCCGAGCGATGGTCGTGGAGAGCATGACGGCAGCTGCCCCGACGCCGAGCCAGGCGACGAGGTCCTGGGAGCGGGTGAGCTGGCCCTTGGAGCGCACCTCCTTCATGCGCTTGGGTGTCGCCTGTTCGGATCTCTCGGAGGCGTCAGACATCTACTTCACCGCCCGCATCGTCATGAAGGCATCGTCGGCGAGGGCGGCGATGACCTCGGGAAGAACCGTCACGACCATCCCGGCCAGCAGGAGGGTGATCAGGATCTTGACCGGGAAGCTGAGGGCGAAGGCGTTCAGTGCGGGCGCGACACGGGTCAGGAGCCCGAGGCCGGCATCCGCCAGGAAGAGCACGACGAGCAGGGGGCCGGCGATCTGCACGGCGGCGAGCAGCATCTGGCTGACCCCGGTCACCATCAGCTCGGCGCTGACGGCGAGGTCGAGTCCGCCGCCGAGCGGAATGGAGTCGTAGGAGCGGACGATGCCGCCGAGCACGAGCTGGTAGGCGCCGGAGGCGAACATCAATGCGAGCGCCGTCATCTGGAACAGGCGCGTGAACTGGGCTCCGTTGACCATCGAACCCGGGTCGAAGGCCTGCGCCATCTGGAATCCACCGAACAGGTCGATCAGGCTTCCCGCCGACTGCACGGCCGAGAAGATGAGCGCGACGAGGAACCCGAGCACGGCGCCGACGAGCAGCTCGAGGGCGAGCGCCGTGAAGAAGGCGCCGGTGTCGAGTGGTTCGTAGCCGGGCGAGACGCGCGGCGACACGGCGAGGGCGAGTCCGATGCCGAGCATCGCCTTGACGCGGGCCGGAATGGCCCGGTACGAGAACGGGGGCGCGATCATGAGGAAGGCCGTCATCCGCACCGTGGCGAGCCCGACGGCTTCCAACCAGCCGAGACTCAGTGTCGCGCCGAACATCAGGCGCTGCCGATCAGCATCGGGATCATCGCGAAGATGTGCTCGGTGAAGCTGATGAGCTCGGAGATCATCCACTGGCCGGAGATGAACAGGGCGGCGCAGACCGCGATCGCCTTGGGCACGAAGGAGAGCGTGACCTCCTGGATCTGCGTGATCGACTGGAACAGCGAGATCGTGAAGCCGACGACGAGGGCGGTGATCAGCAGTGGCGCGGCGAGCTTCGCCGAGATGATGATGCTCTGCATCGCGATGTCGAGTACTGCGGCGGCGTCCATCAGCCACCCCGATAACTGGTGATGAGCGAGGTGATGATGAGCCCCCAGCCGTCGACGAGGATGAACAGCAGGATCTTGAACGGCAGCGAGATCATCACCGGCGGGAGCATCATCATGCCCATCGACATCAGCACGGCGGAGACGACGAGGTCGATCACGAGGAACGGCACGAAGACCACGAAACCGATGATGAACGCCGCGCGCAGCTCCGAGATCATGAAGGCGGGGATGAGCGTCGTGAGCGGAACGGCCGCGGCGTTCTCGGGGTTCGGCAGCCCGGCGGCCCGCGTCATCAGGGCGATGTCCTCCTCGCGGGTGTGGGCGATCATGAACGCCTGCAGCGGGGCGGATGCCGCCTCCAGCGCCTGTGAGAAGTCGATCGTGCCTGCGATGAACGGCTGCACGGCCAGCTCATTGATGGCGGTGAGCACCGGGCTCATGATGAACAACGACAGGAAGAGCGCGAGGCCGGCGAGCACCTGGTTGGGCGGGATCGTCGGCAGGGCGAGCGCGTTCCTGGTCATGGCGAGCACGACGAAGATCTTGGTGAACGAGCTCATCATGAGCAGCAGCGCCGGTGCGACGGAGAGCAGGGTGATGCCGATGAGGGTGACGACCGCCGATGATGGCGTGCCGTTGGGGCCGTTGATCTCCACCTGCACCCCGCCGCCGGGCTCGGCGGGCGGGGTCGGCAACGACGGGTCGATCGGGGCGGCCATCGCGCCGCTCGCATCGACGAGGACGCTGGCGCCGATGAGGAGGGCGACAATGCCGAGAGCGATCGCCCAGCGGCGCATCACCGCCGGTTCCGAACGACGGCGGCGGCCTGCTTCCACGTGTCGCCGGACAGAATCGAGCCAGCCAGGATGGAGCCGGGCAGCGGCGAGCCGTCGACGGCATCGGACGGTGCTGCCGACTGGGTGACGAGGGCAACATCGGCCGGCTCGGCCGCTGCGAGTTCGCGGGCGAAGAGATCGGGGTCAAGCCCCGGAACAGGCTCGATCAGGGAGCTGTGCAACACGTTCACGCCGTGCTCGGTGACGCCGAGCAGGAAGCGCCGACCGTCGTGCTCGACGACGACGACGTTGGCCTTGGAGCCGACGCCCTGGCGCCCGACGACGGCGGGGTTGTGGGCGGAACGCGCCTTGGCCGCCGAGCCCACTCCGCCGCGCGCGAAGCGTCGCTGCAGCAGCCACAGCAGTGCCAGAACGGCACCGAGGGAGAGCAGAACGCGCAGTGCGACGAAGAGTGTTTCCACCTAGAGCGCGCCGTCCGCCACGTCGAGGATGCGGGTGATGCGCACGGCGTAGTCCTGGTCGACGACCACGATCTCACCGTGGGCGATCAGCCGGCCGTTGAGCAGCACATCGGCCGGGGCTCCGGCCGAACGGTCGAGCTCGATGACGGCGCCCGGCTCGATCGAGAGCACGTCGCGCACGGTCATCCGGGTGCGGCCCAGCTCGACGGTCAGCGCCATCTCGACGTTGTTGATGCGGCCGAGCTTGCCGACGACCTCGGCGTGGGATGCCGCGGAGCCCGGCGTTGCCGCGCCGTGTGTGGGAGCCGTGACGGCCTCGCGCACGCGGACGGCGAACCAGCCGAGCACGGCTGCGTCGTCATCCGCACCGTTCAGCAGTTCGAAGACGACGGCCTCATCGTCGGCGAAGAGGCTCGCGCCGAGCAGGCCGTTGCCGAGTGTCGCGGCCGCGGCCTCGAGCGATGGGCGGAGCACATCGGCCGCCGAGATCAGCGGGGAATCGCTTCCGCCCGCGCTCTGCAGCGCGGCGCCGTCGAGCACCGCGATGGCGAGATCTGCCGAGTGCGCTCCGACGAAGGACGCCATCGCGGCACCGGACATGGCGGCGGCGGCAGCCGCGGCCTCGCTTCCGCTCAGATCGCGGGCGATGGCGGCGTGGCTCACCCCCGGCAGCGGGAGAACCGCGAGGAGGGCGTCGACGGCCGATCGTTCGGCCGTGCCGGATTCGAGAGTCATGCTGGGCGTCATCGTGCTGTCTCCTTGGTGCTGACGACGACACAGGCCAGGCGGGATCCGTTGATCCCGACGGCTGCGTCGGCGAGTTCGTGGCCGTCGACGACGAGGTCGAGCGGGCGGTGCTGGGAATGCGGAAGCGGGATGACGTCACCGACGGTGAGGCCGAGCACGGTGCCGGGCAGCACCGGGGCGGGTGCGAGCCGCAGCACCACGTCGATGGGCACCATTCCGAGCTGCGCCTCGACGAGTCCGCGGGCGTTCTCGACGGGGCTCGTCGGGTTCGATTCGCCGAGCTGCGGCAGGATCACGGCGGCGGGGATCGCGACGGTCGCACGGGAGCGGTGCTCGCCGACGCGCACATCGAAGCTCGCCACGATCATCAGCTCAGAGGTCGGGGCTGCCTGCGCGAACTGCGAGTTGTACTGGATGCCGTCGATCGAGATGTCAGTGGTCAGCAGGGCGCCGAGCGAATAGCGCAGGTCTTCGAGCGCGTCATCCATCAGGCGGCGCACGAGGGCCTGTTCGATCTGGGTGAAGACGCGTTCCGGCATCTGGGTCTCCCCCGTGCCGCCGAGCATGCGCGCCACCCAGGAGAGGCCGGCGGATGCCGGGAATTGCACGACGGCCTTGGCCGCGCTGGAGCCGGTCGAGCACAGCACCATCGCCGTGGTCGCCGGGAGCCCGGCCGCGTACTCGTCGTAGCTGTGCATCAGCACCTGTTCGCAGCTCACCTGCGAGAGCACGCGGACCTTCGCGGTCAGCTGCGTCGCCCACTGTCTGGCGAAGGTCTCGAAGGCGAGCTCCAGGACGCGCGAGTGCTCGCGGGCGAGCGTCGTCGGGCGTCGGAAATCGTAGACCTGGGCGGTACGGGGTTGCGGGGATGCCGCGCGCTGTAGCTTCTCTCGGACCGTCACGAATGCGACTATCGGCAGCAGGGGTCTGCGCGTAAGTGAAAGCCGAGGTTTTGATCAGTGCGCGGCCGCGGGCGCGGCAGGGAGCTCAGCCGGCGCGGCCGGTTCCGTCGGCGCCTTGCCTCCGTTGGCGAGCACGTCGGGGATGAGCTCACGGACGGCCTCGGGCTGGGGTGAGAGCACCGCGACATCGACGCGGCGGTTGAACGCCATGTCCTCAGGGGTCTCCCCCGTGCGCTGCGGGCGGGCAGAGCCGTAGCCGACCGCCGAGATCTGGGCGCTGGGGAAGCCGGCCGTCTCGACCATGCGCCGCAGCACCTGCGTCGCGCGGCCGCCGGAGAGCTCCCAGTCGGTTGGGAACGGGTTGGGCGAGCCGCGGTAGTCGGCATGACCCTCGACCGAGACGTTGTGCGCCGAGGCGGCGAGAATCGGTCCGATCGTGTCGACGACGGCGAGGGCCTGCCCCTGAAGATCGATGCTGTTGGGCTGGAAGAACGTCTCCCAGCCGATGAGGCCGATGGTCAGCCCGCGTTGGTCGATGACGAAGGTGACGGCGTGGTCCAGGTTCTGGGCCTCGAGCGCCGAGCGCAGCTGTTCGCGCAGCTCCACCAGGGTCTCGACCTCTGTCACGGCGAGCTCGGCATCGGTGAAGCCGTCTCCGTCCTCGCTGACCTTCTCCGGCGGCACGACGACGCCGCTTGCGGTGTCGATCTTGCCTTCCTCCACCGAGCCGAAGCCGGTGGCCAGCGAGTTCTTGAGAGCGGTGAACTTCTCTTGGTCGACCGTCGACATGGCGAAGAGCACGATGAAGAGACACATCAGCACGGTGACCATGTCCATGTACGACGCCATCCAGCGCTCGTCGACATGCTCCTCGGCGTGTTCAGTGCCGCGCGAGCGGCGGCCTGGGCGGCTCATGCCGCTTCCGAGTCCTTCGCACGCGGGACCATCGCCCGGAGACGCTCCCCGAGCAGGCGCGGCTGGCTGCCGGCGTGGATGGCGAGCACGCCCTCCATGAGCAGCGTCATCCGCTCGTTCTCAAGCTCGGCCAGGCGCTTCAACCTGGTGCCGATGGGAAGGAAGATGAAGTTGGCGCTGAGCAGGCCCCACAGGGTGGCGACGAAGGCCGTTGCGATCATCGGGCCGAGCGTGGCTGGGCTGTCGAGCTTCTCCAAGACGTGGATTAGCGACACGACCGTGCCGATGATTCCGATCGTCGGTGCGTAGCCGCCGACGCTCGTGTAGTAGCGGGCGGCGTTGCGCGCGGTGCGATCCGCCGTGTGGATCTCGTCTTCGAGCAGGATCCGCAGCTCTTCGCCGTCCGTTCCGTCTGCGACGCTCTGCAGCGCTCTCTTGAGGAACGGGTCGGTCTCGTTCTCGGCCTCCTGCTCGAGGGCGAGGAGGCCTTCCGCGCGCGCCGTCTCCGCGAGGGTGACGAGGCGGGCGATGGTGACCTTGGGCTTCACCGACTTGCCGATGAACGCCTTGGGCAGGGCTTTGAGTGCTGAGAGTGTGTCGCTGAGCGTGCCGCCGGCCATGCCGACCGCGAGACTCGCGCCCAGCACCAGGATCATCGGCGCCGGAATGAGGATTGCCGTGACGGCGGTGCCTTCGAGCGTCATCATGGCGAACAGTGAGCCGAAGGCGATCACCAAGCCGATGAGGATGGCGGGATCCATTACTTGCTCCTCGTCGAATCGATGTGACCGTCAGGCTGCGGGTCGACCAGATCCGGCGCGAGTTCGAGCGCTCTGGCGACCGGGCGCAGCACGGGCTGCGGGCGGCCGCGTTCCTGGTACTCGGACTCGTCCTGCATGGCGGAGGCCACGTTGATCACGCGAGCGCGGTACTCCGTGATGCGGGCGATCACCTCGGCAAGCGACTCGGTCACGATGTACTTGGCGCCGTCCAACATCACCAGCGTGGTGTCGGGGCTCTCGTGGATGCGTTCGATCAGATCGGGATTGATCGCGAACTGGCTGTCGTTGAGTCGGGTTACGACAATCATCGCCTCGCCTCGCTTCCGGTCTCGGTGTTCGACCGAACGGCCGTCACGCTGCACTATCGGCAGTCATGGGCGCGCGGTAAGCCGCCTGCGCATCGGGGCCGCCCGATCATCGTGTTCGGGTGATGCGTCGTGCTGCGCCGAGGAGGATCGTGCTTTTCGGACGAAAGGACACCGCACTATGACTGAATACGAACTTGAGGCGCTCGGCCCCGTTGACTACCTCGTGGTTGAGTTCCCGAAGGGCGAGGCCAACTTCAACGGCGCAATTGTCGCTGAACTGGTGAAGCTCGTCGATGCCGGAACGATCCGCGTCATCGACATCATGCTCCTGACCAAGGACGACGAGGGAACCATCGACGCGATGGAGCTCTCCGATGCCGGGGATCTGGGTGACCTGGTGCGCATCGAGGCCGAGCTCGCCGAGCTTCTTGCCGCGGATGACGTCGCTCACCTCGCGGCGGCCATGGAACCGGGCACCATCGCAGGCGTGCTCGTGTACGAGAATCTCTGGGCGGCGCCATTCGCTGCGGCAACCAGGCACGCCGGCGGTCAGCTGATCGCCGACGGACGAATCCCCATCCAGTCGATCATCGCCTCAATCGAGGCCGATGCGGCTGCCGAGAACACAGGAGAATGACATGCCACTGAGACCAGCTCGCATCGGACGCGTCGGCGTCATCGGCGCGCCCGTGGCCAAGGCGGCCGTCGTGACCGCCGCAGTTCGACCGGGGCCCTCCCCCGTTGCGAAGGCCGCCGTGGTCGGGGCGGCCGTGACACCGGGCCGCCGACGCCGCATCTGAAGCAACAAAAAAGGCCCCCTGCGCATCTGAACGAAGCGCAGGGGGCCTTGGCGTGCTAGGCGTCCTTGACCTCTCGGCCGTGTGCGGTGACCGCGTAGATGACGAGGATGTCGATCGCGATGACGATGAATGCCCACCACGGCTGTGCGGGGAGGAGCAGCATCTGCCCGACCGCGCTCAGTGCGGCGAGGATGACGGCGATGATCCGCGCCCAGGTGGCGCCGCCGAACAGTGCGACACCGGTGAGTACCAGCAGCGCACCGATGATGATGTTCCACCATCCCCAGCCGGTGACGTCGAAGAGGAACAGCGTTCCACTACTGACGAGGTAATACGTGTTCGAGCCGAGCAGCGCCATGAAGCCCTGCACCGCGCTGAAGACGCCGTTCAGGATCAGGATGATACCGGCGAAGCCGATCCAGCCGACCCACCCCGTTGGTTCGTTCGTTGTACTCATGTTGTTCCCACCTTTCCCCTTCGGCGGCATTCGGCCGCGTGCCCAGACTCCTGAGACGGAGAGGTGGGCGCATCATGCCGATGGCATGATCTCGCCAGTGCCGTCACGCTCACTTGCGCCCCCACTGCCGGGGCTGCCAGAGTGAGAGCAATCGACGTCGTCATTGGGGAGGCAGTATGTCAGTGGAGAATCTCGCGGGTACCGGCACGGAGTTGGGGGCTGCGGTCACGTCTCTCAGTACCCCGGACACGGTCGCATCGCCCTTCGGAGAGATGCGATTCTTTGACGGCGTTCCGCTGCCGGAGACCGTTGACACCGGCTATGACGCCCTCGACCTGATGCGCGGTATCGAGGTGTTCTTGAATGCCGTACCCGGCGCCTCGCTTGTGGCGTTCCGAAACGGTCTCCGCTCGGTCGGGGTGACGTCGCCGCGGGCGATCGGATTCACCGATCCGCGTGCCAACTCGGGTGCGCTCTTCCTCACCCCCAACACGGAGACCACGTACGGGGTCACGATGCTGGATCTGAGGGCGTGGGGACCGACCGTGATCGAGGTGCCGTCGCAGTCGCTCTGCGTTGTCGACGACTTCTGGTTCCGCTACGTCGCAGACATGGGAATAGCCGGCCCCGACCGTGGCGAGGGTGGCAAGTACCTGTACCTTCCCCCGGGATACGACGGCGAGGTGCCAGACGGATACCACGTCCACCGCACGCCGACATTCACCAACTTCGTCGTGCTCCGCGCTCTCGGCGGAGTCCCGGCAATCAAGCAGACGCGCATCTACCCGCTCGCCGAGGCGGCCGCCCCGGAACCGAACGAGTTCATCAATCTGGCCGAGCTGAGCTTCAATACCATTCACGCCAACGACTTCAGCTTTTATGAGGAGGTCGCCCAGCTCGTGCAGGAGGAGCCCGTCGAGGCCCTCGACGCCGAGAGGGCCGGGCAGCTCGCTTCCATCGGCATCACCCACGGCGCGCCGTTCGCTCCGGATGCCAGGCTCACGGCGATCCTCGAGAAGGCCGCGCCGATCGCCGCGGGTCTTGCTCGGGTGATCGCGTACCAGCCGCGCGACCCGGAGGCCGTTCTCTACGGCTCGTGGCGCAACGGTTTCGTCGGCGGCAGCTACGAGTTCCTGCGGGAGGGCGCCCGTCTGCTCGACGCCCGCACGCAGTTCCACTACCTCGCCACGGTGATCACGCCGGCGATGGCCCACGCCCAGGTCGGTGCCGGATCCGCCTACGCATACACGGTGCACGATGCGAACGGCGACCTTCTCGACGGCGGCCGCAGCTACACGCTCCGAATGGACGCGGACCAGCCGGCGAAGAACTTCTGGGCGATCGACATCTACGACACCCAGACCCGTTCACTGCTCGTCGTGCCGTCGACGCCGTACCCGGCCCTGGCCAGCAACAGCGGAACCCTGCAAGCGAATGCCGACGGCTCGTACGACCTCTACTTCGGCCCGACCGCACCGGAGGGCAAGGAGTCGAACTGGATCGAGACCCTGCCGGGCAAATCGTGGTTCCCGCTGTTCCGCGCCTACGGTCCGCTGGAGCCGTGGTTCGACCAGAGCTGGACGCTGAACGAGTTCGAGCCCATCGGCTGAGACCAGCAGGGAGCGCGGAGGCTTTAGGCAGGACGGGAGGCCAGAATCAGTGATTCTGGCCTCCCGTCGGCACGATGGCCTCCCGCAGCGTTAGCGCTTGAGGTTGGTGAGCTCCTGCAGCACCTCGTCGGAGGTGGTGATGATGCGGGCGTTCGCCTGGAAGCCGCGCTGGGCGACGATCAGGTTCGTGAACTCCTGCGAGAGGTCGACGTTCGACATCTCGAGCTGACCGCCGGCCAGAACGCCCAGGCCGTCGCCGCCGGGGACGCCGTACGTCGCGCCGCCCGAGTTGACGGTGGCGCGGTAGCCGGAGGATCCGGTCTTCTCGAGACCGCCGGGGTTGGCGAAGGTGGCCAGGGCCACGCGGGCGATCGGCTGCTTCTGTCCGTTGCTGAACAGACCGACGAGCGTGCCGTCCTTGGAGAGCGTGAAGGATTCGAGGGTTCCGGCCTGACGACCGTTCTGGCTCTCGATCGCGACGGTGCTGAGCGTGGCGTAGCCGGAGACCCCGGAGAGGTTGACGGTGATGCCGCCGATCGCGGGAAGCGTTCCGCCGGTCTGCACGCCGTTCGCGAAGGTGAGCGTCCCGGTCTGCGTCGTGGCGCCATCGGTGCCGGAGACAGTCCAGTCGTTGCCGGCCTTGGTGAAGGTGAGGGTCAGCGTGCCCGGCTTGCCGTCTGCTCCGTAGACCGGGACGTCGCGCACGAGAACGCTGCCGTTGGCGGCATCCGATGGCAGGTTGCCGCCGACGGTGGCCGCGGTCGTTGCGGATGCCGGCGACACGCCCTTGAGCGGGAGCTGGATGTTGCCGATGCCGCCACCGGTCGGGATCTGGCCGTTGACGGCATTCCAACCCTGCACGAGGGATCCGTCTGGCGCGGTGAGGCGGCCGTCTGCGTCGAGGTCGAATGCGCCGGCTCGGGTGTAGCGCGTCTCACCGCCGATGCTCGTCACGAAGAAGCCGTCGCCGGCGATCATCATGTCGGTCGCACGCCCGGTGGCCTGGGCCGAGCCCTGCGTGAAGTTGGTCGAGATGCCGGCGACCTGCACGCCGAGGCCGACCTGGGCCGGGTTGGTTCCACCGGTCTGCGCCTGCGGACCGCCGGCGCCCTGCGTGAGCTGCGACAGCGTGTCCTGGAACTGCACGGCAGATCCCTTGAAGGCGGTTGTGTTGACGTTGGCGATGTTGTTGCCCGTGACGTCGAGCATGGTCTGGTGCGAACGGAGACCGGAGATTCCGGAGTAGAGCGAGCGGAGCATTGGTGAGCCTTTCGGTGGAGGGGTCGGCGATCAGACGGCGGCGGCTGCGCCGGGCGTTTCGGGCTGCGGGGTTTCGGGAGCGGGCGTTTCGGGAGCGGGCGGCGCGGTGACGCTCGCGATCACGTCGAGCGGGATGTTCTTTCCCCCGATGGAGATGGTGGGAACCGCCCCGGCGTAGGACACGGAGTCGGCGATGCCGGTGATGGTCTCCCCCGCCGCATTCACGTACGTGACCTGCTGGCCGACGAGGGATGCCGCGGCCACCCGCATCTGCAGCGAGAAGTTCTCGCCGCTTGTGAGGGCGAGTTCGTTCATCTTCTCCATCATCGCCAGCTGCGTTGTCTGCTGGATCATCTGGGAGGTGTCCATCGGCGAACTCGGATCTTGGTTCTGCAGCTGGGTGATCAGCAGCGACATGAAGACGTCGCCGTCCATGTCTTGCTTGGGGTTTCTGACGGGGGCGGTGGCATAGATGCCGCCGGTGTTCGCGGTTGCGACGGGGTCAATCGGCACGGGGTCCTCTTCTATGCGATCAGGTCGATGTGCGGGTGGGCGGATGCCGCACCGAGCGGCAGGTTCGCCGCCGTTCCGGCAGGTTGTGTGGCGTCGGCGCCTGGTCCGGTGCCGGGCGGGGCTGCTGGGGGTTGCTCGCCAGGGCGCGGTTCACGCCCACCCTGGCCGCCCGGCTGGCCCAACGCCGTGTTCTGCCCGTTCGGGTTCTGGCCGTTCGGGTTCTGGCCGTTCGGGTTCTGTCCGTTGGAGCTCTGGCCTTGCCTGCCCGGCGCGTCGTCCGCGGAGAGGCCGAGGGTCGCGTGGATCCCTGTTGCGGCGAGGTCGCGGCGCAGCTCGCCGAGCACGCCGCGCACGGCGTCACGGGCGAGATCGGTCGGAGCGAACAGTTCGACCCGCAGCTGGTCCCCCGTCACAACAGCCTGCACCGTGACCGGGCCGAGCCGGTCAGGGGCCACCGTGATGGTGATGCTGTGACTGCCGTCCCCCGCGTGGGCCAGCGTGAGCAGGGGCCGGGCGAGCTGTGTCGCGAGCGGCGGGTGCTGCGAAGCGGCCGCCGGCCGGGCCGGGGCCTGCGCTGCAGCGATTGGGCTGGTGCTCTGAGCGGCCGGGGCGGCGCCGATCGGGAGCACGTTCGGACGGGCAGCCTCGGCAGGCACCGGCTCGTCCGCCGGGGCCGCCGCTGCGACCGCGGGCGGTGTCACGGCCGTCGTGGTCCGTGTGGCGAGGCCCGGAGCGGTGGACGCGGTGCCGGCTGTCGTCGCCGCGGTCGGGACGATCGGAGCCTGCGGCGCCGGAAGAGGCTGCGCCGCATCGAGCTGCGGCACTGTCGGCACCGCACCATCCGGCACAGGGTTCGAGGCGAGTGGCGTGTTCTGCTGCAGGGCTCCGGCGTCGACCCGGGCCCGGGTGGCCGGGCCGGTGACGGTGGCAGCGACCGCGGTGGCGACGGCGGTATCGGCGGGTGCCGCGGCTGTGACCGCCGGGGCCACGCCACCGGCGTTCGCGGTGTCGTGTGCTGCGGAGAGGATCGCTGGGTCCGATGTGCCTGCGGCAGCCGGAGCCGCGGGGGCGCCCGCACCGTTCGCGTTCCACGCGAATCCCGAGAAGGCAGCCCAGGACGGCGTGACGGTCGCCGGCCGCTGGGTGTCGGCGGGCGACGGCACCGCTGCCAGTGCACTGCCGTCGGACTGGGGCTCTGCGCCGTCGTCGCTGCCATCACCGGATGCCGGGATGCCGACGTCCGTCGGCGTCAACGCTGTGGCGGTCTCGGTCGCAGCGGATTCGGAGCCGGCCGCCGCCAGAGCCGCGCCGAAGCCGGCACCACGATCGGAGGATGAGGAGCCGGCGGATGCGGAGCCGGACGGCGTTGCGGCGGAGCGTGGGGGTGCGGTCAGAACCGCCATCGGGAGGCTCACTGTGCACCGCCGAACATCGCGGAGCGGCCGATGGCGAGCATG
Source organism: uncultured Leifsonia sp. (assembly GCA_964655795.1). Classification (GTDB taxonomy): domain Bacteria; phylum Actinomycetota; class Actinomycetes; order Actinomycetales; family Microbacteriaceae; genus Microterricola. Next base: position 2,356 of record CAZZNX010000004.1, on the reverse strand, counting down.
GCCTCGTTCAGAGCCGCCTGGTCTGCCTGGGAAATGGCGGTCGCGCCGAGGCCGGCCGTTCCGTTGGTTCCAGCGGTGTTCGCCGGAACGATGCGACGGATCGTGACGATGTCGGACTCGTCGAACCAGCGCTCGACGTGACTCACCGTTCGACCCTCGTATGGCGCATGGATCACCTTGTTGTCTCCTGCGTAGATCACGATGTGCTCGGCGTTGTCGGTGACGATCAGGTCGCCCGGCTGGGCCTCCGCGAGGGAGGCCACCTCGGTGCCCGCCGTCATCTGGCCGGAGACGAGCCGCGGCACCTCGATGCCGAGATCGGCGTACACGCGCTGCACGAGCCCTGAACAGTCCATTCCGCTGGCATCCTCACCGCCGAACACGTAGGGAACGCCGAGGTACTTCATGGCCGCGTCCGTGACCGCTTGCCCGGTGACGCCGCCGGCCTGCGTGCCGCTGCCCTGCACCGCGCCGCCTTCTGTGGTGCCGAGTGCCGTGCCGAGGAGCTTCGAGAAGTCGGTCGCGGAACTCCCCGATCCGGCATCGGTCTTCTGCGTCGCACGGGATGACGACAGGCCGCTGAGCTGGTCGATGGTCTCCTGGATGCTCTGCACCCGGCCCATCATCTCGACCATCGCCGTCATCGAGCGCGCCCCTCTGAGCCGCGCTGTTCAGCACCGCGCTGCCATGCGGTGCCAGCCAGCTCGTCGAGCACGATCTGCTCGGCCTGCAGCTCCAGCAGCGCCTCCGCCTCGGAGTGGCGGAACGCCAACTTCTCGAGGCTGAGGGTGTTCTTCCGCGCGGCGGAATACTCCTGCTGCGCTTCCTCTGCGCGGCGCCGACGCTCGGCCGTCACCGCCGAGAGCTCTGCGACCATGCTCCGAGACGAGGCCCGTGCGGCCGCGATGCCGTGCATTGCGCCCAGTGAGCCGGCGGCCACCGTCGACTCGCTGAGCACGCTGCGCGCCGCTGCCTCACGTGCCGCGCTCTCGCGCGTTCCCGCGTTGGCGGCGGCGAGGCCGCCCGCTGCCTGGTCCTGTTCCAGACGGCGCAGACGAAGCAGCCCACCCAGTGCGAAGTTCCGTGTCATTCTCGTGCTCCCAACAGTCTGCTCAGCCTGGCCAGTTCGGCCCAGGCGTCATCCGCGGTTGATTGATCGGTCATACGTTGCTGCAGAAAGGCGTTGATCTCGCCCTCGTGGTCGACCGCGGCGTCGACGAGGGGGTTCGTGCCGCGGCGGTAGGCACCGACGTCCAGCAGATCCTGCGCGGAGCGGCGAGCCGAGAGTGCGCGGCGCAGCACGGCGGCCTGCTCGCTGCGTTCCGGCGGGGTGACCTTGCTCGCGACGCGGGAGATGGAGCTGAGCGCGTCGATCGACGGGAAGTGCCCGACGACGGCGAGCTTGCGGTCGAGTACGACGTGGCCGTCGAGGATGGAGCGGGCCGAATCCGCGATCGGCTCGTTGTGGTCATCGCCATCGACGAGAACGGTGTACATGCCGGTGACCGAGCCGTGTTCTGCCGTTCCCGCGCGCTCGAGCAGCTGGGCGAGCACGGAGAAGGTCGACGGCGGGTAGCCGCGGGTGGCCGGGGGCTCCCCCACCGAGAGCCCGATCTCGCGCTGTGCCATCGCGACGCGAGTGAGGGAATCCATCATGAGCATCACGTCATTGCCGCGCTCCCGGAACGACTCCGCGATGCGCGTTGCGACGAATGCGGCGCGCAGGCGCATGAGCGCCGGCTCGTCCGAGGTCGACACGACCACGATGGAGCGGGCAAGACCCTCTGCACCGAGGTCGTCCTCGAGGAACTCGCGCACCTCGCGGCCGCGCTCGCCGATCAGGGCGATGACGCTGATCTGGGCGTCGGTGCCGCGGGCGATCATGCTGAGCAGCGAGGACTTGCCGACTCCGGAGCCCGCGAAGAGCCCCATCCGCTGGCCCTTGCCGACCGTGGTGAGGGTGTCGAGGGCGCGCACGCCGAGCTGCAGCGGCGTGTCGATGCGCGCCCTGTGCATGGCCGACGGCGCCTCATTCTGCAGCGACACGTAGCCGTCGGCATCCAGTGGGCCCTTGCCGTCGATGGGGCGTCCGAGTCCGTCGAGCACGCGGCCGAAGAGCCCCGTTCCCGTCGGGACGCGCACCGGTTCGTTGCGCGAGCGCACGGGCGTCCCCACGCTGATGCCGGCCATGCGTCCGAGCGGCATGCAGCGGATGCCGCTGCGTGTCGACGCGACGACCTCGGCCTCGATCGGCGCCGTGCCGTCGGCGTCCTGGCCGTAATCGTCCTGGCCGAGGCTCACGAGATCGCCGATGGCGCAGTCGAGACCGACGACCTCGACGCCGAGGCCGACGATG